>CAITNQ010000424.1 GCA_903893785.1 uncultured Gemmatimonadota bacterium
CTGTTCCGGGCGACCCTGGGCGGCATGGGCCTGACCGGGGTCATCGTCGCGGCCACGCTGCGACTGCGCCGGATCACCTCGGCGTATGTCGGCGTACGCACCTGCCGCACCGGCAACCTGTCAGAGACCTGCCGCGTCTTCAGCGAGACCCAGGACCAGTACCGGTATTCAGTGGCCTGGATCGACTGCCTGGCCCAAGGGCGTCACCTGGGCCGTTCGCTGGTCATGTTGGGCGACCATGTGGAAGCCGGGGACCTGGCAACGCGCACGCCCCTGGCCGTGCATCCCCCAGGCCGACTGGACGTGCCCTGGTCGCTGCCGGGATGGGCGCTCAGCCCGTTGACGGTGCGGGCCTTCAATGGCCTGTACTACCATCGCCAATGGCAGCGCGACCGCTACCAAGTCGTTCACTATGACCCGTTCTTCTACCCGCTGGACGCGGTGGGCCACTGGAATCGCATTTACGGCCGGCAGGGGTTCCTTCAGTACCAGTTCGTCATCCCCCAGGCGGCCGGGCAGGCGCCGGTCGAGGAGATCCTGCAGCGCATTGCCCGTTCGGGCGCGGCTTCGTTCCTGGCCGTGCTCAAAGCCTTCGGCCCGCGGGACGAAAGCCTGCTGGGCTTCCCGGTCGCCGGCCTGACGCTGGCCCTGGATATCCCCCGACGGCAACCGGGCATCGACGACTTCCTGCGCCAGCTCAACCAGACGGTCCGCCAGGCAGGCGGGCGCATCTACCTGGCCAAGGACGCGGTCCTCGAACCGGACGACATGGAGGCCATGTACCCGGGCCTGCCGGCCTTTCGCCGCATCCGCCGGACCTGGGACCCCGAGTCGCGCTGGCGTTCGCAGCAGTCCGACCGCCTGGAGTTGACATGACCGACCGAGCTGTGATCCTGGGCGCCCGCAGTGCCATCGCCACCGCCCTGGCACGCGAGTTGGCGGCTGCGGGGCGCCCCCTGGTCTTGGCCGCGCGGCGCGCTGACGAGTTGGAGCCGGTCGCGGCCGACCTGCGACTGCGTTTCGGCATCGCCGTGGATCTGCTCGAATTCGACGCTCTGGACCCGGTCAGTGCGGCCTCGGTGCCAGCCCGGGTCGCGGCCGCCTTCGGCCCTTTTGATCTCGTCATCCAGGTGTTCGGTGAGCTGGGCCGGCAGGAACAGGCCCAGCAGGACCCGGGGGCCATGCGCCGCCTGATCGAGGTGAATTTCACCGGCGCTGCGGTCGCCCTGGGCCAGGTGGCCAACTACCTGGAGGCCCGCGGCCAAGCGGCAACCATTGTGGGCATCACGTCAGTAGCCGGTGACCGGGGTCGGCAGAGCAACTACGTGTACGGGGCCGCCAAGGGTGCCCTGGCGCTGTACCTGCAGGGGCTACGGCAGCGCCTGAACCGCACGCACGTCCGCGTGCTGACCGTCAAGCCAGGCTTTGTCGACACGCCGATGACCGAGGGCCTGCCGGGGCTGTTCCTGGTCGCGTCCCCGGAGCGCGTGGCCCGGGACATCCTGCGGGCCGTCGCCCGGCGTCGCGACGTGCTATACACGCCGTGGTTCTGGCGCTACATCATGGTCTGCATCCGCTGGATCCCCGAGCGCCTGTTCAAGCGCCTCCGGCTTTGAGCCGGGCAACCAGTCCCGTGTAGCGCGCCGACACCTCGTTGTTGGCGACCGCCAGCTCGAGCGCCCGTCGGGTGCCGACGACCACAATCAGGCGACGGGCCCGGGTCATGGCAGTGTAAAGCAGGTTGCGCTGTAGCATGACATAGTGCTGGGTGGTCAGGGGCAGCACGACCACCGGGAACTCCGACCCCTGTGAGCGGTGGATGCTGATCGCGTAGGCCAGCGTCAACTCGTCCAGATCGGCGGCGTCGTATTCGACCACTGTATCGAACGCCACCCGCACCGACTCCCCTTCGGCGTCGTAGGCCACAATGCGGCCGAGGTCGCCGTTGAACACCCCCTTATCATAGTTATTGCGCACCTGCAAGACGCGGTCACCGACGCGCAGGCCACTGCCGCCGGCAATGGCCTGGCCGTTTGGGTTGAGGCGGCTCTGCAGGCGCTGGTTCAGGCTGGCCGCCCCGGTCTCACCGCGGTACATCGGCGACAGCACCTGGATATCGCGAAAGGGCTCATAGCCGCCGTGGGCGGGCAGACGGCGGGCGCACAGGTCTTCCACCAGCGCCGCCACCTGCTCGGGGCGCGCTTCAGCCACGAAGAAGAAGTCCGCGGCACTGCGGTTGTCCAGTTCCGGCAGTTCGCCCCGGTTGACGCGGTGCGCATTGGCCACGATGCGGCTGGCCGGGCCTTGGCGGAAGATCTCCACTAGCCGCACTACCGGCACGGCCTCGGACGCGATGATATCACGCAGCACCGCCCCCGGCCCGACCGAGGGCAACTGGTCAACATCGCCGACGAGTACCAATCGCGCGGTGGACGGCAGGGCGCGGAGCAGGGCGTGCATGAGGCCGACATCGACCATGGAGGCTTCATCGACGATCAGCGCGTCCAGCTGCAGCGGGGCGTTCTCGTCGCGCTGGAACTGCCGACTCGACGGGTCGAATTCGAGCAGTCGGTGGATGGTGCTCGCCTCGTGGCCGGTGGTCTCGGCCAGACGCTTGGCTGCCCTGCCGGTGGGAGAGCACAGGGCCACCGTCATCGCGGCGGCCGTGAAAGCGGCCAGGATACGGCGGGTCACGGTGGTCTTGCCTGTTCCGGGTCCGCCGGTCAGCACCAGGACTTTGTGGGCTGCGGCCCACTCGACGGCCTGCTGCTGTCGGGCGGCCAGCGGCGGCCCCGCATCGTCGGCCACACCGCCCTTCGGGGTCCGACCGGCCGCCGCGGGACTGCGCTGAAGGCGGGCTAGCGAACTGGCCACCCCCACCTCAGCGTGAAACAGGGCCGGCAGGTAGTGGCGATCCTGCTCAGCAATCAGCACGCCCTCGGCGCGCAACTCAGCCAGGGCGGGCAGCACCAGGTCCTCGCCCACCTCCAGGATGTCGCGCGCCCGGATCATCACTTCGGCTTCGGGCAGAAACACATGCCCTTCGTCGGCTGCCTTGGCCAGCAGGTAACGAACCCCGGCTTTGATCCGCTCGGGCGCGTCGACGGCCATGCCCAGCTGACGGGCGATGCGATCTGCCGTGCGGAAACCCACCCCCGGCACATCGCGCTCCAGTCGGTAGGGGTTGGCGCGCACCAGGGCGATGGCGTCCTGGCCGTAAGCACGGAAAATGCGCACGGCCAATCCGGTGGTGACGCCGTGCGACTGCAGAAAGACCATCACATCTTTGATGTGCCGTTGGGCCGACCAGGCCTGCGCGATCAACTCAGCGCGCCGGCGCCCGAGCCTAGGCACCTCGAGCAGCCGTTCCGGATGGGACTCGATCACCTCCATGGTGGCCTCGCCGAAGTGCTCGACGATGCGCCGAGCCGAGGCCGGACCGACGCCGCGGATCAGGCCCGAACCCAGGTACCGCTCGATACCCTCCACCGTGGACGGCACAACCGGACGGTAGTGGTCCACCCTGAACTGCCGGCCGAAGCGCGCGTGGGATGTCCAGGCGCCCTCCACCTCAACGGTCTCGCCCTCCTGCAGCGAGGCAAACGAACCCACCACGGTGACAGACTCGCCCCCGCCCTCGCCTTCCGGATCGAGCCGGGCGATGGTGTACCCATTGTCGCCGTTGCGGTACGTAATCCGGCCGACGGTGCCGCGCAGCACCGCAGGCGACCCCGGGTTCACGGAACCGTCCCCGGGAAGAGCGCGTGCAGCAGGGCCGCTGACAGGCTGCCGAGGGCCAGACCGGCGGCCACCTGCGCCGGGGTGTGCGCCTGCAGGTGCAGCCGGGCCCAGGCCACCAGAGGGATGGCGGCCAGGACGGGCCAGCGCGAAAGCCCCCCGGCCAGGAGCAGCAGACACACGCCGCCGCCGACGCCCACGGCGTGGATGCTGATCTTCCAGTGCCGGTTGATCAGCCACACGAGCAGCGCGTTGACGCCGAAGGTGGCCCCGGCTAGCAGCATGGGCAGGGGCGCCCCGCACCAGCGCAACGCCGCCACACCGGCAAAGTAACAGGTGGCGCCGGCCAGCAGCATGCCGGCCCGCTCCTGCCGCTCTTCGGGGTACAGGGCCGGGATGCGGCCCGAACGGTGCAGACCCAGCAGCGCCACGCCAGGCACCAAGCTGTACAGGACCACGGCCACGGCCCCTGCGGCCCATGCCTGAGGGTGGCCCCACACCAGGCCGCCGAACACCGCCAGCGCCAGACCGGCGGGATTCAGCAGGTGTGACAGGAGGCATGCCAGGCGGCGCCAGCCGTGGACGCTCATGGCGGCGCCCACCGATCGGCGTGGTCGCGTGCAGGGTTAGGCTGCCTGGTCGCGAGTGTCCGGAAGACGCCCATCGGCGGTCGTCGCATCCGGGCCATGGCCTTGTCATCAGGGTTGCACGAACGAATTACCTCAAGTGCCAGTACCCCGGCGTCGATAGACAAACATAGAGATACCATTTGATACCGCTTCTTTTGTCAAGAAACTACGTCAACCCGTGACAACAGCCCTGTCAGTGCCGCCCATGCGGCGCGGACAGGGAGTCCAACGCCTGAGATACCAGTATGCGCAGTGAACCCCAACAACAACAAGGGAACGCGGCGGTCGGATTCGACCCGGCGGGAGTCGAACCAATCACGGCTGGCGCGGTCCTCTCGCCCCCACGGGAGGACGTCCCGAGGAACAAGAAGGAGGTGGGTCAGACATAGGGTCCACGCCAGACCGGAGCCGGATGGCACACGGCTGCCGGGGGCGACGGGCCCACCGGGTTACATGCAGGTCCGCGCCGTGCCAAGGATGAGCACCACACGAGTTAGAAACAAGGAGGTTTCTAATGCCACTGCGGGTCAATAACAACATCGCCGCCATCAATGCTCGACGGCGATTGAACGCCAACAACACCGACCTGAACCTCCGCCTGGAACGCCTTTCCTCCGGAATGCGCCTGAACCGGGCTGCCGACGATGCCGCCGGTCTGTCCATCCGGGAGGGCATGCGGGCGGAGATCAGCGGCCTCAAAATGGACCTGACCAACGCCGAGCAGGGCACCAACCTGCTGCAGGTCGCGGAAGGGTCGATGAACGAGATCAACGCCATGCTGATCCGCATGCGCGAGCTGGCGGTCCAGTCGGCCTCCAGCACGGTCACTGACCTGAACCGGCAGTCGATCCAGGCCGAATACACCCAGATCACGGCCGAGATCGACCGCATCTCCAACAGCACCACGTACAATGACCAGGTCCTGCTGACGGGGTACGGGAACCATGTCGACTCAACGTCGACCGCGGTCACTGCCAGCGCGGCCAGCGGGGTGGTGGATATGAAGATCTCGGGCGCTACCTCGGGCACGTACACCTTCGTCGACAACGCCGGCGACAGCGAGATCACGCTGGGAAATGGCGTGGTCACGCAGACCATCAGCGTGGGCCAGATCCTGGACAGCAACCTGGCAGTGGCCACTGGCACCTCGGTGGTGGCCAACTTCGACCGCTTGGGCATCCAGGTCACCCTGGCCGGTCACAACGTCACTAACGCCACCGGCAGCTATGTCGACGGCCGCCTCAACAGCCAGACCCTGATCGTGGCGGCCGGTACCGGCGGCTCGTTCCAGGTGGGCCCGGACGACGGCATCAACAACCGGTTGGAGGTGTCGATCATCGACATGCGCGCCACGGGGCAGAACCTCAACCTGGGTATCACCTCGGTCGCTGACATCAGTTCCTCGAGATCGGCCATCACCCAGATCGACCAGGCCATCACCAAGGTATCGAACCAGCGCGGCGAGATCGGCGCCTGGCAGAACCGCCTGGCCTTCACCGTGGCCTACACCGAGAACTCGATCGAAAACATCCAGAACTCGGAGGCGTCGATCAGCGATGCCGATGTGGCGGCGGAAGTAACGCAGTTCACCCGGGCACAGATCCTGTCCCAGGCGGCCTCGGCCATGTTGGCGCAGGCCAACACGGTGCCGCAGACGGCCCTGTCACTGCTCAAGTAAGCCAGCGGTTCCCTGCTGGTTGACACCTCACCAGGGGCGGCTCCGGCCGCTCCTGGTGAGTTTTCTTGTGGCCCGTCGGCGGTGAGGTCGGGATCGGGAAGCGGCACCCGCGTGCGGGCAGGTCGTCTAGCGCCTGCGCTTGCCGCCGCCGGCCGGCCGGGCCCGAGCGCCGGGCACCATGAAGCCGATGAAACGCTTCTGGGCTAGCGTCTTGAGGTAGGACAAGAGCGACACCTCGGCCTCTTTGCGGTTCAACCGGTACCGCTCACTCAGGGCCGCGATCATCTGGCTCACAGTGGTCCGGCCGTTGCACATGTGCCAGACCTCCGTCCCCACCTGGTCGAGGGTGATGGTGCGCTTCTTCGGGATGTAGAAGAGCTTGGACAGCAGACGGACGCGCCAGGAATCCTGGCGGACGATGGTGATGCGCGCCTCGCCGTTGTCGTTGAGCTCCCAGGCGAGCGCCTCATTCCGCGTCGGCCGGGAGCTGAGCATCGACTCCCGACTCAGCTTGGGGGTTCTGTTGGTGGCAAACATATCCGTCCGCAAGGCGTTGAGCCAGGTCACCCCGATCGGCTTCCTGACGGAAAAGATGGTCGACCAGGCAGATCTTGTCCGAGTCGGGGCACGACCAGACGCGCGCATCCAGATAGAGACGAGGTCTGGGGTTGATCCAGGGCAGAGGCCGGAGGAGCTGCCGCCACCGGCTACGCGGTCGGCCACTCACCTCCAGGGCCGCGTGCCCGCCCACCTGACCGGCGCCGATCTCGGTCTCCAGGTCGCGCAGGTCGCGGCAGAAGAAGGCCGGGTACCACTGCGCCAGTGTCGCCCCCTTGAGCAACAGGTTGGCCAGGCTCAATCGCTGCACCCGCAGCTGCTCCTTGCCGCGCTCGAAGGTCAGCTGCAGGTGCCCCGAGTGGAGCTTGTGCGACTCGAGGGTGAATGCGGCAGGCATGGCAAAGCGCATGCCGTACACTGACCACGGCCAGGTCTCGTCCCCGGCGTGATCGCCAAGGGAGGCGAACACCCGGTCGAGGACCGGACTGGGACGCTCGTCCAGACGACTCAGCAGACGCAGGAGGACGATGCGTCCGCCCGGCGTGCGCCAGGCCAGGTTGTGAGCGCGGAAATCGGCTTCCCAGGTGAATGTCTCACAATCCGGACCGGCGGCAAAGCGTCGCTCGCGCAGGAAGTCGACTCGTCGGCGGGCGGCGAAACGCAGCCCCCCCTTCCCGGCCTTCTTTTCCAGCGAATCCAGGTAACGGCCGACCAGGGCTTCCACCGATTCGGTGGCCTGGGCGCGTACCGTTCGCCACTCAAGCTCAACGCGGACAATCTCGGGGTCGTCGAGCCGGGCATAGCCGCTGTAGCGATCGCCCTCCATGCGGCCCAGGTTCCAGGCTTCGGGGACCTGCAGCGAGAACCCCTGCCAGGCGAAGTCGCTCCACTGCGTTGCTCCACGCGGCGTGGCCAAACAGATCTCCGTCAGCGGAGGCCGTGCGTCCCCCGGGCGCGCAGGGCACGGGTAGCACAGCACCCGAGTGAGAGGGCTAAGCTGTCCCAGGCGCGGGAACAGAGCCGCGCCGCGGCCGCGGGGTGGCCCCCGCGGCCGGCCAGTTCACTGGGAAGGCGAGACGACTAGAAAATCAGCACCGACACCGACTTCTGGATCAGGGCAATGGAGATTGAGGCCATACCCATCAGCGCCATGCCGCAGGCAAACCCCACCGCCAGGACCGGCGCATAGAGACGCCACTGCTTGGCGCCGTATTTGCGGAAGAAGTAGTAACGGGCCAGGAGCGCGCCGATGACCTCGGTGATGACCCAGTGCGGGATGCCGGTCAGCGCCCGGACAAAACCGAACACCAACAGCACCGGCAGGCCCAGCACCGACAACAGAGCATAGCTGCCGATGCCGAAAACAGCCCCGGCGACGATGACCTTCTTCTTGATGGCGCGGAAGAGCCACGGCTCATCGGTGGATCGCTGGATCCACGGGCTGGTGAAATTCGGGTCCGTGTCCAGCACAAAATAGTAGGTCCATCCCGGCGGCAGCGCCTCGCTGCCCGCCACCCGCAGGCGCGGTCGCGGCGCACGCATGACGCCGCCGTCCACGGGCGGCTCAATGACCCGCAGCGCAGGTCCGTCGGCGGCGCTCCCACTGTCCGAACGGGCGACGGCCGCCACGGGTTCGGCCATGCGCTCCGGTTCGCCGGGGCTGTAGTGGGTGTAGAAGCGCCCGGTGGGCGTCCACGGGCCGGCATGGCCGCGCTTGCCGCTGCTGCTGACCCACTCGCCATCGACCGCGCGAGCCCGCCAGTACCACCACTCACGCTCGCTCAAGTTGGCCGGCTGCCACCCGGCCTCGCGCTGGTCGTCGGCGACCTGCAGCTCGCTGCGCAGGGTCCCGGTGAACCACAGGCAGGTCTGATAGGCATTCAGCCGCCACATCAACTGGGCGTAGGGGTACGAGGCCGATGGCACCGGCGCCAGTTTCCAGATGTAGGACGAGTAGAGGAAGCTGGCCACCAGCACGATCGGCACCATGGTCAACTCGGCCTTGACGATACTGGAGAAACGCGTGCCGGTCAGCTCGATCTCGCGGAATTTCTGCGTCTGCGCCCCGTAGTTGCCCAAGGGGAACGGGATGAACCAGATGTCGACGCCCTGGTACCCGGAAAGGATGATGGTCGCCTCGCGCACGTAGGGGATGGCGACGGTCTGCCCCACCAGGCCGACGAGGCGGGCGTTGACGAAGGACTGCAGCGGCGTGAAAACGAACCCGAAGAAGATGAAGAACCAGATGAACCGGCTGATCTCGGGCAGCAGCACCCAGGACACCAGAATGATCGCCAGGGTGCTCAGCGAGTAGAGCGCCACGGCGATCCAGATCGGGAAGTCGCCGCGGCCCGGCGGCGGTTGCCAGGTGCGCACCTGCACCAGCCCACCGACGCTAGTCTGGCTCTTGCGGAGGCTGTTGACGACCTGATAGATGCCGATAGCCGCGATGGCAATCGTGGTGCCGATGCCAAAGCTCATCCAGAAGTCGACGCTGTTGACGAAGAAGGTCTCGATCGTCCCCATGCCAGGCTGCCAGGTGGTCAGCAGCCCGTATTTATACAGGAAGGGGTTGGCGATGGAACCGAGAACGACGCCGATGAAGGTGCCCATGACGCCCCAGAAGGGCATCACCAAACCGGAGAATATGGGCCCCAGATGGGCCGTGAAGCCCAGGGGCGTGGCCGGGATGAAGTTGCCCGTGACCTGCGTAAAGTCGATGAAGGGGATGGGGATCAACTGGATGGGCTCGTTCAGCAGCGCGCCGCTGATGGCTGGGATGGCCACGTACAGGGTGCCGAACACCAGACCGATCATGGCTCCTGCCGAGAACACCCGCCAGCGCCAGGTCTCCTCACCCGAGGTGCTCTCGGCCAGTGCGGTCGAACCCTGAGCCGCGACCGGCGCAAACGGGAACGGCAGACGCTCGTAGTCGGAGTTGAGACGGAAGAGAGCGTAGGCCATGGTGTACCATGACACACGCGAGATGATCATGCCGACGACCAGCAGGATGATCGGCGCGACCCAGTCCGGATGCAGAAAGGTGCGCGCCGCCAGGGCCGGCGAGTCAGCGGGCGGGGCGAACCAGGTGGGCAGCAGCTTGGTCAGGCCAAATTGCTTGGCGGCCGGAGACTGCACCAGGTACTGGTTCCACAGCAGGCCGTTGAAGGCCCCGGTCTCAGCCGCGATGAGGCCGGAAGCCACATAGTAGAGGACGTAGATCTCCTGGCGCTTGAGCGTCGTGAACGACCGCTTGGTGATCTCGGCAAAGAGGATGATGGTCACCCACTCGGCCGCGGCGCCCAGCGACCCGCCCACCATCAACCCGAGGTACATATTGCCCGGGATCATGATGAAGGCGACGAACAGGACGCCCAGCACCGTCTTGGTGGTGAACCCCTCCTCGTACTGGGTGGGGGTCTCGAGGAGATCGCGGTACTCGTCGATCTCCTGGTTCGGGTTCGACTTCGACCGTCCGAACACGCGACGTCCCTCCCTTTACGCGGTGACGGCGCCGAGCGCGGCCGCCAGAATGTCTTCGCCCTGCTTGCGGTACCCTGCCTTGGCTTCGGCGTCAACCGTGCGCCAGATCAGGAACTGCTTGCGGATGACGTTCATGAAACGCTGGTTCACCCGCCGCCAGGAGGCTTCCTCACCGCTGAGGCGATGGATCTGCAGCCCGATGGCGAAGATGTTGTGCTCGGCCTCGGGCGTGGCTCGCAGTACTACGTGTTGGCTGACGCCCAGGTCGAACGGGGCCAGCCAGATATTCATGTCGATGGCATAGCCGTCGCCGTGCGGCGTCGGAAAGCGCTGCAAGTGGGCGCCATCGGTGTAGAAGGTGCCGATGGACTCTTCGCTGTACGAGTCGAAGTAACCGATCAGGAACACCGACAGCCCGACCACATCCTGGCCGCCTACCGTGAAGGGGAACTCGAAGTTCCATTGGTCGCCATCGGGCGGCGGCAGCTTCCACTTACGGGTAACGTCAGGCACGGCCATCTGCGACGCTTTGCGCGCCGGGTAGATGGTGGACAGCATGACCACCGCCATCACCAGCATGCTGGAGAACACCGCGGACAGCGACGAATAGTTGAGCGTGAACCCGGCCAGCAGGTTCAGCTCAATCAGAACCTTGGCAATGATCTGCCCTGACAGGTACCCAGCCACCACACCGAGCACTGAATAGACGCAGGACTCGGCAATGAAGAGCATGGCGATATGGCCCGGAGCCAGGCCCACGGACGAGTAGATGCCGATCTCACGGAATCGTTCGTACACGCTGCCCATCATGGTATTGAGCACGATCAAGGCCGCGATGATAATGGGGATCAGCAGGTTGGCGATGCCCGAGAACGAAGTCATGCCCAGCGAGCTGTAGATTGACACCCGGACGAACTGGTCTCCAGGCTCCTTGATGCCGGCGAACAGCGTGACGGCCAACCGCGACAGGAACTCCTCGATCTGTTTGCGCTCATCGATGCCGGCGTGGAAGCGTACCGCCACTGACTGCAGCGGGTTGCCGCTGCCGACGTTGCGCAGGGTGGCGTAGGGCACGAGAAGGACATTGGCGGGCTCGAGGTGGACAAAGGGCTTGATCACCACCTTGGTGTCTTCCAGCCCCTGCTTCTCGCGCGATTCCTCCTCCGCCATTTCCTGCACCGCCTGCCCCCCGGTAACCGCGAAGTCAGCCGGTGTCATGATCTCGTCGTCGAGGTCCTTGAGATCTTTCATGCGGCGCGAATCGAGCACGCCGATGACGGTGAACAGCTGGCCGAAAACGCGCACCTGGGCCGTACCCACCTCGGCCAGGTCAATGGCAAGCTTGTCGCTGGTAATCATGTCGCTGGGCAGGATGCAGACTTTCTCGTCGCCCGGGGCGAACCAGCGCCCGGCCAGCAGAGCCCGATCCAGGCCCGTAACACCGCTCTCCTCCGGGCTCAGACCCAGGACGCCCAGGGCGTTATGGGTCTTGTCACCGTGCTTCATTTTGATATGCGCCTTGGCCCGGTTGTCGTACCACGAGCGGGGCGCCACCACGGCGATATCGCGGAAGGTGCTGCGGGCGTAGTCGAGGACGGACTCCTCGAGCGGGTTCCAGGCCTTGCTGCGGATCATCATGCCTTCGTACAAACCCTCGTTGTCGCGCTGAATCTGGTTGTAGCGCAGCGTGGTTTGCACCGAGGTGAAGGACAGCACCGTAAAGGTCAGCAGCAGCAGGGTGGCAAAGGTCAACCCGGTGCGCATCTTGCGCCGCTTCATGTTGGAGATACCCAACTGGAAAGCCGCCATCGAAGCGCCCGCACGACTCACGTCCACATCGTGGATGACGGCCACCTCGGTGCGCAGTTTGCGCATCTGCTCGTTGAACCGGCCGGAGATGATCGACATCACCAGCACGGCCAGCACCAAGATGACAAAGGCCAGCAGGATGACGAAGGGGTTGGAGAGCTGGAAAGCCGGGTGCACCAGCCAGAGGATGATCCAGATGACCAGGAAGATGCCGGCAAAACCGAAGATCTGGTTCTTGATCGTAGCCGCCGTTATCAGCAGGCGTTCGGCGAAGAAAGCGCAGGGGATCACCAGCGCCATGAAGAAGATGATGCCTTGGATCACGTCGTTCTGGGTCGCCTTGACGTCCGGGTAGGCGCGGGACTCGAGACCGATGGCCGAACGTGTGCGGCGCACGAACTCGGACCAGTGCCGCGCCGTCAGGGCCTCGGCGGCGGCGTCCAACTGGGCTTTGGCACGGCCGTGCAGGTCTGACAGCCGTTGGTTCTCAATGCCGAAGCCCTGCAGTTCGCGCATGCGCGACTCGTCCAGCGTCCACATGTCATGCGCAGCCAGGTAGGTAGTGCGCAGGAATGAGGTCCCGCTGCCGATCTCGAAACCAGAACCCAGGGCCGCCTCTTTGCTGCTGGCATCACGCGCATTGAGCAGCAGGTAGCGGAACCCCAGCAGGCCGGCGCCCAGCCCCACCTTCACGCGGGCCTCGGGTCGGGCAAACAGCACGCCCACCGGTTCATCACGGGCCGACGGGCCTTCGCCAATGGTGTAGCCGAATTCCACGGGCGTGCTGTTGGTCTCGTCGAAGACCGTGATCTGGGACAACTTGGTCAGGTACCGCGGATCCACGATGTCGAAGAAGTTGTAGGCTACGCACGGGAACAGCACGACCATCCACTGCTTGTCGCGCCAGTCCATGGCAATACGCATGGGGTAAACCTTGTCCCCCTGCACACCGCGGTCAGGCGCGTAGGCAATGCTGCCGTTGAGCGGATCGAGGTAGTAGCCCTCGACCTGGACCTGGTTGACGCGAATCGAGTTGAGGTAGAAGGTACCGCGGTCGTCGGTCAGCTCGAAGTATTCGCCGCGCACGCCCTTGTACGATTTGGCGCGACCGTTGCGCACCACCCCGATGGCACCGGCGCGCGGCAGATCCGGGATGATGCTACGGCGCGGGAAGACCATCGTGCGGGCCTGCAGCGAGCGGAGCGTATCGCGCAGGCGCATCTTGAAGTCCGGGAACAGCTCAGGGTCGTCAAAGGCCTGGTGGAGCATACCGGCCAGGGCGCGCACTTGGCGCGTCAGGTTGGCGCTGTTGGTGTGGGCGACGCGATCGAGGGGCGTATCGACGAGGAAACGCGCATCGTTGACCGTGACAAAGGCCAGGGCCGGTGTGCCGGTGTCGAGCACCACCTCGCTGTTCACCGAGATCTGGCCAGGGACAAAGGTCTCCCAACTCATGCCGCCTTCGGGGCTGATGCCGTTGACCAGCACATCGCGGTAGTCGTACCCCAGGGCCCGGCTCAGACGCCGGGCATAGGCCATGAAGTTCTTGCCGAAGGGCGCGAAGTAGCGCTTGTAGTAGAAGCTGCTGTTGCTGTTCCAGACCCCCAACTCGTCGGTCTGGGTGGACAGGTCCAAACTGATGAAGAGCTTTACGTCCAGCGAGTCGGCGTGCCCCCGCGCCCACTCGCGGTACAACTCGGCGCGGCGGTTGGTGTTGTGGCGCACTTCCTGCCACAGGACCGCCTCATCGGCGTAGCGCTCCTGGCCCAGGCGCAACTGGCCCTGGTCGCGAACCACCACCCCCTCGGCCATGGCTGCGGTCAGCACCTGGCGCACCAGCACCGAGTCCGGGCCATCGATGCCGTGCACCAGGGCTTCTTTGCCCATGTACTCGTCGCCGCCGACCCGATAGATGACCCCGTCGCGGGCGATCATGCCGCGGTCCAGGGCCAGTTCCACCGCCCGGCGCACCACCATGCGCTGGACGAAAGGGTCTTCTTTGCGCAGGTAGCGTTGAATGAAGTCGTCGATCCCCCGCAGTCCCAGATGGTGGGCCGAGGTGGCCAGGAAAACCACGGTGCGCGTCGGCGGATGGGCGCGGAAATAGCGGCCGAGTTCCAGCAGCGCGGTGATGCTGGCGGCCTGCTCGGCCCCCGGCGTAAGCGCCGGCACCACCGACATGGCGTCGTAGTAGGCTTCGAGCACAACGATGTCTTTGGCCAGGACCGGATCGCTGCCCGGGATCACCCCCATGATGTTCCGCGCCGGTCGGCGCTCCCAGTCCATGCGCGACTGCAGGTGGACCGGCAGGGAGCCGCCGTTGGTGGCCACCTGCTCACGCAGGTGCTCGCCATCCTGGCGGTTGACCCAGAAGCGCGGCAGATCCAGCGGCATGGTCAGGAACTTGCGTTCGGCCTCCAGGTACACGGTCGAGTCCGGTTCGACAAACACGACCGCTGCCGCCCCCAGGTAGGCGCTGTTCAGCCAACTGTCGCCGGTGTTGAAGTCCAGCAGGACGGTCGCGCCCTGCACGTCCTGGCCGTCGAGTCGGGCATAGTCACCATCGCCGCCGTCGATCAGGCGCGAGGTCAGGCCCGCCGGCGGCAGGGTGGAGGTGCGCACCAGATTCGGCCACAGGGCACACAGGGGCACTCGCGCCCCAGTGGCAGTGACCTCCAGGAAACCGCCACGGTCCATGGGCACGGTGACGTCGTAGTCCTGCGTCACCACATCGCGCAGACCGGTCTGGCGGAACGCCGACTCGACAAACGCAGCCGCGCTGTCGGCTCCGGGGTAGCCGGCAACGCGCGAGCCCAAACCGCCGAAGAAGGCCAGGCTGGCAGCCACCCGCTCCTCAGGCACGGCTTGGGACAGGGCACCGAAGTCGACTTCGGCACCGGCCGGGCGAACCCACGCGCCGGCCAACAGGCATGCCAGCAGCGTCAAGCAACGAAGCCCCTGCATGGTGCGTCTCCCCCCGTCCGTCCACGGACAGATCAGCAACCGGCCACGGTGACGGTCGACGCCGTCAGATCCAGAACACCACATTGTCGGTCATGCCCGTCAGGTAGTCGACCAACAGCCACAGGCCGGCGATCACGAACTGCCCCATGATCAG
Organism: uncultured Gemmatimonadota bacterium; assembly: GCA_903893785.1. GTDB lineage: Bacteria > Latescibacterota > UBA2968 > UBA8231 > UBA8231 > CAITNQ01. Next base: position 15,014 of record CAITNQ010000424.1, read on the forward strand.
GCCCAGGAAGAAAGGCCGGCTCTGCCGATACAACGCCGGCCCGCCGTATTTCATCACCACCTGCTTGACCAGCCAGGCAAGGAAAATGCTGAACCACAGCTCGTCCATGAGCCACACGGCGCTGATGGGGTACCCCACCGGATGCAGTGGCCACCACAGCAGGTGGTGCCGCGCCAGCATGAGCAGGGCCATGATGGCCCCCCCCACCACCGTGTGCAGCCAGCCGTCGCCGTAGACGGGCAGTGGGGTGGTCAACCCGGCGGCAATGTATTGGAAAGGCACCTGATTGCCGCCGGCGAAGAACCAACCGTTGAGGTTGATGCCCCCGTAGGCGTACGCCAGGTTCAGGATGGCCCACACCGAGCCACCCAGACTAACGACGATGGCCAACAGCATGGCCCAGAACAATGGGCGCACGCGGTGCCCCAACTGCTCGGTGAGTTTGAGGCCGTGGGCGCAGGCCGCCATGACGAAGGTGCGCATGTCCGCCGCCCAGACATAAGAGTATGCCATGGATACCATGCCGGGCGTGCCCAGGACTGACGAGCCGACCGCGGAAACCACGGCCGAAGACGCGATCATCGGTCCCACGGCCGTGGCCACGCCACTCTCGACCACCACCCGCGTGAGCCCGACGAAGATCAGCACGGCCAGCAACAGTGTGATGGCGGCAGCCCACCACGGCAGGCCGGTGACCCAGAGCCAACCGGTCAGCACCAGGGACGACCCCAGCCACGCGAACACGGCAGCCCGGTACGACAGCATCTCGCCGGTGTCGTCCACGTTGGGGTCGCCACGGAAGGCCTTGCGGAACACATCACGCAGGTGACTGCGGCCGACCCACAGGCCGAACAGGACCAGGACCATCAGTGCGCCCTGCCCCTGATGAGCCAAGATCGGCTCGGAGAAGGCACCGTACACGCCCAGCTTCTCCGTGCTGCCGACGCCCAGCAACGCCAGCGCGCCTTTGACCAGCTTGGCGACCACATTGAAGAACCAGAGACTGAAGGCGATATCGAGATTGATCAGATAGGAGAAGCCGACCATGGGGAAACTGAGGCGGAAGATGAGTCCCATGGTGTTGCGGAAAATCGGCACCGAGGACACGGTGGTGATGGCCGGCACGAAGTTGAAGTAGGCATGCAGCGCGTTGACACTGCTGACCACGACCGGGACGGCAAAGCCAATCCACAGCAACGGGCGACGGAACAGCGGCCGCACGGCGTGGCCGTCCTCCTGAACCATTTCCAGCGGCACCTGGACAATGGGGTAGATCAGCCGTTCGCGCTCCACCCACTGCCGGCGTAGAATGACCATCGAGGAGATCATCATCAGGTACAACGCCGCGGCCAGCACCAACCAGCAGGCCAACGGGCCGGCCCAAACGGCCCACGGGATGCCCATGCCGCGCGGGGCGCCCTCGTAAAACCACTTGATGGCTTCCTGGTCCTGCGGCACCAGCCAGGCCGGCACAAAGGGCAGGATGAGCTCGGCCCACTCGTTCTCCGGCGTGGCGTAGTATTGGGCGCCGGTGGTAATGGTCAACAGGTACTCAGAGAAGCCCATGGTCGGGATGGCGGCGGCCACGACCATCATCACGTAGATGACGATCAGCTCGGTGCGCCGCAGCGCCCGACGCGGGGCGACGGCGGCAACGGCGGTGTTGGCTACGGCCACGAGGACAAAGAAGAGGAACAGGGCCCCGGCAGCGCTGAAGTCGTTGCCCATGTACGAGCCCCGGATCACCATGTTGGCGTAGGGGTCGCCCACGGCGATGGCCAGGGACAGGAGCGCCCCCAATACAAAAGCCCGGGCGCTGAACCCGGTACCCAGGGCACTCCCTGCTCCGGCAGGGCGCGGCTCGTTCTTCTGGACGTCCATGGACCCTTCCCGCGATGAGGCGGATCTGGGGCCGACAGCTGCGGGTCGACCCCGGGCCGGGGTCGCCTTTCAGGTTGACTCGACCGCCCCGGAGTGCGCCGACCCACCGTGACCGCCCGCCGCACCCGGCCAAGGTCAAGCGGGACTGAAATAAAGACCATCGCGGGGGGAGCGACAAGACCGCCCCCGGGTGGCGGCAGCAGGGCGACCTCGGCGTCTGGTCGATGGTCGCCCCGGCGCCCCGCGGCGGGGACTCAGGCGCCGACGAGGCGGTCCAGACTCCAGCGTGCCACCAGGCCGATGAACACGCCGCTGACCAGCCCGGCCACCAGGCCCATGGGCAACAGGGACAGCAACGCGGGTTGGCCGGTGTACAGCCGGGCAACCCACAACTGCGTGGCTTGGTGGGCCACGGCGCCGGCGACGCTCACGCCCACGGTGCTGAACAACCCGGGACGCAGCCGATGCGCGCTGGCCATGGCTGCCAGGCTGGCCATTGCCGCAGCCCCGCCAATGATCGCCACGGGACCGAGCAGGCCGCCGCCGAACAGGCTACCGAGCAGCACCTTGACCCCGGCTACCAGTACCGCCGCGCGCACGCCCTGCCCCATCAGCGCCACCAGCACCGGGATGTTCGCCAGTCCGAGCCGCAGCCACGGTAGCGGCGTCGGCACCGTGTTCTCGACCAGCGACAGCACCAGGGCCGTGCTGCTGAGCAGTCCGAGGCGAGCCAGGTCGCGCGTTGACGTGAACATCAGCGACTGACGGCGTCAGGGCCGCCCGCTGGTGCGGGTCCGGCGATGACCACCACGACGCGGTTGGGCAGGCAGGCCACCACCTCGCCGGCGTGGCTTACCCAACCTTGGCGGACACAGGCTTGGTTGGCGCAGGGGGAGGTCAGCACCCGGGCGCCCTGAGGCCCCACCTGAACCTGGGTGACGCCCAGGGGGCCGGCTGCGGGCACGATGCGCGCCTCGGACAGCGGCAATGCCAGGTGCTCCCGCCCTTCGACCCGCACCGTGGCCGCGGGAGGGGGCGCCAACGGCCGCCACCAGAGCCCCAGGGACGTCGCCAGCACGAGCGCCATCAACCCCCAGTCGGCCCTGGTCAGGCGGTGTTCCAGGGCTGCCAGGCGGGGCCCCGCTGGCGGCGTCAACAGCCATCCTCGGCCGCGCGGCACCCCACCGGGGCACTCGCTCTGCTTGACATGCTTTCGGCTCCCACCTACTATTTATATTCTGTTTTGCGCTGAACCATGGTTGCCAGGCGGTCCATCGCCTCAGCGATCAAGCCGGGCCCCTCGCGCGCCTGCCTTTCAGCGCTCTACCTTGTGTTCCCTGCCCCCCGTGGCTTGCCACCGTGCGGATCGGCAGGAAGCCGTTGGCCTCGAGCCGCGACGCTCAGAGTGCATGGAGGGGGTGGTCCCCAGTATTACCGGCGACCTGCGGCCGGACACGATACGTATCGGCCGCTGCTGGACGCGACGCCAGGCAATCGGTCTGTGCTCGCGGAGTCCCTTGAGTCTGCCCTCCCCCGCCACTTTCTGTCAATGAGGTCCTGGTGAGTAATTTCAGTGTCGAGGTCCGCAGCGGCGAACCCTTTGAGAAGGCCCTGCGTCGGTTCTCAAGCAAGCTGCGCAAGAACGGGATCCTGCAGGATCTGAAGCGGCGTCGCTTCTACACCAAGCCGTCGGTGCAGAAGAAGATTGACCGCCAGAAGAGCATTCGGCGTCACCAGAAGGCTATTCGCCTGGCCAAGTAGCTCGCGCGCGCGCCGTCACCACGGCGCCAGAGAGCCGAGGGCCCCATGCACTGGTGGGTCATCAGCGTTGCCTGCATCTGCCTGGCCCTGCTGGTCCAGTATACATGCTCCAACCGCATCCTGCGGATGCGTCAGGGGCTGTCCCTGCGTTCAATGGCCGTACGCGAGGCCCGCAATGAGGCGCAGGAACTCGAGGAGCAGGCAACGCAGGTCCGCGGCCAGCAGACCAGCCTGGTGCACGCCATCGACCGCCTGCGGCCCGAACTCCGCCGCCTGCGGAACGAGCTGAAACAGAAGGGCGTGCCCCTACCGGAGCCGACCTTCGACCTGGCGCTGCTGGGCGAAGACACCCCGGCGGCAGCCGCGGATCCGGAAGCGGGCGCCAACCACGACGCCGCTCCGGCGTAACCAACGATTGCGGCCGGCGGCGGCCACGAGGCCGTCGAAGACGACTCTTCTGCTGTGGACCACCAGGGATCTGGCGTCGACGCCAGGTCCCTGGTGGTCTTTATTTTTGATCCAGCGTGCCCCGTGGGTATATTGGGGCAGCCCGTGCCCGGCCGCCGGCCATCGGCTACCCATTCCGGGAGACAGGCGAGATCCCCGATGACTGATACCCCGCTGCCGGCCCCGTCACCGGCACAACCCGCAGTGCAGCACCAGAGTCTCAATGCCGCCCTGGAACTGGCAGGAGACCAACTGCGGCTGCAGATGCTGCTGATCGAGGTAGCCGCCTCAGACGACCAGGCGGATCTGGACCTGATCGTCCGGGCGTACCAGTTCGCCCGCGCTCAGCACGAGGGCCAGGTCCGCAAATCAGGGCAGCCCTTCCTGACCCACTGCGTCGAGGTGGCCCGTTTGCTGACGCAGATGCGCATGGACGAGGCCACGATCGCGGCCGGTCTGCTGCACGATGTCATCGAGGACACAGACACAACCCCGGCAGAGTTGACACGGCTGTTCGGCAAGACGATCACCTCGCTCATCGACGGGGTGACCAAGATCGACCGCCTGAGCTTCGAGAGCCGCGAAGCGCGCCAGGCGGAGACGTACCGCAAGATGCTGCTGTCGATGGTCCGCGACATCCGCGTCATACTCATCAAGCTGGTGGACCGGCTGCACAACATGCGCACGCTGGAGTTCGTCGATGGCGAGGCCCAGCAGCGCATCGCCCGCGAAACGCTCGAAGTGTACGCACCGCTGGCGCACCGCTTCGGCCTGGCCCGGATACGCTGGGAGTTGGAGGACCGCAGCCTGAAGTTCAGCGATCCCGAAGCGTACCGCGCGATCCGGGAAAAAGTGGCCATGACCCGGCAGCAGCGGGAGCAGTATATCGAGGAGTTCAAAGAACCCATCGAGCAGGCGCTGGCGGACAACGGCATCGAGGCCGAGATCACCGGGCGGCCGAAAAACTTCTACAGCATCTACACCAAGATACAGGCCCGCGGCAAACCCTTCGAGGACATCTTCGACCTGCTGGCCATCCGCATCATTACCGGCAGTGTGCGCGATTGTTATCACACGCTGGGACTGGTGCACAGCATCTACCGACCGCTGCCTGAACGGATCAAGGACTATATCTGTACCCCGAAGAGCAACATGTACCAGTCGCTGCACACCTCGGTGGTAGGCCCCAAAGGCAGGCCGGTGGAGGTGCAGATCCGCACCTGGGACATGCACCATACGGCCGAGATTGGCATTGCCGCCCACTGGCGTTACAAGCTGGGCCTGGGCGCGGCTGGCGACTTGGACTCCCACTTTGCCTGGCTGCGCAAGGTCCTCGAATGGCAGCAGGAGGCCACCGACCCGGCCGAGTTCATGGCCAACCTCAAGATCGAGCTGTTCCAGGACGAGATCTTCGTGTTCACGCCCAAGGGCGATCTGCATCAGTTGCCCAAAGGGGCTACGCCGATCGATTTCGCCTTTGCGGTGCACACCAACGTCGGCCTGCACTGCCTGACGGCCAAGGTCGACGGGCAGGTGGTACCGCTCGGCCACGCGCTCAGCAGCGGCGATACGGTCCAGATCGTCACCTCGCCGCACCAGAAGCCCAGTCAGAGCTGGCTGGAGCTGGTCAAGACCACCAAGGCGCGCCAGCGGATCCGCCGCTGGCTAAAGGACGAGAGCCACACCCAGAGTGTCCGCCTCGGCGAGGAGATCCTGGAGCGCGAGTTCCGCCGCTACCGGGGCGTCGTGCCCAGCGAAAGCCTGGAGCACGTGGCCGCCGAGTTCGGCTTTACTGACCTGGAGACGCTGCACGCGGCCCTGGGCAGCGGCGATCTGTCAGTTGGCCGCGTGCTGGGCCGGATGTTCCCCAACCGGCCGCGGCCCCGCGCCCCGATGCCGATGCGCGACCGCCGCGGCATCCGCATTCAGGGCCTGACGAATCTGATGATCACCTTCGCGCGTTGCTGCAGCCCGATTCCGGGCGACCCGATTCTGGGCCTGATCACGCGCGGCCGCGGCATCACCGTGCACCGCACCGATTGCCCCAATCTGCACGACCTGGCTGCCGACCCGGAGCGCCTGCTGCCGGTGGAGTGGGACGTCCCCGACGAACGGGCCTTCACCGTGCAGCTGCGGTCGCGCAGCCACGACCGCAAGTACCTGCTGTCCGACATCACCAAGGCCATCAGCGACACCGGCTCCAACATCCGCCGGTCGGCCACTCGCGCCGTGGACGGCTTGGCCGAGCAGAGCTTCTGGATCGATGTTCGCGATGTGCGGCAGGTGGCCACGATCCTGCAGCGAGTCTCCCAGGTCGAAGGCGTGATCGAGGTGCGCCGGGTGGACGACGAGATCGCCGCGGACGCGGGCGGGGCCGACGGGGCTGCAGCCTAGGCGCAGCCACCCCGGCCGGCCAACCCCCTCGGCCCGGGCCACACTGGGCGCCCGCGTCAGTCGTCGACTGGGGGCGTGGCCAAGGCTGCCTCCAGCTTGGCGCTGATGTCACGCTCCTCGGGTGTGCGAATCCGTCCCCCGAAACCGGCCGCCGAGGCGTCGTCGATCCAGTCCTGGACCATCTGCACCTGCAGCCGGGTGAGACAAAGGGGCGTACCGTCGGCCAGCGCCTGGCGCAGACGGCGGCACAGGCGTTCTTCGTCGGGCCAGAGGCGCTGACCTCGACCTGCTAGCAGGTACTCGACTTCGCGCCGGGTCAGCGGTACCCGCACCACGGTCCCCCTTCGTTGACAGGCCAGGGGCGGCCGGCTATATTGCCCGGCCCGCGCCCGTCGGCGCCCCCCCTCCCCCCGCAGGGCCACGCGATCGTGTCGAACATGAGCCTTCCTCCGGTACACCTCTTCCGTCCTGCGATCGCCGCCATGCAGGCGTACGTCCCCGGCGAACAGCCCACCGGCGGCACGTACCTCAAGCTGAACACCAACGAGAACCCCTACCCACCTCCGCCCGCCTTACTGGACCGGGTTCGCGACGCCTGTTCGGCTGAGTTGCGCCTGTATCCGGACCCGGAGGCCAGAGCCGTGCGGCAGCGGATGGCGGCCCTTTTCGGGGTGCGTCCGGAGCAGACCATGGTCGGCAATGGGTCCGACGAGCTGCTGGGCATTCTCATGCGCTCTTTCGTTGACCCTGACGACGTGGTGGCGTACGCGCACCCGACCTACAGCTATTACCAGCAACTCGTGCAGACCCAAGGCGGGCGATCAGTGCGGGTGGACTATCCCGACGACTACGCCCTGCCCGAGGACGAACTGGTGGCGGCCAACGCCAAGCTGACGTTGCTGGTGAACCCCAATGCCCCCTCGGGGACACTGCTGGCGCAGGACCGCGTCGCCGCCCTGGCCCGTCGGGTGCGGGGCCTGCTGGTAGTCGATGAAGCATACGTAGACTTTGCCGACGGCGGCGCCATCCCGCTGCTGGCCGACGCCGCCAACCTGGTGGTGGTGCGCACCATGTCCAAATCGTACTCGCTGGCCGGCATGCGCCTGGGCATGGCCTTCGCGCACGCGGACCTGATGACCGGCATGGCGAAGGTCAAAGACCACTACAACGTCAACCGACTGAGCCTGCTGGCCGCTGAAGCCGCACTCGATCACATCGACGACATGCGCCGCAACGCCACCCGCATCGTGGCCACCCGCACGTGGTTGACAGCTCAGCTGCGGCACCTGGGGTTCTTCGTCTGGGACTCGGCGGCGAATTTCGTTCTGTGCCGCCGGTCCGAGCCGAGCGCCCAGGCCATCTACGCGGCCCTCAAGGAGCGCCGCATCCTGGTCCGCCACTTCGCCACCCCGCGTCTGCAGGACTGCCTGCGCATCACGGTCGGCACGGATGAACAGGCCGCCGCGGTGGTCGCTGCCCTGGCTGACATCGTCCGCGCGTGAGCGGCACCCGGTTCAGCACGGCGCGCGGGCTCGCCGCCGTTGACAGGTTCAGCGCTGCTGGTACTTGAGCATGCGCGCCATCAGTTCCACTTCGGCCACGCCCAAACGCACCCGGCGAGCCACCTCCGCGGCGTCCTGGCCCTGCGCCAGCAACTCCCAGGCCCGATCGTAGCGATTGCCGCCGTTGTCGCCGCGGTCAGGGGTCGCCGCGGCGGCGGCGGGCGAGGCGTCCGCCCGCTTTGCCGGGCCCGGGCGCGCGCCCGGGCGGTGGTCGCTGTCGACGGCTTCCGGACGCGGCGATACGGCCCGCGGTGCCTCCTCCCCCGGGGTCACCCAACGCGCCTCTACCAGGGCGCACAGCCGTTCCAGGCGACCGGAAAGGCGGCCCAACTCCTGGCGCTGCACGGTCAATTCCTGCAGTGCCTGGTCCAGCCCCCTCTGCTGACATCGCACCCAGTTGCGGAACCAAAAGGTCAACCCCAGGGCGAGGAGCAGGAACGCCGCATCCACCAGGGCCAGACCCAACGTGTCTTCGCTCATCATTCAGATCCCCGGGCTTCCTGGCGATTGAGGGGCAGGCGGAGGATGAACACGGCGCCATGCCCGGGTTCGCTGGCCACCGTTATCGTGCCCTGATGGGCCTCGATAATCCCGTAGCTGACCGCCAGGCCAAGCCCGGTCCCCCCTTCTTCCGGACGCGTGGTGAAAAACGGCTCGAAGATGCGATCGAGGTGTTCCGGCGCGATGCCGGTGCCCGTGTCGGCGAAACGCACCTCGACCCACTCGCCGGCTCGCCGGACCTCCACCCGGAGTTCGCCGCCATCGGGCATGGCGTTGTGCGCGTTGAGGATCAGGTTGATGAAAACCTGCTCCAACTCGCCTTGGTTGCCCTGCAGCCGCGGCAGGTCCGAGTCGGCCTCGATAGCGGTGCGGATCAGTCGCTGTTCGAGTTGGTGGGCCACCAGGGCGAGGGCCTGGTGCAGCGAGTGCACCAGATCGAACTCGACCCAGTCGCTGTCGCGCACGTTGTGACCGGCGAAACCGAGCAGGGCGCGGATGATCCGCGAGATGCGGCGCACATTGCTCTCGATCAGCTGGAGCCCCTGGCGCAGCCGCTCGGGCCCGGGGGGCTGCAGCAGCAGCAACTGAACCCGGCTGAGGATGATCTGCAGGGGGTTGTTGACCTCGTGGGCCACGCCCCCGGCCAGTTCGCCGATGGCCGCCAGTTTCGCTGTCAGCAGGATCTGCCGCTGCGACTCCTGCAGCTGCCGGTGGGCGGTCTCCAGGTCGGTGTACAGCCGCGAGTTTTCGATGGCCACGGCCGTCTGGTTAGCCAGGACGCCCAAGACGTCGATCTCGCCGGCGGTGAAGTCATCTTTGGCGCGTCGGCAGTGCACTGAGTAGATGCCCAGTTCCTTGCCCCGGACGCGCAGGGGTATGGTGACGAAACTGGCTTCGTCCACGCCCGGCTGGTCGAGGGTATCGATGTCCTCGATGACCACCGGGTGACCTTCGCGGAGCACCCAGTCAATGATGCCGTCATCCCACTGCGACTGCACCTGGGTTGACAGGCCCTCTGCCCCGCGCAGCCGCACCGTCTGCAGACCGGCCGCCTCCGCATCAAGCAGGAAAACGCCACAGCTGTCATACGGCACGAAGCGCGCCGACAGATCCATCAATGAGGCAATGATGTCTTCCACATCGAAGCTGGTGCTGATGGTCTCGGCCAGTTCGCTCAGGTTCAGCAACTCGTCCATGGCCGTACGCAGGGCTGCGTACTGCTCATGCTCATGGTCGAGGCGCTGCTGCAGACGAGCCACCTCGGCCTCGGCTTCGCGCAACTGGGCCTGCTGAGCCTGGGCAGTGGCAGCCAGTTCAGCGACGGCGTCGGCCAACTCGCCGGGGCTGGCCGATGCCAGCTCGGGTTGGACCGAGACCAAGGCCGCCTGCAGGCGCGCCAGGGCGTCTGACTCGGCTGCGGTGGGCACCGGGCCGGTCACCGTTGCCCCCGGCCACGGCCCAGTACGGTCGCCGTGCGGAACCCGCCGCCCGATGCCTGCACGGCGCCTGCAGGCCCGGTCACGACGCGGCCGGGGGCGGGGCCGCAGCGGCGCCCCCCTCGGTGTTGGCGGCGGCTTCCTCAGGCGGGGTCGCGGCAGGTTTCTCGGGGTCGATACCGGGCTCGTCGGGGCGCACCAGGCTGGTGAAGGCGTCGGCGCGCCCCATCTCCTGGCGCAGCTGCTCGCCGTACCGCAGGATCCGGCGGATGGCCGACCGCGGTTCCTCGTGGATGCCGAAGGCGCGCAACGCCGCCGGATCCAGGTGCGGCATGCGGACGCCGCCGCCGTCACCAATGCGCTCCTTGCGGGCCAGGAAATCAGCCAGGTGCACCAGCGAGGGCAGCTGGGCACCGCGCTCCAGACGGCCAGGAGCGTGGTGGAAGGCAATGGTATCGACGAGTTGGCGCGGCAGGTTCCACTTCTCGGCCAGCCAGCAGCCAATCTCGGCATGGGTCACACCAAGGACGGCTTCCTCGGCTTTGCCGATGTACACGTTCTCCTCGCGGACCATGGCCATGACCCGCGCGAACTCGTCAGGGAAGTACTGACTCAGGATGAGCTTGCCAATATCGTGCAGGATGCCGGCCGCAAAGGCCTCGCCCTGCACTCGGTATCGCAGCCGGGCGCCCAGCAGTTGGGCCGCGACGCCGACCGCGATCGAGTGCTCCCAGAACCGCTGGCGGTCGAAGGACGTCTCGGGGCCGCCGCCGGCGAAGCGCTCGAGCACCGACACGCTGAGGCCTAGGCTCTTGACGGTCTCGAAACCCAGGACAACCACGGCATGGTTCACCGTGGCGATGGTGCGGGGGAACCCGTAGAAGGCCGAGTTGGCCAGCTTGAGGATCTTGGCTGTCAGGGCCTGGTCAGTGGCGATCAGACGCGCCACGGCCCGCGCCGAGGTGCGCGGGTTGTCGATCAGGCCAATCATCTGGCTGACGACCGTTGGCAGGGTCGGCAGGCCGATAATGCTCTGGGTTACGCGTTTGAGGCGCTGTTGACGCACATCAGCCGCCGTGGGTCGGTCGGCCGCGGGCGCGGCCACGGCGCGTGGGGCCGCGGCCCCGGTGGCCCCGGGGCGGGAGGGAATGGGGCCGGCAGGAGACATGTCAGGCAACGATATCGATGTGCGCCGGGCCAACCGATGCCGGGGCGTCCGGCGGCCCGGGCTGGGGCTCGGTTTCGCGGTGCTGCCGGCCCTGCCGGTGCGCACCCCCGCCGCCCGCATCGTCGTGATGGAACTCGGCACGATCGCCGGCCTCGGCCGGCAATGACCGGCTCAGGTCAACGACCTGCTGCTGGGCCGCGGCCTGGGCGGCATGGCGGTGCGCCATTTCGGGGGCCGACTGCTGGACGTGCTGGGCCCGGCCAGCCAGCGGCGCCTTGGACAGGTTGTCCTGCAGATCGATGGGTCTGACCATCGGACTCGCCCCTGGCAGCGCCCGGGCGGCGGCATGGCGCCCGCCGGTCAGGCCATGAACCGCTTCCGCAGCTTCGCCCGCAGGCTGAGCACCGCCTTGGTGTGCAGCTGCGACACCCTGGATTCGGACAACTCGAGGACGAGCCCGATCTCCTTCAGGGTGAGTTCCTCATAGTAGTAAAGCGCGACCACGAGCCGTTCCTGGTCACCCAACTCGCCCAGCGAGTCGGCCAGCAGATCACGCATCTCCTCGCGTTCCAGGTTGGCCAGCGCGTTGGGCTGGTCGCGGGAACGCAGGGTATCGACGAGGGGCACCGGCTTGTCGTCGTCGTCGCCGTGCGTCATCTCGTCCAGCGACAACAGCGAAGCCGAGCTGACGTCGTCGATCATCTCGTAATACTCGTCCATTCCGACGCCCAGACCGGTTGCCAACTCGGTCTCGCTGGGGCTTCGCCCCAGTTCGCCTTCCAGACGCGAAATGGCCCGCTCGATCTCACGCGACCGGGCCCGCGTTGACCGCGGTACCCAATCCATGCCACGGAGTTCGTCGAGGATGGCGCCGCGGATGCGCAGCGACGCATAGGTCTCGAACTTCACCCCCTTGGCCACGTCGAAGTTGTGGTACGCCTCGATCAGCCCCACCACGCCGGCGTTGACCAAGTCGCTCAGTTCGACGGAACGCGGCAGGCCGATGGCCAGGCGGCCGGCGATATACTTGACCAGCGGCAGGTAGTCCACCAGCTGACTCTCGCGCTGCGCCTCGCCCACGACCTGCCCCTTGTGCTGGTCGTAACGCTGCGCCGCCTTCCTGGCCGTGGTCTTGTCGCCGGTCATCACGGTATCCGCTTGCGGTGCAGGAGAGCCCGTCATATCAGGTGGAAGAAACCCAGGCCGCCTGGCGCTGCGCCAGGGCCCGAGCGAACAGGCCGCTGCCGATACCGTCGCCGCCGGCCGCCACCAGGCCCGAAGCCATCCGGGTGATGGCCACCGCCGCCGGCGGGGCCGGAACGCCGCACACCAGGGGTACCTGGCGCTTGCTGGCCTCCCGGACATTCCGATCTAACGGAATAAAGCCGAGGTTGTCAATCTCCACGCCGAGGAAACGGCGCGCCAACTCGGCGAAACGGCGGTGCAGCTCGGCAGCTTCGGCAGCCGAATCGGCCATGTTCACCAGCAGGCGCGGCTGCAGGCCGGCGGCGGCGCCGAGGAACACTTTCAGCGCCGCATAGGCGTCGGCAATGGCCGTGGGCTCGGGGGTCACCACGAGTATCAGGTCGGCCGCGGCCGAAACGAAATCCACCGTTGCGGCGGGGATACCTGCGCCGGTGTCGACGATGACAAAGTCGAAACCGGATTCGAAGCCAGCCAGGGCCTCGACCGTGTCCGGCAGCACGTCGGTACGGAGCCAGTAGTCGGTCTGACCATCGGCCGCCGACGCCAGCAGGCAGAGGCCTTCAGGTCCGGCGAACGCGGCTTCGTCCACGCCGCACTGACCACGCAGCAGGTCTTGAATGGTGTGGGGTGGGTCCACGCCAAGGAGCACGGCTGCCGCGCCCAGACCCAGGTCCGCATCCACCAGCAGGACCCGTTCGCCCAGACGTGCCATGGCCACCGCCAGGTTGACTGCGACGACGCTCTTGCCCACTCCCCCTTTGCCGCTGGAGACGGCCAGATACTTCACCCCCATGTGGTCACCGTTCCTTCGTGTCGGCGGCCGGCGCGCCAATGGCCCGCGCCACCCAGGCAGCCAGATCACCGGCCTCGATCTGCCCGGGAACGCCGTTGCCGACGCCCAGATACGAAGTGGGCACCTGGCTGCGGATCGCGGCGCTGACCGCGGGCCCTGGCCTGAGCGTGTCGTCCATTTTGGTGAACAGCAGTCGACGCGTCGGGAAGACGGTCGCGGCCTCGATCTGGTCCAGCATGTGCTCCAGGCTGCTGCCGCCGTCCAGCACCACCTGGACCTCTTCCACGCCCGCGGCGGTGAGGACCTGCACCTGCCGCTCGCGTTCACGCTGGTCCCGCGGGCCGCAGCCCGCCAAGTCGACCAGCACCAGGCGCACCTGCGGGTAGCGCGTCAGAACCTCGGCGATCTCGGCACCGTCATAGGCGGTCTCCAATGGCACACCGATGATACGGGCGTAGGCGCGGGCCTGGTCCAGGGCACCCACGCGGCGGTCGTCGGCGGAGACCAGCAGGACCCGGCCGCCGCGCTTGAGGGCAAAGCCGGCAGCGATCTTGGCCGCGGCCGTGGTCTTGCCCGCCCCAGCGGCGCCGAAGAAGCCAACGACCTGGCGTCGTGTGGTCAGGCGCAGGTCCCGGCATTCGGGCAGCTGCGCCGCCAGCAACGCCGCCGCGCGTTCGGCCACCACGTCCCGGTCCGACAGGGCCGTACCGTCCAGCTCGAGCAGCAGCGCTTGCACGGTCTGGTCCGCCAGGTCTGCGGCCAGTCCCAGGCTGCGCAGGCGCTCGTCCAGGCGGGCCAGCGCCTCTGGCAGGTCCACCCCGCCACCCCGGCGGCGCTCCAGACGGGCCACGGCCTCGTTGAGGTGTCGCAGGCCGCGCGCCAGCTGCTGCAGTTCCACGCCGCCCGTGGGTGCCGGTGCCAGTGGCGCTGGCGATGAGGGGCGACGCAGCGCTGCCGGCAGTGCCGGTGGGGTGCCGTCCGGGTCAGGAACCGCTGGCGCCGGGGCGGCTGGCGGCGCGGCCGGTGCCACCCCGCCCGAACCCGCGCGCGCTGACGGGATCGGCGCATACTGCCGTGCCGCCCACGGGGCGGCACGCGCCCCTGCGGGCTCGGCCGGCGGCGGCACGGCCGTGCCCCCCCCGGTGGGCGCCGTCTCGTCAAAGGCAGCCGTCACCTCGACCCGAGGCTCCTCCTGGGGACCGAAGCGGTTGTTGCGCCTGACCTGCCGCGTGTTCAGGATGACGGCGTGGTCGCCGAGGTCATCACGAACCTGCTGCAGGGCTTCCGGCATACTCCGGGCTACGTACTTCCTGATCTTCATGGCTTAGCGTCAGGCTTCCGACCGAAGAGACCTCCACGTCCGGCGCTATCTCGTTATAGGACAGGACGTACAGGCTGGGGAAATTGGCGGCGGTCAACTTGCGGAACGCCAGGCGGAGGTGCGGCGCAGTCAGCACCACCGGCTGCTGGCCCGCCCCGATCATCTGGTCAACCAGGGACGTCAGACGGGCAAAGAGTTCGCTGGCCAGATCCGGTGCCAGGGCCACGGTGATGCCGCCCGGGGTCGCCTGAACGGCTTCCCGGATGAGCTCTTCCGCCTCGCCGTCCAGGGTCAGGACGGCCAATTCACGCTCCGGCGTATCCTTGAGCAGCGAGTTGCATATCTGCCGACGCAGCGACGTGCGCACGTATTCGCCCAGGATTTCGGCGTCGCTCACCTCGGCGTAGTCGGCCAGGATCTCCAGAATGGTGCGCAGATCACGGATCGGCACCCGCTCGGACAGCAGGCTCTGCAGCACGCGTTGCAGCCGCCCCAACGGCACTACCGTAGGTACCAGTTCCTCGACCACCTTGGGGTAGACTTTCTTGAGCTCGTCGAGCAGGTGCTGCGTTTCCTGGCGACCGAGCAGTTCCCTGGCGTGAGTATGGATGACCTCGGTCAGATGGGTTGCGATAACCGCCACGGGCTCGACGACATTGTACCCGAGCAACTCGGCCTTCTCGCGCAGGCCCGGCGCAATCCAGCGGGCGGCCAGCCCGAACACCGGATCGACCACCGGCGTGCCCTCGACCGGTCCCTCGGCAAACCCCGGATTGATGGCCAGCAGCTGGCGGGGCTGCAGTTCGCCCCGGGCCACGGTATTACCCTTCACCCGGATCTGGTAGTCGGCAGGCTTCAGGTCGGTGCTGTCACGCACGCGCACTGGCGGTGCAATGAAACCCATCTCCATGGCAGCGACTTTGCGGATCTGCACGATCCGCTCGATCAGGTCACCGCCCTGACGCGCGTCCACCAGAGGCACCAGTTGGTAACCCACCTGCACCTCGAGCGGATCCACGCGCAGGTAGTCCTCGGGCCGCTCCTCGGGTTTGGTCTCCACTTCCTGAGTGGCGCGGACGGCCGCCGCTTCCTCCCGATGCCGGCGTCGCACCAGACTCGCCGACGCAATGAGCAGGCCGCCGATGATCAGGAAAGGCCAGGCAGGCAGCCCGGGAACCAGAGCCAGGGCCAGCAGCATGGCGCCGGCGATGGCGCCGGCCTGGGGCCGCCCGGTAAGCTGGCGGCTGATGTCACGCCCGAGGTTGCCGTCCGTGGTCGCCCGGGTGACAATGATACCCGCGGCCGTAGAGGTGATCAGGGCCGGGATCTGCGTCACCAGGCCGTCGCCGACGGTCAGCAGGGTGTAGGTCTTCAGCGACTGGGCCAGATCCATGCCGTGCTGCAGCACGCCGATGGCGAAACCACCGATGATGTTGATCAGCGTGATGAGGATGCCCGCCACGGCATCGCCCCGAACGAACTTGCTGGCGCCGTCCATGGCTCCGTAGAAGTCCGCCTCGCGGGAGATGTCTTCGCGTCGTCGCCGCGCCGTTTTCTCGTCAATCAGACCGGCGTTCAGATCGGCGTCGATGGCCATCTGCTTGCCGGGCATGGCGTCCAGGGTGAACCGGGCCGCGACCTCGGCCACCCGCCCCGAACCCTTGGTGATGACGACAAAGTTGATGATGATGACAATGGCGAAGATGATGAAACCCAGCACGTAGTTGCCGCGCACCACCACGCTGCCGAAGGCGGCGATCAGGCGGCCCGCGTCCGCGTCGCTGAGGATCAGGCGGGTCGACGCCACGTTGAGCGACAGGCGGAACAGCGTCAGCACGAGCAGCAGCCCGGGGAAAACGGACAGCTCAAGCGGGGCGGTGATGTAGATCGTCAGCATCAGCACCAGCAGGGCCAGGCTGATGTTAAGGGCAATGAAGAAGTCCATCAGGTACGTGGGCAGTGGCACGATCATCACGCCGAGGATCGTGACCACGCCCACGGCGATCAGGACGTCGGTATGCCCGGCCAGCTTACTGAGGAACTTGCGCAAGGCTCCCTGCTCTCTCACCCCTGCTTAGCCCATGCCCGTCGGCAGCATGGGCGATGGCACTGGTTCAGCCGCGATGGCGCAGACGGAACACGAAGGCCAGCACCTCGGCCACGGCTTTGAACAATGTCTCGGGAATCTCGTCGCCCAGGCGCACTGCCCGGTACAGGGCCTGTGCCAGGGGTTTGTTCTCCACTAACGGCACGCCCGCCTGGCGCGCCACCTCCTTGATGCGTTCGGCCACCAACCGTTGCCCCTTGGCCACCACCCGCGGCGCCGCCATGCTGTCCGGATCGTAGCGCAGGGCGATGGCTAGGTGCGTCGGGTTGGTGACCACCACGTCGGCGGTGCGCACGTCCGCCATCATGCGCTTGCGCGACATCTCGCGCTGGACCGAGCGAATGCGGGCCCGGATCGCCGGGTCGCCTTCCTGCTGCTTGAGTTCCTCTTTGATCTCCTGATGGGTCATGCGCAGGCTGCGCTCATAATCCCATCGTTGATAGGCGTAATCCAGCACCGCCAGGACCAGCAGCAGGCCGACGATGCGGTAGCCCAGTTTGAGCGTCGCCGCGCCGCAGTGGGCCAGGATCTGCCCGGGTGCCATGTCAAGGTAGGTGACGAAGTTGCCCAGTTCGCCGCGGATGGTCACGTAGGTCAACCAGGCGACGGCGGCAATCTTCAGCAGGCCTTTGGCGAGCTCGACCAGCCCACGGCCGGACAGCAACCGCTGCGCCCCGGCCAGTGGGTCGATGCGGCTGAACTTGGGCATCAGCGGGTCGCCGGCCACTACCACGCCCACCTGCGCATACTCGATCGCCAAGGCAGCCGCCGTCAGCAGCGCGATGATGGGCGCCGCAATCAGCGCCGCTCGCCCACCCCAGGTCAGCACCAGCGTGCGCACACCGACCGCGTCCAGTTCCTGCAGCAGGCCGTTGCTGAACATGTCCGTGGTGAACCCGGCCAGGTGGCGCACCATGGTGCCCCCCAACGCCGACAGCGAGAGCAGCCCGACGGCGAGAATGGCCACCGAGGTAAGCTCGTTGCTGTGCGCGACCTGCCCTTTGCGCCGCGCCTCTTCGCGCCGCCGCGGGGTCGCCTGCTCGGTCTTTTCCTGGAACGATTCTTCGGCCATGGGATCGCCTTCAGGCGAACAGAGCCACCAGGGTCATGAAGTTGCGCTCGAGATCCGTCCACAACTGCCGCAGCAGCACCTGGAAGAGCGGCATGGACGCCAGCAGCACCACGAGTCCGGCCGCGACCTGGACCGGGAAGCCGACCATGAAGACGTTCATCTGCGGCACGGTGCGAGCCAGCACCCCAAGGGCAACGGTGATCAGCAGCAGCGTCACCAGCACCGGGGCGCTGATCTTGACGGCGATGACGAAGACCTGTCCAGACAGGGCCAGCAGTTCGGCCATCATCGGCGGTCGCAGGTGCACCGCGCCCAAGGGCACGATATCGAAGCTGGCACACAGACCGCGGAGAATGAGGTGATGCCCGTCGGTGACCAGGACGGTCAGAATGGCGAGGGTATTGAGGAACTGACCGATTAGCGACACCTCTTCCTGCGACTGCGGGTCGATCACGTTGATGATCCCGAAGCCCATCTCAAGACCCGCGAGCTGGCCGGCAAACTGGACGCCGACGAAGAGCAGCAGCACGGCAAAGCCCAGAGCCAGCCCCATGATCACCTCGCGCACCATCATCAGCGCGTACGGCAGCAGCGAAGGCGGCACCACCGGACCACGGGCCGCCAACAAGGGCAGCAGCACGAAAGAGATCATCGCTGCCAGGCCGATCTTGGCGCGCCCCAGCAGCAGGCGGTGACCGAAGATGGGCGCCACGATGAGCAGCGCGCTCACCCGCAGCAGGATGAGCAGGAAGATGTGGAACTGGTCGAGCCAGTAAGCCACCGTCAGTCCTCGCGCCGATCAGCCGGTGAGGGTCGGAATGGAGCTGATCAGGCCGACGGTGAAGTCGACCATCTTGCGGATGGTCCAGGGCAGCATGACCACCAGCACCACGGTCACGGCGAGCACCTTGGGGATGAACGTCAGGGTCATCTCGTGGATTTGGGTTACCGCCTGAACGATGGAGACGGCAAGGCCCACCAGCAGGGCCACCAGCAGCGCCGGACCGGCTACCAGCAGCACCAGCAGCACCGTGTCATGGCTGAGTTTGAGCACGTACTCGGGCGTCATGGTCCCTCGTTGGGTGGAAACGGACAACGGCGGGCCGCCGCTGCAGGTGCCGGCCCCAGATCAATGGAAACTCTTGACCAGTGATTGGACGATCAGATTCCAGCCGTCGACCAACACGAAGAGCAGCAGCTTGAAGGGCAGCGACACCATCACCGGCGGCAGCATCATCATCCCCATGGACAGCAGGATGCTGGACACCACCAGGTCGATGACCAAGAACGGGATGAACAGGATGAAGCCGATCTGGAAGGCGGTGCGGAGCTCGCTGATGATGAACGCGGGAATGACACAGGAGTTGGGGATGTCATCGACCGTGCGGGGTTGGTGCATCTTGGCCAACCGCACGAACAGCGCCAGGTCTTTCTCGCGGGTCTGCTTGAGCATGAACTCGCGCAGGGGCTGCATGCCGCGGTCCATGGCCTCGCGGTACGGGATGCGGTCGGCCATCAATGGCTGCAGAGCCTCGTTGTTGACCCGGTCCCACACTGGCGCCATGACGAAGAAGGTGAGGAAGAGCGACAACCCCACCAACAACTGGTTGGGAGGCATCTGCTGGGTGCCGATGGCCGTGCGCAGGAAGGACAACACGACCACGATCCGGGTGAACGAGGTCATCATGATCAGGATCGACGGCGCCAGCGACAGCACCGTGAGCAGGAAAATCAGCTGCAGCGACACCGCGGCATCGCCACCGCGCTTGGCGTCGTCCACCTGCAGGCTCAGGCGCGGCAGGCCCTGCGCCCCGACGGCCACGGCGGCCACCAGCAGCACCAGCAGGGCCAGCAGTACGGCCAGACCCCAACGGCGGCGGGGCAGCGCCCGCATTGCCTTCATCCCGGACTTCATCCCTGACCTCCATCCGAAGCGCCAGCAGCGGGCGGCCGGTCGCCCAGTCGGGCACGCAGGTGGGCCGCAAAACCGGCGCGCGCCGGTTCTTCAGGGCGTACCGGCAGCTCGCCGGCGCGCCACTCGGCCAAACAGGTGATGCATTGATCAGTGATGCCCAGAGCAAGGGTCCGGTCGCCGATCTCCACCATACAGAGGAGCTTCTTGGGGCCCAGGTACACCCGCTGGCCCAGACGGATGGGGCCCGTGGCACCGGCGGCCGGCTGCTGCCAGCCCAATCGTCGCAGCAGCCACACCCCCCCCCAGGCCAGCAGCACCACCAGGCCCAGGCCGCCGATCAGGCGCGCCACCAGCCCGGACAGGCTCGGTCCCTCGTCGGCGTCCACCCCGAGGAGAGCCGGGCTGGCTACCGGGGCCTGGGTCCAGGCCGTGTCGGCCGGCGCGGTCGCGGCGCTGGCCGGGGGCGGCGGGGCGGGGGCCGAACTCTCCTGCGCCCACAAGCGCTCGGTGGGCAGCATGATCAACAGCATGAGGGCGCCAGCGAGCCAGAATGGAGCAGTACGCGTCGCGGTCATGGTCACCCGGTTCACCGTCTCGAGGAAGGCCGTCGGGCGACAGGGAGCAACTGATATGCCACGGGTACCCGGCCGGCGGGCCGAGGGCGCCCGGGCACCCCCGACAGTGCCGGCGCGGGACCCAGACAACTCACTGGGCCGCAGGCGTCGGCGACCGCCGCAGGGCACCCGCGGGCAGGGCCTCGGGCGGGCCTGCCGCGGGCGGGCGGCAGGTCACTCGGGCAGGTCACAGGGGTGACCGGGCGCAGCTGTGCCCGCAGGAACGGCAGAATGTTCCGCTGGGGGGAAAAGCATGCCTGCCGCCGGCGTGGGCCGCGGGCGGCTCGGGACTACAGGCGGGCCGGGCGGCGCTACCCCGATGTCAGGGGTCGATGACGCCGGGCAGCAGTTCGGTAATGCGGACGCCGAAATTCTCGCTGACCGTGACCACCTCGCCGCGGGCGAAGAGCTTGCCGTTGACGAGGACGTCTACGGGATCGCCTACCTGCTTGTTGAGTTCGACCAGGGATTGCTCGCCAAAGGCCAGCACGTGCTCCAGGGTTTCCTCGGCCCGGCCCAACTCGATGGTCACCGTAAGGACCACGTCCATGAGCCGGCTGACGCTGGAAGGGAGGCCCGTGGTGCTCTTGGCCGCCGCGGCGCCGGCGCCACCGAAGCCGCCCTCGGCCTCCATGGCCTTGAGCATCTCGGCCTCCATCATGCGATCGACATCCTCCTGAGAGGTGCCTTCGCCGCCCTCCTCCTCCATCATTTTGAGCATTTCCTGCGCCAGCGGATCGAGTTCCTCGTCACCGCCGCCGGCCTCTTCTTCCCCGCCCAGACCTGTCAGTCCATCCAGGTCGTCGGGCTCACTGCTGGCATCTGTCTTGGCCATGGCTTGCGATCCTCGTCAGGCGCGCGACGCCTCAGTCGGTCACGGCGCAGGAGTTATTCTTGAACCAGTACTCGTCGCCCGGGTCGATGGGTTCGGTGATCTGCATGGCCATCCGTCGACCCTTGCGGCCCGGCAGGCCGACGAACTTAGGCTCGTCCCCCACAAAGAGCACGGCCTTCTGTCGGTAGTCCGTATTACCCAGGGTCAGCAGGTCACCGACGCGCAGCTCCTGCAGCTGGCGCATGGTGACCTCGCCGCGGGCCAACTCGACGCTCAGAGGCAGCTTGGTCTTCTCCAAGCGCGTGCGGTTGGCGGCGCGTTGTTCGGCTTGGTTCGTCCGACTGATGCGGGCGTAGTTCTGGTTATTGCCCAACCGCGGCAGCACCGACTCCAGGGTGAAGAAGGGGTAGCAGAGGCTGACCAGCCCGGTGCAGTTGGTTGAGTTCACCTCGAAAGCCAGCAGAATGACAATCTCGCTAGGGGCGGTGATCTGCATGAACTCCGGGTTGGTCTCCAACTCGATGTCGGTGATCTCCACCCGCAGGATCGGTTCCCAGGTGGCCTCCAGGTCCTCGATCACGCGCTTGACGATGCGGTTGATCACCCCGGTCTCGATGGGCGTCAACTGCCTGGCATCGATCCCGGCCGAGGATCCCTTGCCGCCGAAAATGCGGTCTACGAAGGCAAAGACCACGGGCATGGCAAAATCGATGATGGCCTGACCGCTGGTGGGCCCCAGGGTGAACTGGTACGAACAGGACGGGTTTGACAGCGACATGATGAACTCGGCATAGGTCGTCTGGTCGACAAACGCCGTATCCACGTCGACCACGGCACGCATGGCCCCGGAAAAAGTCGAACTCAGCAGCCGGGCGAAGTTGTCGTGCAGGTTCTCCAGCGTGCGCAGCTGGTCTTTGTTGACCCGCGCCGGATGCTTGAAATCGTAGGTGGTGACGATGCGCTGGGACGCCGCATCGCTCAGCTCGCCGGCCTCGCCTCCGGAAGCCGCACCCCCACCGCCACCCTCGCCATCGTCAGTAGCCGAAAGCAGGGCATCGATTTCGTCCTGGGTGAGGATATCAGCCATGGTCCTGTTCCCCCGCGCCGGTCACTGAATGACGATATCGGTGAAGATCACGTCCTTGGCCCTGACGATGGTCTTGTTGCCCTTATCCTTCAGGTAGAGCGTGGTCCAGCTCTTCTTGGTTTCCACCTTGAAGGCCTTCTCGAAGATCTCGGCGTTGAGGCTCTTGCGGATTTCATCGGCCGCGTCCGCCAAGCCGCTCTCGTCGGTCAGGTCGGCAACCGAGCGACGCCTCATGACATCGACGATGGTCGACTTCATCAGGCCGACGTAGGAGTTCAGTTTCTCGTTGACCTCCGGCATCTCCTTGATCTTCTCGGTCAGGTTGCGCTTCTCCGGCTCTTCTTCATCGGTCTTGGTGGCGGTCAGGCCCAGTTGGACCGAGAACATGACGATATGTTTTGACTCGGATTCGGCCGGGTTGATGGTGATCTCGGTCAGGCTCTTGGGGGCGAAGACAAAGGGCAGCTCACCCTCTGCCTCGGCCGCGGCTTCCTCGGTATTGGCCGCGGATTCGGCATGTTTGGCCGCCTCCTTCGGCGACGCGTCAAAAAGCCCTTCGGCGTTCTCGGCGGCGGGTTTGCTCTGGAACAGGCCGGGCATGAAGTAGGTAACGGCCACGTAGGCCAGGGCCACCTGGGCTAGCAGCACCACCACGACAAAGGGACCGTATTTCTGGAACACGCTGCCGCCTCCATCGCGACTGTCATCGTCCGCCATGTCTACTTCCTTTCCACGCCGCCGTCGCTGCGGCCGTCGGGCTCAGGAGGCGCGCGCCGCGTCGCTGCCGGGCCACTGGCCGCAGCGGCGCCGGTAATCGATCACGCGCTCGACCACTACGTCGACGGGTTCGGCCACCATCAACCGCTTGCCTGATTCCAGGGTGATCATCGTGTCCGGCGTGGCCTCGACGAACTCGATCATCTCGGCGTTGACGATGATCTCAGCGTGGTTTAACCGGGTGACGCGAATCATCAGTAGGCCTTCCAGCCGGGCCCGGAGTGGCTCTGGTGGCTCCCAAGCCCGGCCCTGCCCGCGGGTCAGGCGTGCTCAGGCGCTAATATAACCATCAGCGTTTGAGGTTAACTACCTCGTTGAGCAGGTCGTCCGAGGTGGTGATGGAGCGCGCGTTGGCCTGGAAGCCACGCTGGGCCAGCATCATCTCGGTGAATTCCTGCGCCAGGTCCACGTTGGACATTTCGACCGAACCTGATCGAATGCTGCCCTGGACGGTGGACTCGGCCGCGCCGACCACCGCCTCTCCCGACGCCTGGGTGGCGGCAAACAGGTTGCTGCCTTCCCGCCGGAGACCACCGTCATTGCTGAAGGAGGCCAGCGCCACGCGTCCGAGGACCTCGGAGTTGCCGTTGCTGAACAGACCGATGATGCTGCCGCTGGATTCGATGCTGACCGACTCGAGGGTTCCGGCAGCCCTTCCGTCCTGACTGCGCACGGCCGCCGACGAGTCGGCGACAAACTGGGTCAAGCCACCGAAGGTGTCGGAACTGTTGGCGTCCAGGGCAATGACCACCGGCGCCGTGCCGTTGCCGGGGGTGAACCGCAGGGACGCCCCATCGGCGGCCTGGAACGAACGCAGGGTGCCGTCTTCGTTGAAGACGATCTTGCCGTTGCTGCCCGCATCGGGCGTCAGACCGTCGACCGTAGCCGACCAGTTCCATTCGTTGTCGACCGCACCTTTGGTGAAGTTGAGGGTCAACGAGTGGGAGTCGCCCTTCTGGTCATACACCTGGGTGTTGGTGCTGAGTTGGTAGGGTGGCTCGTTGCCGTAGATCCCCGAGCCATTACCGTTGTCGAGCAGCGAGAAGTTGATCTCGAAACCGGCCACCCGATCGCCGCTGGCCGCATCGGTCAAGATGAACTGCCCCGTCTGCGGGTCCAGCCCGGCCTTGACGCCGCCGTACACATTCTCCACGGCATGGAACAGGTCGCTGAGCTTGTCCCCGGTGCTGGCCTGGAAAGTGAAGGTGCCGTCAAATTGCTCGCCGTTGGGTTTGACGCCCGAGAAGCGCAGGACGTCCCCCTGCGTCAGGTCCTGGCTGACGTCGGCAAGCGAGTTGATGGTGTCCGTATCAGCGGCCCGACTCCCCTGCTGGCTGGTCCCGGTCGTCAGGCCCAGACGGGCCGCAACATTGACCTGGGAATTGGCGTTGTCGATAGCCAGCGACACACCGGTGCCGCCGTCCACGGTGCGCAGCACCACCTGGCCCAGTTCGTTAGTACGGAACAGGGCGCGATTGGCTAGCGTCGTGTTGGTGCCGATCTGGGCATTGAGCTCACTGACCAGGTCGGTCCGCTGCGCGTAGGAGCGCGCCGGAACACTGATTGTGCTCTGGTACGTCTCACCGTTCTCGGTAACGGTGATTTTCAGCCCGGCGTCGGTCAGGGTGCTTAGGTCCAGGGGGAAGCCCGGGTTGGGGGAGCTGATGATGCGGGCGGGCTGGCCAAAGGTGGTGTCGTTGTCCCAGACTTTGTCGCCCTTGCCCGTTCCGCTGGCATTGAGATTACCCGAGAGCTGGATGTTCTGCGTCGCGGCCGCCTTGGACTCGCGGTCCAAAGGGATGACCAGATTCTCCAGCGGCGACTTGAGTTTGCCGGTGGCGTCGGCCATGTTGCCCTGCACGATCAGGCCCGTGCCCGGGTCAACCAGCCGGCCTTTGACATCGAAGGAGAAGGTGCCGTCCCGGGTATAGGCACGACTGGCTCCCTGGCCGAGGATGAAGTAGCCGTCGCCCTCCACCGCCAGGTCGGTGTCGATGCCAGTGGCCTGCAGTGTTCCCTGGGTCTGCACCAGGTCAACGCTGCTCAAAGCCACGCCTAGCCCTGACTGGACCGGGTTGGTGGCCACAGTGGTGCCGCTGGCCGGGTTGCCCTGGCCAAGCGAACGGCTCATCAGGTCGGCAAAGTTGGCGCGGCCGCTCTTATAGGCCGTGGTGTTGACATTGGCGACGTTGTTGCTGATGACGCCCATGCGGGTCTGGTGACTCCGGACGCCGGTGGCGCCGACGAATAACGAGTCGATCATGGTTTTCTGCTCCCCACCCCGCGACTGGCCGGGTGCCTGAGCTCGCCGCGCCTCATCCGGGGCCCTGCGAGCTGTTTTCGCCACGACCTTCCCTGACCGCAGTTCTTGTGTCTGGCCATCGGTTCCCGGTCGATCAATCGTCGGCGACCACACCGGCCAGGTCAGCTACCGAGAGCTGGCGTCCCCCGGCCCACACCTGGGCGCTGTTGCCGCCATAGCGCACGGCGTCGACGCGAGCTCGGGCCACGATCTGGCCGGTAACGGTATCGCCGGCCGCGTTCAAACCGGTCACGGCGACCCGGTAGTCACCCTCGGGGACCGCCACCCCATCGTCGCTGCGACCGTCCCACGAAACCGTTCCGGTCGTGCCACCCGGGTCCAGGGTGTAGCCACGCACGGTGCGCCCCAGGGCGTCGGTGACCGCCAAACTGGCCTGCTTCCACCCCTGGCCCAGGCGGTAATCCATCGACGCGTCGCTGCTGCCATCCCACGTCACCTGGGTCACCGGGACCTCGACCGTTCGGCCCACCAGGGAGGTGGCGCGGTCCGTGGCCAGCGCGGTCTTCAGGTCGCTGTCGGCGCTCAGGCTCTGCGTCAAGGTCGAATTCATGTTCTGGAGTTGCTCGAGCGAGGTGAACTGGGCCATCTGGGCGATGAATTCCTTGTTGTCCATCGGATCCATCGGGTCCTGGTACTGCAGCTGAACCGTCAACAGGCGCAGGAAATCGTCCTTGCCCAGCTGGTTCTTGCTCGAACTGGTGCCCGCCGTGCTGGTCTGGCTGGTCTTGGCGCTGGTGATATCGCTGATGTTCATGGCGCTCCCACTTCCGGGGCCTGGCCCCTCGAAGTCAGATGGTATAGTCGACGCCGTGCAGGCCCCCTCCCACGCGCACGGGTGTCACACTCTGGGTCCCGCTGGCCGCCGGGGCCGACGCGGGCGCGCCGGCGGGGCCGGAGCCGTCGTCGCCACTCCATCCGGCAGCCGGCTGGCGCTGATGGTTCACATTGACGTCGAAGCCCCCCAATTGCAGGCCGTGTTCGAGCAGCGCCGAACGCAACCGGTCCACGTGGGAATCTAGCAGCTGCTTGATCGCCGGCTGCTGCACCGATACCTGCCCGTGGACCACCGCGTCGCGGGTGCTCACGCGCAGTTCGACATCGCCCAGCTCGGCCGGGCGCAGGTGCAGGCGCATCTCGGCATTGCCGTCCTGCACGAGGCTGGCGATGCCCCGCGTCACTTCTGGAAGCACAGTCCGTGCCAGGTCCGCGAAAGCCGTGGCGCGATCAGGGCCCACGGCCTGCTGCAGGCGCTGCAATACCTGGCCCGGGGCGGGGTCAGCGCGGAGCGAGGGGTCAAGCCATTCGCGCAGGCTGAGCAGGCTGGCCGGGCCGCTGTCGCCGGCGCCGGGGGAAGCATTGTCAGTATCGCGGGAAAAACCGACCCGTGCCGCCGCCAACCCGGCCGGGTCGGCCCAGCCGCGGTCCAGCACCACCGCGCCCGGCGCCGCACCTGTCGCGGGGGCTGCGCCGGCATGGGCCGGACGCGGTGCTGCAGCGGCGCTTCCCGGCACGGCCGATGAAGCAGGGCCGGCGGCCATGGCTGACGACCCGTCCGGAGTGACTGCGGGGGCGGCCGGCACGACGTTAGCGTCGAGACCCGCGGCCAGGCTGCCGGTCGGCAGTGGCGGCGGCGCGGCCGCGGGGGGTGGCGGGGCACTGTCGTCAACTGAGGGTGCCGGCTCGGCCGGCGGCGCCCCTGAAGCGGGCATGGGTACCGCTGCCGAACCGAGGAGCACGGCCGCTACCGGATCCGGCACGGCTGCCAAGTCCGCGCCGACGACGGGCCGGGCGTCTTCGGTGGCGGTCCCATCGGCGACGGTGCCGGAAGCGGGCGTCGAAATAGCGGGCGATGCCGGCGCGGCCGCCGTGGTGGCGCCGGCAGGCCGGGCCATGGCGGGCCGGAACCGTGGGGCGGTCACTGCGGCCGTCGCCGCGGTGGACTCGGCCGCCAGGGCCGCCCCGGACCCGCTAGCACTGGCAGTCATCGAGGTGGCGTCCGGCGCCGCCTCGACCGGTTTGGTGCCCTCCCCCGCCAACGGCGGCAGGTCAGGCAGTGCAGCGGCAACCGGGGCGGCGGCCGACGACGAGGTGCCGGCGGCGGCCACGGGCGACCCGGTGGGCGGCGGAACGGTACCGCCCGGGGCGCCGGCCACCGCGGTTTGCGGGCCCGGGCCCGGCGTCCCGGGTGACGTCGCGCTTGAGCCGTCTTCCACGGCCGACCCGGTGGCAGTTGCCCCCCCGTCGTCGGCGGCATCGGCGTTGCCGCGGTTCGCTGCCGAGGACGTGGACCGGCCACGCTCAACGCGGTCGCGCGTGGCCAACCGATCGCCGGGTCCCGCCGACCTGGCGTCAGCGTCATCGGCCGCCGAGTCGGCATCTTCGGGACCGGCGTCAACCGCCGCGTCGGCCAGGTCGTCGGCCGCCCGGTCAGGAGCCTCGTCGCGCGTGGCGGCCCCGCCGTCGACGCCGCGGGCCGATCCACTGGCGCGGCGCCGCGCAGACCCGACGGCTGCCGGCGACGGCCGCGATGTCGGGCCCGTCGACGCCCGAGGTGCGCCCGATGGGCCGGTCGGTTCCGGCTCCTCGACCGCGGCCAGGACAGCGCTGAACGGGCGCGTTGCCGGCGCTCGTGATGACCGTGCCTCAGGCGGCGTCGCCGCCCCTCGACCCAACGTGGCGGGTGTGTGCATGGCCATCAGTCTCCTTGGTCCGGGGACATCGACACCGCTAGGCGGCCGGCCACCGCCGGCCTCATCGCCTCTTCTTCGGCCACCTCATCGCGTCGCCGACGCTGGTGCAGTTGCTCGCCGATCTCGTCGAGCAGGCGGCGCTCGCTCTGCTGCTGTTCCTCGCGGTGTCGAGCCCGAGCCTGCTCCCGGAGGATTTCGTATGTCCGCCGCTCACGGGCGGCGACGGCCAGACGCTGCCGACGTTCCTCGACCACCGCTTCTACCTGCCGTATGCGCTGCTCCTGGGCGCCGATCTCGCCGCGCAACCGCTGCAGATAGCCAGCGCCCAGTCCCAGCACCACGGCGTCCAGGCGAGCCGCGGCCGGCGTCGCCGAGGCCTGCCGGTAGGTATCCCGCATACGCTGCAGATCGGCCAATCGATCGCGCTCATAGTTGAGCACGGCCACGGCTTCACCCAGCGAGGCCCGCCGCGCCTCCTCAAGGCGCTCCTTGACGGTCAGGATGGGCTGGAAACGGAAACGGAAGCGTTTCACCGGCGTCTCCGGCTGGTCGGTAAGGGTTCGGGCGGCGCCACCAGCAGGCCCATCAGGCGCTGGACGTGCTGATCGAGGCGCCCCGGCGAAACGCTGTCTTGGCGCAGATAGGCGTTGATCGGCTCGATGAACTTCAGGGCGCGGTCGATCCGCGGGTTACTGCCGCGGGCATAGGCGCCGATATTGATCAGGTCCTCGGCCTCGGCATGAGCGGCCAGCAACGACTTGATCTCGACGCTGCGTTCCCAGTGCGCCGGCGTCACCACATCTTTCATCGCCCGGCTGATGCTCTCCATGACATCGATCGGCGGGTAGTGCCCGCGTGAAGTCAGGCGGCGGGACAGCACCACGTGACCGTCCAAGATCGCGCGGGCCGCATCGGCGATGGGTTCGTCCATGTCGTCGCCCTCGACAAGCACGGTGTAAAGCCCGGTGATGCTGCCGTGGCGCGTCCCCCCGGCCCGTTCCAGCAGTCGCGGCAACAGGGCGAAGACCGAGGGCGTGTACCCCCGCGTGGTCGGCGGCTCGCCGGCTGCCAGGCCGATCTCGCGCTGGGCCATGGCGACGCGGGTGATCGAATCCATCATCAGCATCACGTCGAGCCCTCGGTCGCGGAAATACTCCGCCACCGTGGTGGCCACCAAGGCCGCCTTGAGCCGGATAAGCGCCGGTTGGTCCGACGTGGCGACGACCACGACCGATCGACGTAGTCCTTCGTGACCCAGATTGTCTTCGAGGAAGTCCAGCACCTCCTTGCCGCGCTCGCCGACCAGGCCGATGACATTGACATCAGCCTCGGAATGGCGCGAGATCATCCCCAGGAGCGTGCTCTTCCCCACGCCAGACCCGGCGAATATCCCCAGGCGCTGCCCTTTGCCCACGGTGACCATGCCGTCCAGAGCCCGTACACCTGTGCCCAGGGGTTCCCGGACGCGCGCCCGGCTGAGCGGGTCCGGAGCAGCGCCGTGCACCGACACCGAAGCCTCGGCGTAGACCGGGCCTTTGCCGTCCAGCGGTTCGCCCAGACCATTGAGGATACGGCCCTGCAGTCCCCGCCCGACGGCGATGCGCAGCGGCGCGCCGGTGGCAAACACCGCGGTGCCCGGGCGGATACCCTCGATCGGGCCCAGCGGCGTCAGCAGTACCTGCTTGCCGCGGTACCCGACCACCTCGGCGCGCACCCCGCGAGCCCGGCTGTCGCCGATGTAGCACAACTCGCCCAGAGCCACCCCTTCTGGGCCCAGGGCTTCCACGATAAGGCCCACGACCTTGGCAACGCGGCCATAGGGCTGCAGCGGCCGGGCCTGATCGACGGCACGGAGAAGAGCCTCTGCTTCCACAGCTAGTCTCCTTCGGGGCCGGTCGCCGGCGGCGCCAAGGCAGCACGGAGGGCCTGGTGCAGGGCCTCCAGTTGGGTCTCCAGACGGGCGTCCACATTGCCCTCATCGCCCTCGACCATGCACCCCCCACGACCGACCGCGTCACTGGCAACGACGCGGAGAGCGGTGGCCTGAGCCACCTTGTCAACCCACCGGGCCGCGAATCGGCGCGCCAGTTGCACGTCCTCGGGATGCACTTTGATTTCCAGCCGGCTTTCCTGCGCCAAGGCCTCCAGAGCCGCACGGATACCTCGCACCAGGACGCGCGACTCGGCTTCGACCTGCACGCCGGTGATGCGTCGGGCCGTGGCCACTGCCAGGTCGACGACGAGGGTCTCGGCGCCTCGCAGCACCTGCGCCCGGTCTTCTTCCAGGGAACGGTGCAGCGCTGCAAAGCGCTCGACGGCCTCGCGGGCCTCGGCCTCTTTGGCCTCGATGCCCGCCTGGTACCCCTCCTCGTAGCGCTGCTGGTGCACCTGCTGGCGGTCAGCTTCGGCACGCGCTGCAGCCTGGCGCAGCCGCTGCTCGGCGTCGGCCTGAAGCTGAGCGCGCTCCTGCGCCAAACGGGCCGCGGACTCGGTCTCCAGTTGCTGCCGCAGGGCTTGCACCCGGGCCTGTACCAAACCCGGCAGATCAATTGCGGACGGTCCGCTGGGTTCGGTGCTCAGGTACAGCTCACGCTCCGCCTGGCCCAGGGTGACTACGGGTCCGGTTACCCGTACCGTGCGGATGATCTTCGACACGATCGTGGGCTCCGCCGGCAGCGGGGTCAGACCCCAGAGGCCGGATTCGGGGGCATCACACTTTCTCTTCCAGTAACATCGTCTTGATCAGCTTGGCCGCGTCTTCGGGCCGGTCCCGGACCATCTGCTGCACCCGGGCCAAGATGATGTCATGGGGCGTCTCCGGGCGCTCGAACGATTCCTCGGCAACGTCGGGCTGCACTTCGCCGAGCACTTCGAGCTCTTCTTCCACGCCGACCCCGCGCCCGATGGCCTGGATGATGAAGCGCAGGGTTACCAGCGCCGCGACAATGCCGAGGATCTTGGCCACGGTGACGGCGATACCGGTCCAGAACTCCTTGCGCTGCTCGGCTTCGGCTGCCTTCTTGGCCTGCAGTTCCTCGGTTTTCTCGAACGGCATGGCGAAGATGGTGATCTGATCGCCGCGCTTCTCGTCGAGACCGACCGCGTTGATCGCCAGTTGCCTGAGGTGCTCGATCTCCTGGTCGGTGCGCTTCTCTTCGATGTACTCGTTGGGGTTATTGGGGTCGACGACAACCTTGGTCTCGTCGATGGTCAGGGCCATGGACATGCGCTCGATTCGCCCGACCGCACCGACGATGTTCTGCACCGTACGGTTGACCTCGTAGTTGCGTATCGTCTGCTCGTCGGTCCCCTGCTCGGCCGAGCTCTTCTCGTTGGTCTCCTCGCTGACCACCACCTGCGTTTCGCCGGGATCCACCGTGTTACTCTGCGTCTGGCGCTGACTGAAATCCAGCGTGCAGTTGATCCGGACCCGCGAGCGGTCCTTGGCAATGACCTGGTCCATCAGGCTCTGGACTTTCTGCTCCAGGGCCCGCTCAACCTGCTGCTGCATCTCGAACTGCTTGTTGGCCACCTTGACCAGCGGGTCTTTCTCCTCGGAGAGCATGTTGCCCGACTGATCGAGGACCACCACGTTGGCCGGTTCCAGGCCTTCGACGCTAGCACTGACGAGGTTGACGATGGCGTCCACGCGCTCGCGCTTCAGGCGCGCATTCTTGGCCAGCGTCAGGGACACCGAGGCAGTCGTGGGGTTCTGCGTTTCGCTGAACAGGCTGGGGGCCGGGATCACCAGGTGCACGCGCGCGGAGCGAACCCCGTCAATGCGCTCGAGGGTCTTCTCCAATTCCTCCTGCAGGGCCCGCTGGAAATTGACTTTCTGCAGGAAGTCGGTCATGGTGAGCTGCGCGTCTTTGAAGATGTCGTAGCCCATGCGTCCGGTCTTGGGGTACCCTTCGCCAGCCAGACGCAAGCGCAGGTCGCGGACCTCGTCGGCGGGCACGAGAATGGCGCTGGCATCGTTGGTCAGCCGATGCCGCACCTGCATGTCCGTGAGTCGCCGGCTGACGTCGGCCGCTTCCTGGTAGTCCAGGTCGGCATACAGAATCGCGCCGTCCCAGTTTTTGTCGTCTTTGCCGGTCGAGGCGAAGATGGCAATGGCGATG
This sequence comes from uncultured Gemmatimonadota bacterium, assembly GCA_903893785.1. Lineage (GTDB taxonomy): Bacteria > Latescibacterota > UBA2968 > UBA8231 > UBA8231 > CAITNQ01. The sequence continues at coordinate 47,025 of CAITNQ010000424.1, forward strand.
GCGAGGACCACGGCAGCCGCCACGCCCACGACCAAACCGCGCTGCATCTGGTTGGCGCCACCCCACCAGGCTCGGGAGCGATCGGCGATGTCGTTGATTGGAGTCGGCAGGTTCATCGGTGCGGTCCTCGATGGGTGGATAACCGGTAACAGGGGCAGACCGTACGGACCCCAAGCCGGCGGCCGCCAGCCCCTACCCGGGCGGCCCCGACGCTGCCGGCGCAGGCGGGCCGGCAGACGGGCGCTACACCTGCATGCGGATCAGTTCCTGGTACCCTTCCAGGACGCGGTTGCGGATTTCCAGCATCAGGTCCATGGCCACCGAAGCCTCCTCCACCGCAATCATCACCTGGTGCACATCGGTCGACTTGCCCGTGGCCAGGCCGTTGATGGCGTCGCCGGCGGAGAACTGAAGGTCATTGACGTCACTGGCAAAGTCCTTCACCAGATCGCCGAACGTGCGTTGCGTCCCGGCCTCCTGTGGCGTAGCCACGGCCGTGCCGGTTGGCACCGCGTCGCGCGACGGCAACTGGAGGCGGAAAGCCCCCTCGCTGCGGCCGGTGAAGTCGCGGATCGCCTGAATAGCCATCTCAGCGCACCTCGACTTGGCCGAGTTGCCGGCGCAGGCGCATGACCCGAGGTACGTACTCCCGTGTCTCCAGGGGCATCCGCCCCTGCTCGACGGCCTGTGGCCCGGCGTTGTAGGCCCACAGCGCCACCTCAACAGTGCGATACCGGTCGAGCAGCGAACGCAGATACCGCGTGCCCGAGGCAATGTTGTGCTCCGGGTCAAACAGATCGCCGGCGCCCAGGGACTTGCCCGTGGCCGGCATGAGTTGCATCAGTCCCCGGGCCCCTTTGCGCGACACGGCGCGGGGGTCGCCCCCGGACTCGGCCTGGATCACCGCGCGCACCAGGTTGGCGTCCAGGCGGTTCTCGGCGCTGTAGCGGTCGACCAGTTCATCGTAGTGTGCCCCCCGCGGTCCGGTGTCCCGGCGGTCGCGATCGGGTTCGCCGATCCGCCCCAGGAACGGCCGCGGTTGGCCGTGGACGGGACGGCTGCTGCGGCCGACGATACCGGCCACCGTATGGTTGGCGAAGCTGTTGGCGATGATCGCCGCCAGCGGGTCGGCGGGGGGTGACCCGGCCATCAGCGCCGACGCGGTGCCCAGGGTCGTGACCCAGGCAGCGACGGCGGCACGCGGCGCGCGGCGGCAGCGGGCGGTCACGCGGTCAGGTCCATCAGCCCGCCCAGGCTCACCCCGGTGCTGGCCGCGCGGACACCGCGCAGACCGTATACCGAAGGGGAGGGGGCGGTGGCTGCAGCCGGGGCCGCGAAGGCGTCGCGCAGGGCCTGCGTTTCAGCGGCACTGAGCACGGCCTGCAGTCTGGGGCTCGAGGTGACCTGGGTCGCGGCCGGCGAAACCGGGGGTGCCGGGGCCGAGGGGCGGTCGACCCTGGGGGTGGAGACGCCGCGGCGGCCGTCGATGGTCAGGTCAGCCTGGGCCCTTGGCGCCAGGGCGCGAGGCAGCGCCCCGCCCGAGGCTGTGCGGTTGATGTTCATGGGTTCCCTCCCCGTGGCAGATCACGGCGCCCGGCGGGCGCCGCCGGGCTAGATCTCCAGCGACCGGTTGATCATGTCCTTGGCCGCGCCCAGCACCGTGACGTTAGCCTCGTAGGCGCGCGACGTGGCGATCATGTCCACCATCTCGGTGATCGGATTGATGTCCGGAAGCAGCACCATGCCGTCTTCGCGGGCATCCGGATGGTTCGGGTCGTACACCATGCGCGGTTTGACCGGCTCCTCGCGCACCTCGGCGGTGCGCACGCCGGAGCCGACGATGAACTCCCCCGGCTGCGGCGCCCCCTCCTCCATGTGCGCCGCCTGCGTCCGCCGCAGGCGGTTCTGTTCGCGATCGAGGACGGTGTTGAAGGTGCTGGCCTTGGGCGCCTCCATCATGATCACACGCTTGCGCTTGTACGGGCCGCCCTCGTCGGTGCGCGTGGTGTCAACGTTGGCCAGGTTGCTGGCGATAGCGGTCAGGCGACGCCGCTGCGCGCTCAGACCCGTGCCGCTGATGTCGATGGTATCGAAGATGCGCATGCGGGTTCACTCGCGGTTGCCGCGCGACCCTGGAGGGTCAGCGCCGGTGGCGGGCGGCGGAGCTCAGCGCGAGCGTCCGGTGATGGCTTTGCGCAGTCCGTCGAACTGCCGCGCCATCAGCTTCTGGCCGGCGTTGAAGAACAGGTGGTTCTCGGCCAGGGTGGCCATCTCCTGGTCGATGTCGACATTGTTCAGTCCTGAGTCGTTGACACTGGATTCGGGCTCGAAGACTTCCGGGTTGGCCGTGGGGCTAGGGATCGCCAGGTGCCGCGGGTCGCTACGGCGTCCCTCGATCGCGGTGTTGCCGACAATGGACTCCAGATAGTCCTGGAAGCGCACGTCCTGGCGCCGGTACCCCGGGGTGCTGACGTTGGCGACGTTGTTAGCCAGCACGCGCTGCCGGAGCTGGGTAACGTCCAGCACGCCGGTGAGCACCGGGACCTTGGTCTTGTTGAACAGCACCTTGTCGAGGAACATGCTTCACCCTCCGCGTGGACCGCGCGAACCCGCATCGGCAGGGGCGGGAGCAAAGCCTATGCCATGACCACCCAGAGAGTGCGGTAGGGCCTTGGCGCGGTTGTGGTTGCGGCAACCGCGGCCGGGCCGGGCCGAGCCCGGCAGAGGGAAGGATGGGAGCCCAGCGGCACGATGGCGGGAAAATCCTGCCCTCGGCGGCGGGCGTGGCCACCCGAGGGGTCAGGGTCGCCGACGGCCAGGCGGTGGACGCACGGGGTGCCTCAGTCGCGGGGCGCGCCGACGCGGCGTTCCACGGGCGGCACGTGCCCGCCCTGCTGGTTGGCGCTGGCCAGCATGTCGCCGATCAGGCCGGTGGAGATGAACTGCACGCCGACGACCAGGAGCAGCACCGCCAGCATGAGCAGCGGGTGGCGGTTCTGGATGTCGCCGAAGCGCAGGCGCAGGGAGGCGATGTACAGGGCGATCACACTGCCGATGCCGGCCGCCACCACACCGAGGGCGCCGAAGACGTGCATGGGCCGGGTCATGAAGCGCATCACGAAGGTGATGCTCAGCAAGTCCAGGAAGCCGCTCAGCAGACGTCGCGCCCCGAACTTGGAGTAACCGTACCGGCGCGGATGGTGCAGGACCACGACCTCGCCCACGCGGTAACCGAGCCAGTGCGCCATCGCCGGCAGATAGCGGTACAGCTCGCCGTACAGATAGGGCAGCACGTCTTGGGTGACTTCGCGGCGATAGGCCTTGAGGCCGCAGTTGAAGTCGTGCAGGCGGATGCCGGCCACGGCCGAGGTGACCCGGTTCCACACCTTGGAGGGCAGCGTCTTGCTCAGCGGGTCATGGCGCCGGCGCTTCCAGCCCGAGATCAGATCGTGGTCGGGTTCGAGGGCCGCAAGCAGGTGCGGGATCTCCTGCGGGTCGTCTTGGAGGTCGGCGTCCATGGTGATGACGATCCGGCCCCGAGCCTCGCGGAAGCCGGCCGACAGGGCGGCCGCCTTGCGGTAGTTGCGGCGGAAACGCACCCCGCGGATGCGCGGATCGGCCTGGTGCAGGGCCTCGACGACGGCAAAGGACCCGTCTGTGCTGCCGTCGTCAACGAAGACCACCTCACTGGCGAAGGGCAACGTGGCCAGGACCGGGGCGAGTTGGTCATAGAGCGGGCGCAGGCTCTCAACTTCGTTGTACACAGGTATGACCACGGAAAGCCCGACGTCGGTCGGGGCTGCCTGCTCGGGTACCATCACCTGCCCTCCTGGTTCTGGCCGGTCGCCTCCAGCCGCTTGGCCAGTGCCAGCGCCTCCTGGTGGCCGGGATAACGCGTCAACACCAGCCGCGCCTGCGCCAGGGCCTGGTCCGGGCGGCCCTGCCGTTCGAAAACCTGGGCCAGGGCCAGGCGCCAGGGGGTGGGATCCGCGGCGCGGAAACACGCCAGCATTAGGGCTTTCTCGGCGTCGGCCAGACGCCCGTTGCGCAGATACAGCGTGCCCAGATGCCCCTGCCCGCGGTCGTCCTGCGGCCGCAGGGCGACGGCTCGCTCCAGCAGTGCCAGGCCCTCCTCGCGGCGTCCCAGGGCGTCGTATTCGATGCCCAGGTTGATCAGCAGATCCGGTGCATCGGGCCAGAAGACCCGCGCCTGCTCGAATGTGGCCGCCGCCACGTCGTGACGGCCGTCGCGAATGGCCAGGACCGCCAGCCAGGTGTAGCCATCGGGGTCCAGGGGCGTCAGCGCAATGCTGCGGCGGAAAAGCTGCTCGGCTTCGGGATTGCGGCCGCCCTGCTCAAGGATGGCACGGCCCAGCAGGCGCAGGGCACGAGCATTGTTGGGGTGGAGCGCCAGGCTCTGCCGCAACGCAGCCTCGGCTTCTGGATACCGCTCCTCGCGCAGGTGGGCCAAACCGAGCATGTGGTAATACGAGTAGTCACTGCCGCGCCAGCGGGCCGCCTGGGCAAAGGCCAGCGCCGCCCTGTTGTTGTAGCCCAGCTGGTTGTTCCACAATCCCCGGAAGTAGTGGTAGTCGGCGGCCAGGAGGCGCACGCTCTGCGCCACGCCCACCGCGGCCACCAGACAGGCCAGGGCCAGCACCCCCACCCGCTTGCCGCGGCCCAGGAGCACGCCGACCTGGGGCGGGCCAGCAGACGGCCGCGGCAACGACACGGCCAAGCCGGCCAGGAGCCAGAAATGGGTCGCCGAGGTGGGGTCCTGCAGGTTGAAGCTGAAGAGCGCGTGCACCACCACGGCGACCTGGCCCACCAACACGGCTTCGGTCAAGATGCCGTCACCGCTGCCGGCGACGAGCCGCTCGCGGGCCAGGCGATGGGTATGCCACAGCACGGCGGCGAGCAACCAGACAAACGCCGCCGCCCCGACCACGCCGGTCTGGGCCATGGTCTCGAGGTACTCGTTGTGGGCCTGATAGGCCAGCTCAATGCGGTCGTCCATGACCTGGCGCCACTCGCGATGCCGGTCCAGCGTGCGATAGGCCGGCAGCTGGAAGCGGAAGTTGCCCGGTCCCACGCCCAGCAGCGGGTGGTCATGGATCAAGTCGATGGTGTCGGCCCAGATCAGGCGGCGTTGGGCGACGCTGAATTCGTGCGCATCGAAGCTGCTGAGGAACCGCGTCCAGCTGCGCCAGACCAGGACACTGGCACGCGCCCGCAGACTACCCGGATCGACGGCGGGTGAGGTGGTCACGGCAACCAACAGCAGCACGGCCAGCACCCCACCGGCCACCGCGCCCACGGGGGCCAACCGGCGCCACGGCACGCGCCGACGCCAGCGAAGGACGCCAAAGGCAGCCGCCGCCATCAGCGCCAGCCAACCGCCGCGGTTCTGGATGACGACCAGATGCCCCAGCACGGCCGCCAGGGCCAGCCCGAGCAGGACGCGGGTGCGCAGCCGGGAAACCACCAGCAGCAGCCCGACAAGCAGCGGCACGGCCACATCATAATAGTGGGCCACGTAGTTCGTGTTGCCCAAGGTGGAGACCGGCAGGTCGCCGTAGTCGCGGGGCAATGGAATCAGGTGCACGCCGAGGTACTGCAGCAGCCCCAGGGCGGCGACGGCGCCGGCCACGGCCGCGACCGTCCACATGGGCCAACGGGCCTGCCCCGTCGGCGACGGGCAGTTGGCGGCGAGGAAGTAGACGACGAACCACCCCACCTGGCCCAACACGGCTTCGATCCCCGCAGGCCGGTTGCCGGCCGTGGCCACAGAGAGCAGGGATACGCCAAGGAAAACGCCCATCGGCAGCAGTGCGGGCGTGGGCGTCCACGCCAGCCGGCCGCTGCGCACGGCGGCAACCAGCCACGCGGCCAGCCCCAGGCCAGCCAAGACGGAAACGGCCGCGAACTTGGGCACCATGTACTCGGTGAAGAACGGGAAGTACAGCACGGTAACGGCCGCTGCCAACAAGGCCAGACCACCGGGTAATGCCCCTGTCCAGAGCCGAGCCGCCGTTCGCGGCCCGACCGCCGGGCTACCTGCTGCAGTCATCGGTTCCCTCTCAACGCACGCCACCTCTGCCGGGGCTGCCCTCGTCCGGGCTGGGCCAGCCGTGGCGCGCAAGGCCACAGGAATGGCAAAATACGCCCGCGCGCTACCCGGGTCCAGCCAGTTGGGGCCGCCGGCGGCGCTGCGGCCAGACCGGCGGTTAGACAAAATCCGGATCGCGCTGTTCGACCCAGATCACCTCGGCTGCCAGCACAAGCAGGCCAACCGCGACCAGTGGCCAGCCCCATGGGGTGCCGACGATCGCGACCAGGTACCCCCCGGCGCCCAGCAGGAGGTTGACGGCGAGCACCAACAGGTCGACGCATCCAGGAGGCCACCCCAGCCGGCAGAGGCGCTGATACAAGTGCTTGCGGTGCGCCAGGGTGACGTTCTCGCCCCGTACGGCACGCCGCGCCAGGGTGTAGCTGGTATCGAAGGCGTGGTAGCCCAGATACAGGGCCACCAGCGCGATGGGCAGTCCCTGGCGTGCCGCCAGGACGCCAACGCCGGCAAGGGTGAAGCCCAGGAAGGTGGAGCCCACGTCACCCATGAAGATCCGGGCCGGCGGCCGGTTGTACACCAGGAACCCGGCTGCGGCCGCGCCCACCAGCACCACCTCGTGCCAGGGCAGGCCCAGATGGGCCAGCGAGAGGGCGATCAGGGCGGCAGCGGAAAGCGTCCCGGTGCAGGTGATACCGTCGATGCCGTCGATGAAGTTGAAGGCATTGCTGACGGCCAGCAGCCAGAAGGCGGTCAGGGGCCCGCCCCAGGCGCCCAGTTCGACCCGGCCCAAGCCCGGAACATCGAGCTGCTCCAGGTGCGGTCCCAAGCCCAGCCACAGCCCGGTGGCGGTCAGTAACAGCAGAGACTTCTCGGCAACGCCGAGGGGACGAACCACGTCGTCGATCCACAGCAGGAGCAGGACCACGGCCGCAGCGGCCCAGGCCCGCAGCCCCGAACCCAGGAGCAGCCCCGAGGCCTGGTCGTGGCCGGCCAGTACCCACGCCCCAACCGCCACACCGGCCACGATGGCCACCCCGCCCCCGGTGGGGGTGGGCAGTTGGTGCGAACTGCGGGAGTTGGGGCGATCCACCAGCTGCCAGGCGCGAGCCAGACGCACATAGCCAGCCGTACCGGCGACGGTAACCAGCAGCACCAGCACGGCTGCCCCCCACACGGCCGGCAACTCAGTCACGTGCCCCCCGCCCAGCGCGGTCAACCGGCCCGCCAACGGCCCGGGGTCGGGCTGGGAGGGCTGATCCCGAGCCATGCACCTGGGTCAGGCCTTCGACCAGGCCCATGGGGACGAAGTCCAAGTCCGCGGTGGCGGCGGTTATTGACGCCGTCTTGTCTTCCTGGAGGCGGAGTATCTGTTCGGCCACCAAGCCCACCCTCCTGCCCCAGGCAGCCGGCACCCAACGCGCTGCCGCCAGGGCCACGTTGACCGGGATGTGGCAGAGACGCGGTCGAACACCCACGGCGCGGCCCACGGCCTCGACCAACTCACTGTAGGCCATGGGTTGCGGCCCCGCCAGGTCATACTGGCGCCCGGCCACCGCGGGCCGGGTCAGGGCCGCCAGCAGCGCCGCAATGACATCGTCCACGTGCACCGGCTGCTGCAGGGCCTGGCCGTCGCCGTAGACCGGCAGCCAACGGCATCGACGGAGAAAGGCCGCCAGACGTGTCAGGTTGCGGTCGTCGTCAGGGCCGTAGATCATCGACGACCGCAGGAGCACCACGCGTTCGCCCGCCGCCCGGGCCTGTCGTTCCCCTTCGCGCACCTGGCCCACGGACGGCGACGGGACACGGGAGTTGCCCCGTTGTGAACTCACCACCACCACCCGTGTCACGTGGGGCCCCAGGGCCGCCAGCAGCGCTCCGGTGTAGCGGACATGGGCCAGGTGCAGGGCGGCGCAGATGCCGTCGTCCACGCCCGCGAGGGTGGCTGGCTGCTCCAGGTCGCCGCGGTGCAGGACCAGGCGCGGATGGGGGGCGAAGGCGGTTGATCTGCCTGGGCGCACCAGGCAGCGTACCGACCACCCGCCCGCCATCAGGTGGGGCACCAGGCGACGCCCTACGTAGCCGGTGGCGCCCGTGACCAAGATCATGGGCGGACGCCAGGGGCGGCGAGCAGCTGGCGGTAGCATTCGCCCACCTGGCCGAGCATGGCGTCGCGGCCAAAGTGCCGGACGGCGCGATCCTGACCGGCCCGGCCCAGACGGCGGCCCCATTCGCGGTCGGCCAGGACGGCGGTCGCGGCGCGCGCCAGGGCAGCCGGGTCTTCTGGATCCACGAGCACGCCCGTAACGCCATCGACCACCGCCTCGGGGATGCCGCCGACACGGCTGGCCACGATGGGCACGCCCATGGCCATGGCCTCGATGATCACCGTCGGCAGCCCCTCGCGCCGCGATGGGACCAGCAGCACCGACAGTCCCGCCAGCCAGGGTCGCACGTCGGCCACGATGCCGGCGAAGCCCACGGACCGCGCCAACCCCAGGTGATGGACCTGCTGCGCCAGGTGCGGTTGCTGCGGCCCCCCACCGACGATCCACAGCCGGGCCCCGGGGTGCTCGCGACAGATGGCCGGCATCGCCGCCAACAGAAGGTCGAAGCCCTTCTCCTCGGTGAGGCTGCCGATGGCGCCCAGGCAGGGCGTGCGGGCGCCGTCGGCAGGTCCACCCCCTGACGGAGCATAGCCCACGAAACGCGCCAGGTCGACGCCGTTGTAGACTACGCGGTACTGGTCCGGGCGACCGATCCCCATGGCCAGGCAGGCGCGGGCCGTGTCCTGGCTGACCGCGAGGATGCACTGGGTGCGTCGAGCCACGGCCCGTTCGCACCAGCGGAACACCAACCCCACCAGAGTTGGGCGCTGAACCTCGGCTACCTGACCGTGGTAGGTGTGGACCGTGGCAGTAATGCCCATCCGGGCGGCAGCCACGCGCCCCAGGATGCCGGCCTTGGAGATATGCGTATGCACCAGGTCGTACTGCCCCAGGGCCAGGCGCCGGCAAAGGCCCCGGTACGCCACCCAATCACGCCGGGGGTCAACCTGACGCTGCAGGGCGGGCACCTGCCACGTGGTGATCCCCAGGTCACGCGCTTCGTCCCACAGATCGCCCTCGCCCGGCTCGCTGCGGCCGGCCAGGACGTCCACGGTGAACTCTTCGCGGTCGAGCCCCGCAGCCAGGGACAGGACGTGTCGGGGCACGCCGCGCACGGCCAGGCGCGTGCATACCTGCAGAATGCGGTAGGGTCGCGTCACCAACGGCAGACCAGTGGCGCGAGCCCCGAGGAGCGCACCGCCCGGCGCGCCTGAATCAGCCGACGTCGGCGCCAGGTCCCGGGCAGCAGTCGCAGCACGTCCCGCAGAGCCAGAAGGAGATAAGGGACGCTCCGGGGACGGTGCATGAGTAGAAGCCCCCAAACGAGTGGTTCGGCCAACAGGAAAGCAGGCAGGATGCGCAGCATCAGGCCAGGCGAGAGGTTCTTGACCAGTGTCAGGTAACGGTTCTTGAGCACATGGCGCTGGAACAGGGGTGGCTTGTCCAAGAACCGCAAGTGCCCGGCCAGTGACCCCGAACCGACATGCCAGGCCCTGGCTTCGGGTCGGTACCGGGCGCGCCAACCCGCCAGCTGCGCGCGCCATGCCAGGTCAATGTCCTCCCCATAAGCAAAGTACGTCTCGTCGAAGTAGCCAGTGTCAAGCCGCACTTGCTCGAGCATCGCGCGTCGACAGAGCATGACCGCGCCGGTACATCCGAATACTTCCTCGGGCGCGTCGCGGTGCGGGCTGTGCCGCAGCCGCATCTGGGGACGCAGGAAGAAACCGCCATTGAGCCATTCGCGGGTGCCTTCCTGGTACACCTGGCCTGTCACGGTACCGACAGAAGCGCCGTCGGCAAAGCCGGCGAGCGCCCGGGCGATGAAGTCGGGCGCCAGGAAGACATCGGTGTTGATCACCAGGACGACCGCGGCGCGCCCGGCAGCAATGGCTCGGTTGTAGCCAGCGGCGAACCCCAGATTGGTCGGGTTCTCCAGCAGCAGGACGCCCGGATAACGGCGCCGCAGGAGATCGCACGAACCGTCGGTCGATCCGTTGTCGACGACGGTGATGCTGGCCAGCGGCGCCGTCTGGGCCAGCACCGAGTCGAGGCAACGAACCAGATAATGAGCGCCGTTCCAATTCGCCAGGGAAACATCGACCGGGCCGAGACCGGCGTCGGTCACGTGCGCGTTCTCTGGGCCGTTGCTCCACTGCGCGGCGTGGCGTCCGCGTCCGCGGCACGTAAGCCCGCGATCTCCTGCATCAACACCTGTTGCTCAGCCAGAATGCGATCGCGGTCCGGCCCCACGGCCGTGGCAAGGTAACTCTCATAATACCGTATGGCCAGGGCATAGGCCTGGGAGGCCGCGGCGCCATCGCCGCGGGCCACGGCCAGCTGGGCCTGGCGCCAGTTGATGCGGGCTTGCCTGAACCACCAGGCCCGCTGTAGGTCGGTGACCCGGACCAGGGCCGATAGTACGGACTCGGATCCGGTCCGGCGTTGCGCCATGGCCAGAATCGCGAACGCCCGGGTGGTGTTGGCCGCACGGTCGTCCTCGTCGACCTCAGTGCTGGCCAGATCGGTGTACAGCTTGCCCAGTTGGGTCAGGAAGCGGTCGAGCGAGCGGTTCAGGCTGACCTGTTGCGGGTCTAGCGGCAGCGCGCGCGCCGGGACCTCCTCGCGCCGGCGGCCCCGGCCGGCGGGAACCGCAGCGGCGGCTTCGGCCTGACGGCGAAGGCGGTCGAGGCGTTGGTAGCGATCGAGGGCACCGGCCTCCAGGACCCGCAGCCGCTGGGCGACCCACTCGGTCGGTTCACGGTCCTGGGCCACGGCCAATCGAGCCAGGCCCAGGTATGTCTGCTCAAGGCCCTTGAAAAGCGCGTTGAGCACGGGTTCCTGGGCATCCGCCAGGCCGTCGCTGAGCTTGAGCTCGAGGAACAACGCCACGGCCAGGTTGCCTTTGACTTCGTCGACAAGGCGCGCGGAGTCCAGTGGCGTGGCATACATGGCCTCCCGTGCCCGCCCCAGGAACAGGCCCGGGTCACGGGAGATCCGCTGGTGGTCCAGCTTCATCTGGCGCTCGCGGGCCGCAGTCAACTGCTCGCCCAAGACGAGCAGAGAGTCGTAGAAGGACTGGAGGGCAACGCCGTCCGGGACGTAGGCGAAGTTGGCGGCGAACCAGTTGTCATTGAGGTCCGCCGGCATCTGCGCGATGGCTGCTGCCACTCGCTCCTTCAGTTGCCGCCGGGCTTCCAGCCGGGTCATCTGCACTTCGCGCGGCGCCTCGGCGGCGGCTGAGGTGACCCGAACGGGGGTCGGAGCGCTGGTGTCGGCGACCACGCCGGCAGAAACGGGGGCCGCGTCCTGAACCGCCGTGGGCTTTCGGATCGTCGGCTTGGCCGGGGCCAGTGGGTTCCGCGGTTGCTCCACCTCGACGACAGGGGCAGCGGCGTGGTGCTGCTGGTACCACAGACGCCCTCCCATGGCCACAGCCACCAGCGTGCACAGCGTCCCCAACCACAGAAAGATCGGGGAGCCTGAGCCAGGGAACTTCATCATCCTCACCTCACACAGGGCCGGCCCTCGCGTGCACCGCGGTGGGCCCTGGAATACCTAATGTACCGGCCGGTAGGGAGGCCAGCAAACACCCCCGCGCCCGGCCCAACGCCCGGGACTGTGCGCCCGTTGCAGCGCCCGCCACGCGATCACCGACCGCCGCCTCATTCAGGCTATCGGACAACGGGCCAATCACTTGACACTTTGCCGACGGAATGGGGACATTCGGGTACGTACACCGAGGCACAGCCCACGGGCCGGTGGGGTGACAGATTCTGCCGCCTGAGGGCCGGACGCAGCGTCGGCGCGCGGCTGTCCCGGACGTCGCCCGGGGCCGCCCTCAACCATCGTCGACCCAGGAACACGGCCTAGCAGTCGGGCCCGATGTGGGCCTCAACACGCAGCGCCATCGCGCGACGAGGCCGCGTGGCGCCAGAGCCGCCGTCGGTGGGGTGGTCGTGCGTTGACTGCCAGGCCTCAAGCGCGGTGCCGTCGCGCGGCAGACCCGCCAGGGGCCGGGGTGGCCTCGGGCGGGGTTGCCGTGCGTTGACTGCCAAGCCCCCACTCGCGGCTCAGGCGCGCGGCGGTTGGCGGTCGACACGGGCGGCGCACGGGCCCGGCGCCCGCTCCGAGGCAGGCCCGCCTGGTGCCGGGGTGGCCTCGGACGGGGTTGCCGTGCGTTGACTGCCAGGCCCCAACTCGCGGCCCAGGCGCGCAGCGGTTCGCGATCGACACGGGCGGCGCAAGGGCCCGGCGCCCGTCCCGAGGCAGGCCCCAAGAATGAAGGACCGAAAACGTATGGAACTGGCCCCGGGTGCTCGGATTCATCTGATCGCCGCGTGCGGCACCGCCATGGGGGCACTGGCCGGCATGCTGCGCGAGCGTGGGTACCGCGTCACCGGTTCGGATACCCATGTATACCCGCCCATGAGCACCTTCTTGAGCCAGATCGGCGTCTGCGTGCAGGAAGGTTTCGACGCGGACCGGCTGGAGCCCCCACCCGACCTGGTGGTCGTCGGCAATGCAGTCTCGCGGGGGAACCCGGAGGTCGAGGCCACGCTAGCCCGGCGGCTACCCTACGCCTCCCTGCCCGAGGTGCTTCGCGAGCATTTCCTGCGCCATCGGCTGCCAGCGGTAATCACCGGAACCCACGGCAAGACCACCACCACTGCCATGGCTGCCTACCTGTTGAGCCAGTGCGGTCAGGACCCCTCTTTCTTGGTGGCGGGTATCCCCGTCGACTTCCCGCAGCCCTACCACCTTGGGGCTGGGCAGGCATTCGTGATTGAGGGCGACGAGTACGACACGGCGTTCTTCGCCAAGCACCCCAAGTTCCTCTATTACCTGCCACACACGGTGGTCATCAACAACATTGAGTTCGACCACGCAGACATCTACGCCGACCTGGCCGAGATAGAGCGATCGTTCCGGCAATTGGTCAACATCATCCCAGCCAATGGCCTGCTCCTGGCCAACGCCGAAGACCCGACCGTTGCCGGCCTGCTGCCAGCAGCCCCCTGTCGGGTCGAAACCTTCGGGCTGCAGGACGACGCCGACTGGGGCGCGGAGAACGTGGTCACGGCATCCGACGGGATGGCCTTCACCGTACGCCACGCAGGGTCACGCCTGGGCTCATGCCGCCTTGCCCACCATGGTCTGCACAACGTGCGCAATGCGCTGGCCGCCCTGGCGATCGCCATCCATGGCGGCGCAACTGCGGAGGCCGCATTGGCGGCCGTGGGGGGGTTTGGCGGCGTTCGGCGACGTCAGGAGCGCGTCGGGACCGTAGCCGGCATCGAACTGATAGACGATTTTGCCCACCACCCCACGGCCGTGGCGGCAACCCTAGCGGCCGTGCGTCTGGCGCGCCCCGTCGGCGCGCTCTGGGTTCTGTTCGAACCGGCCAGTTCGACCAATGCCAGAGCGTTGTTCGAAGACCAATACGCCGAGGCGTTCCGCGCCGTGGACCATTGCCTGATCGGGCGGGTACCACGGCCCGAACGGGCGCGTCGCGATCCGCCGTTCTCGCCCGAGCGATTAGCGGCTCACATCGGCCGACTGGGCGGAGATGGCCGCTACATCCCTGAAGCTGCCGACATGGTGACCACCGTGGTCCAAGAGGTTCTGCCGGGCGATACGGTGGTGTTCATGAGCAACGGCGGCTTCGGCGGCGTCCAACGCCTGCTGCTGGCCGCTCTCCAGGAGCGCTACGGCACCCCGGCTTGAGCCGACAACGCCGAGATGAAACTCTTCCGAGTGCTCCTGATCGCGGGCCTTCTGGGCCCGTGGACAGCCACAGCGCAGGACGCACGCATCGCGCGACTGGGGGCCCAACTGGGCAGCGCGGATCCTGGTCTCAGGCGCCAGGCAGCTGTGGCACTGGGTCGAGTGAGCCTGGTGCAAAGCGTCGAGTTACTGCGCCGCGCCCGTCCAGCCGAAACGAACACCGCAGTCCGCCTTGAGATCGTCCGTGCGCTGCGCAACATCGTTTTCATGCGGTACCCGGGCTACCCGCAGGCGGTGACCGCCCTGGGCGAAGCCTGCGACGCCACGCTCGAGAGCGACGAGCTCATTCGCCTGCGGGCGCTGGAGGCCATGTGGGAGGCGGCCTCTCGCGACGTTCTGGAACCGATCCCTTACCTGAACCGCGGTCTTGCTGATCCCAGTGAGCGTCTCCGCCTGGCTGCCGTGGCCATGCTCCGCAAGTATGCCGCCCCCTCTACTGTCCAGCCGCTGGGCAACGCGGCTCTCGATCGCGGCCAACCCGATGCCGTCCGCAAGGCCGCTATCGCTGCCCTGGGGGCAGTGCCGCTAGTTGACCCGGGCCCGGCCGGCGAGGCGACCCTACGCGCCAACCAGAAGGCGGCCGAGGCCTTGGGGACCCAGCCGATCGCCGATGCGGCACTCCTGCAGCACCGACAGGAGACCCAAGTCACATACCTCGCTCGCCTGCTGCGGAACCCCCAGACCCAGCCGGAACTGGCTCTGGCGGCAGTGCGGGCTTTGGGCCAGGTGAAGCACCACTCGGCCGTCGCGGTACTGCAGGAGGTGGCGCTGGGTTACCGCGATGGAGCGGTGCGGAAGCAGGCCAGCCGCGCCCTCAGCCACGTGCTGGCGCGCCAATACGAGTAGGCGCGCCTCTTCTGCGGACGCGTCGCCCCCAGCAGCGCCCACCCGCACAAGCGCCCATGCGACCCCAGCGTGCCCCCCGGCGCGTATGGCTGCTCGTGCCGGTAGCGCATGCACCCGAGACCCGGTCGGGGTCGGCGAAGCATTCCGGGCTCGCGGCCCAGCGGAGCATCGCAACAGGTACCCACAGCCCTGACAACGCGCGCCGCACGAAGAGCTGTCCCGAGCGCAGGGCTGCCGCCAGGCGGGACGCCGCCACCCCGTGTTGCTTGACCCGGCGGCACCACAGAGCAACGTCGCGGGCCTAAGTCCGCCTATCTTGTTTGACCCGGCGGCACCACAGAGCAACGTCGCGCGGGCCGGCCCGGCTCATCTTGTTCCAGCTGGCGGCGGCGCAGACGAGACACGCGCGTGTGGCACGGTCACGCCTCCCACGCCTTCCGCCACCCGCCTCGTCACCGAGCAGACGCTACCCGCCGCGACGGCTATGACCGCAGCCTGGTTCCAGAACCAGAGCTTGCCCACGGGGGCCCCGCCCAAGCCGACCAGTTGCCGACCGAGGTCGAGACACCACAGGCCCAACGCCAAAGGGCCGGCAAAACAAAAGGGAACGGGCATTGCCCGTTCCCTCTCGCTTCCGCTTCTGTTCAGATGCTCCGAGATCCCTTACTGCGTGAACTGGCTCACGTTAGCGATACCACCGGGCTGCGTCAGCGCGAACACGATCAGGTTCACCCCGAACTGCAGGCCGCGCTCGCGCGCATCTGCGAACTCGTCACCCCAATACCAACTGATGTTCAGGTCACTGAAGATCACCGCGACCCGCCCACGCAGTTCAAGCAGTTCCAGAGCGAAAACATTCCCCGACGGCGCCCCGCCGCGCGGCGGACCATCCGGGAACTCATAGAAGCTGCTGAACAAGGCGTGGTTGTTAGCGATCTTCTGCCACTTGTCGCCATCGCCGCCGAGAACCATCGGGTCCTTAATCAGATCTTTGAACTGCCGATCAAACGGGGTCCCGGCCACGCCCGCATCTTTCCCATCCAGACCCGTGTTCGGATCGCTCTGACGGATGTCCTCTGCGAAAAGGAATCCCCCTCCCTTGAGGTACTCACCGAGATTCTTCTTCTCAGTGTCCGTAATCTGCAGCGTGGCGCTGTTCCCGGTCATGTACAGGAACGGTGCCCCCATGATCTGCGGATCGCTCAACTCCACTGTGTTGCCCTGGATCCGCGCCTTGATGTCCGTATGATCGCGCATGTACCGCATAAGTTCCTCAACAGCCGTCGGGAACCTGTCTATGTTCTTGTCAGCCAGGTCATAATCGATGACGGTCATGTTGAAGTAGCCCTTGATCTTTCGCTTGTTCGCAGGATCTTGGATGATAACGGCCTGATAGCGTCCGATATCAAGATCCTGGACATTGAGCAACTCCTGGTTCAGGCTCAATGCCTCCTGCGTAGCACCGCCGGCGCCCGAGAGCTCCACCATCTTCACAGACTCAGACGTGGGCGCCATGGCCTTGCTGCCGACCATGGACTCCAAGCCCGCCCTGTTCATGCTCCCCAGACTAGTTGGCGTTGCACCGATTACATCCGCCGCCCCGCCGCCACCAGACCCGGTTGCGAACATGTCTTGAGATAACTGGACATCCGGTGTCATGGCTGCCGTCTGCAGCATCTCCATCTGCACCTCGGAGATTTCCGGCCTTTTGGCCAACTCGAAACTCTTCTGCAGGATGGGCCGCGGCGGATCGAAAACGACTTTCTGCACGGAATTGTCTTCTTCCTTGCCCCCCGCACGGAAGAGCAGGAAGAACGCTACAGCGTGAACCAGGAGCGACAGGATCGCTCCCCCCCGAGCCTCCTTGCGGAACTCAGGAGGGGTGAAGACCTGGTGGCCCCCTGTAACGCTCTGCCTATCTGACATCTCCTACCTCCAGGGCCAGGGGCCCTGAGAAATCGCTGCCCCCAGGTCTACCGGATGCCGATCGCTTCCACCCCGTGCTGCTTGAGAATGTCCATCACTACGATTACGCGCTCGTAGCTGGCTTTCTTGCCACCCGAGAAGATGACGTTCTTCTCCTTCTGCACATCAGGCGGGAAGAAATCGTTCAGCTTCTTCACCAGGCCTTCCTCGTTGACCTCTACCCCATTCACCTGAATCGTGTTGTTGTCGGTGACCGTGACGAGGAACTCCTGTTCCTCCTTCCACGCCGACGCCGCGCCACCCGACTGGGGCAGGTTAGCTGCGAACGAATACAGGATCACGGGAGTGATCACCAGAAAGAAGATCAGCAGCACAAGCACGATGTCCACCATCGGCGTGACGTTGATCTCCGATGAGAGCTGTCCAATACTGAATCGCTCTTTGGCCCGCTTGGACATAACTCCAATCCTTTAAGGAAGGTTGGCGCCAGTACGCAACTCGCGCGGCATCACCCTTCTTGATCAGCCTTCCTGATCCGCCTTCTTGGCCATCAGTTCCACCTCGGCAACACCCACCTGACGACAGGTGTTCATCAAGGACAAAATGTCCCCGTACTCGAGATTGCGGGCGCCCTTGAGGATCACCGGTTGGCCTTCATGGCCGCGGTAGGCCAGCAGCAACTCGCGCTCAAGCTGCGCCAGGTCCGACATGGGCTTCATGTTAAGGAAGATCGCCCGCTCCTCGTTGATGGCCACCGTCGTCAGCTTGTCCTGGTCGCCAGTCGAACGGTTCGTCGCATGCTGGGCTATGGGAACCTCGACACTGACGCCCTGACGGATCATGGCCGTCATAACCATGTACGTGATCAGGAGCACCAACGCCACGTCCACAAGAGGCGTCACATTGATACCTGATTGCACCTTGCCGGGACCGCCCGATCCTACTTGCACGGTCGCGTCCTCCTATGTTGGCCCGGTTCTCGGCTACTTGCTGGTCGGGAATTCGCGCCGCAGCAAGCGCTCCACAACGCGCCCCGCCGTGCTGTTCAGTTCGACCGTCATCGCGTCGATCTGATCGGCGAAGAAATTGTACGCCCACATGGCCGGGATAGCTACGAACAGACCGACCAGCGTGCCGATCAGGGCCTCGCCAATACCGCCCGATACCGCCGCGATACCGCCCGACTCAGTCGTGGCAATCTCCTGGAACGACCGAATCAGACCCATGATCGTGGCAAACAAACCAATGAACGGCGCGCCTGACGCGGAAGTAGCCAGCGAGACCAGCCGCTTGCGCAACTGCGTCACGGTCAGCACGATGGCTCGCCCCAGGGTGTCCTGAGCGGCTTCGAAGATGACCGCCGGCCCCTGCCCTTCCCGCGTCAGTAACTCGGCCTCCTTCAGGGACGCCAGCACGACCTGTCCCAAGAAGCAGTACTTACCGCGCGTGGGATCCGACGCCACTTTGATGACGTGCGCCATGCGGAGATTCGGGTCCTCGTTGTCCACCAACTTAGCGAAGGCAGCCGAAGCAGCCTTACCGCGCTTGAGCACCAACCAACGTTCGAGCATGACGGCGAGCGTGTACACCGACATGAAGAGCATGAGGACGACCAGGATCTTGGGGATGATCCCCATGTGGCCCCAGATGCTCACCAATGAAAAATCCATATACGGTCTCCTCCCTTGGGTAGGTGTCCAACGCACCTAGTGATCGGTCTACGATCGACTCGCGGTCGGGCGCCGTGCGCCTAACCGCGGGGGCCTCACAGAACCTGCGCCTTCTCCATGCTGGTAATCTGCTGCTTGGCGAACTCGACCTGCGTCTCGTACTTGGTCACCGTACCCCAACGTTCAACCACTTCTTTGTAAGCTGCGCCAGCCTTCTTGTAATCCTGCTGGTTCTGGTAGACCACACCGATCTGGACACACGCGTTGACCGCCTGCATGCTCTCGGGGAACTTCTCGATCACGTCCCGGAAAACCTTGACGGCGTCGTCGTACTCCTTCTCGTCAAAGAACTTCTCTCCCTCCAGGTACAGGTTGTACGCGCGGATTTCACCGAGGTGCTCCAGCAATGTGGCCGCCTTCTTCCGCAGGGCCAGGTCCTGGGACGACGTCAGCTTGTCTTCCGGGTACAGATCCAGGAAGTGCTGATAGCTCTCCTTGGCTTTGTCATACTCTTTAAGACTGTAGTAGTAATCACCCACGGTGAACTGGCTGCGCGGCCCGTAGCGATCGTACGGGAACCGCGCCACCACCTGTTCGAACAGCCCCATCGCCTCGGCTTCACGCTTGAGGTTGATCAAGCACCAGGCTTTGGAATAGAGGGCATCGTCAGTGTACTCGGAGTTGCTGTACCCGTTGATCAGGCGGTCGAAGAAGGTTAGCGACTCGCGGAAGTGCGCGTCCTTGTCTTCGTCAACCATGGCGCGCCGGTTAAAGGCCGCTTCACCGGCGCGGAAGAGGGCCTCGGCGCAGTACTCGCTCTGCGGGAACCTGTCCACCATTTCCCCGAAGACCTTGCTCGCCTCCTTCCAGTTGCCCAGGCGGTACTGAGCCCAGGCAGTGTAGTAATAGGCGTGCACCGCCTTCTCGTCGTTCGCGTACTTTGTATAGAACTCCTTAAACGCGGTTGCCATAGGCGTCAGAGCCGCGGTCTGAGCAGTAGACGCCTCGTTGTAGGCCACGCCTATCTGGAACAGCGACGCCTTCGCCCAGTTGCTGTTCGGGTACTGATCAACTACCTTGCGGAAGGTCTCGAGCGCCTTGTTGACGTCGCGGTTCTTGAAATAGGCCGAACCCTGGATGAACAGGGCGTTGGCCTTTATGTCTTCCGTCTTCGCGATGTCTACCGTCTGCTGCGCGACTTCGATGCTCTTGGGGAAATTGTTGACGCGGTAGTAGCTGTTGGCCAAGCGGACTAGGATCTTTTCACGATCCTCCGGGGTCGTCAGCTGGGGCAACATCTCCTCGTATGTAGCGATCGACTCATTCGGGTCAGCATCCTCAGCCAGAGTAACGAGCTTCAGGCGCGCTGACCGCTGCAGTTCCGCGTCCCCGGCCGTGATGACTTCCTTGAGCAGTCCGGTGGCTTCCTGGTTCTTGCTCAATGCGGCATAGGCCAGCGCCATCGAATACTTGACCTTCACCAGCATGTCGGGCGGCATGTCGGACTTGAGCAGGTATTCGTAGTCGCTCAAAGCCTTGTCGTACTTGCCAACGTTGAAGAAGGCCAACCCGCGGCCGTAATGGGAATCCCGCACAGGGCTTGTACTGGGATACTGATCGATCACCTTGGTGAAACCCGCGAGCGCTTCCGGGTACCGTTTGGAGTTGAGATCCAACTGCGCCAGGTGGTACAGCGCTTTCGATTCCAGGTCCGGCTTGCCCGAGACCGTCTGGAGCAACTCTGTGAGCATCTTCCGTGCTTCGTCGCTCTTGCCCTGCTCGACCAGGATGCCTGCCTTGCCGGTCAAGGCGGCGACATAGGAGTCGCCTGCGTCAGGCGGGACCTTGGAGAAGGCGGCCAGTGCCTCGGCGATCTTGCCCTGACTGCGGTACAGAACGCCCAACCCGTACATGGCGTCAGCACCGGTCTTGGTCGAGCCGTACTCGTCTGCCAGCTTCTCGTAAATCTTGAACGCCTCTTCGGTCTGGCCATTCTTGTATTTGATCTGGCCCAACCTGAGCAGGCAGGACGGTGCGAACTCAGAACGCGGGTATTTCTCGACCACCTCGCCAAACAGCGCCTCTACTTGCGCATAGTCACCCAGCTTCTCGGAAGCGAAGCCGGCGTTATACAGGGCAAGGGCCCGCAACTCGGTATCGACATCCGGGTAGTTCTTGATGACGGCCAGGTAGTCGTCACGCGCTTCCGAGTACTTCCCCGCGTAGTACCGCGCTTCGCCCTTATTGTACTGCGCGTTTGGCGGGTATGGAGTGTCTGCGTAAAGGTTGATGACCTGGTCGTAGGCGCTCCAAGCGTCGTCGTACTTCTTCCATTCCATGTAATTGTCGCCGATGCGCATCTGCACCTTCGCCTTGTAGAAGCGCTCTTCGGCGATCTCCTGCACGGCGATCAACTCTTTGTACGCTTCCTCAAAGCGCCCGTCCTTGCGGAAGATCTCGGCGACACGCAGAGACGAGGTCTCGAACAGCTCGCGGTACTTCTCGAAATCGAGGTTCTTGCCTTCACGGAAGGACCCGCGGAGGAGCTCGAACATGCGATCGTAGAGACCACGCACATTACGGTAGCTGGCGATGGCTTCATCGGAACGCCCGAGCTTGTCAAGTGAACTGGCTTTGAGGTACTCTGCCTGAGCGATGATCGGGTTGTTGGGGTACTGGTCGAGAATCTTCTGGGCGAAATCGACCGCGGTCTGGTAGTCGCCCTTCTCGAAGTGCGCGCTGGCAATCTGGAATTGGGCGTCCGGCGCGTACTTGTCGTCGGGGTATTTGGCAAGCATGTTCTGCAACGTAACGATGCTCTTGTCGTACTCTTTGGCAAAGAACTCAGACCAGCCGCTGTAGTAGTACGCCTTCCCCGCAAGCTTGGAGTTGGGGAACAGATTCACGTACGACATGTATTCCTGCGATGCTTCCCCGTATTTCTTCTGCAGGAAGCGGCTCTCGGCGATCTCGTACTGCACCATCGACCGGAACTGCTCTGGCACTGAGTGCCCCGTTACCACGTGCCGGTACGCTTCGACAGCCTCGTCGTGCTGGCCGCTCTTCTTGCGGGAGTTGCCTAGCTGGTACCATGCGGCCGCCATGACCGGGAGCTCCAACTGCTCGCCGAATTTGACGCGCACACTGTCGACCCGCACGGCTTTGCTGTTGAACTTCACGATTTTGTTGTATTCGATGATGGCGCCCTCGTACTCGCCCAAGGCGTAGAGGGACTGCCCGGCATCGAAGTTGGTCATGAGGTTCTGCGGGACTGGCATGAAGACGCTGGCCCCTAACCCCAAACCGACCGCGACTAGCCCTAGCCACACTACCATGGCGCCGTCTCCTTACTCACGCTGGTGTGCCCAGACCGCAAGCCGGCCTCAGAACCGATACCCGAACGAGAAACGGTGCGCGCCGTTGGTTTCCGTCAGGTCGAGTGGCAGGTTGTAACCGTAGTCAAAGAGCACTTTGCCCATGGTGTAACCCAGACCCGCGTTGATGTCGCCCGAGGCGTCCGACTCAAAGAGTTTGCTGCCGCCGGCCCGCAACATCAGGCCACCGACAACGCGCATCTCGCCACCGACCAGCAACCGACTGGTCTTCTGGTCAGACACGTCGCGCAGGATCCACTGGGCCGAGATCAGCGAGTTCTCGTGCATCCGGTACGACGCGCCCACATGCAGGTCCATGGGCAGTTTGCCCGCGTCGCTGTCGCCCTTGACCGTGGTCTTCGCCATGTTGGGCTGGTTCAGATTCTTGACCAGCACGCCGAACTGCGCGCCTTGGATCGGCGACTTCCACAACAGTCCCAAATCCACGCCAATGTTGCCCTTGCTGGAACCCGACACCGGGTCTGCAGCGTCAAAGTCATCAACCTGCCAGAACAGGTACTTGCCGGTCAACCCCAGGTTCAGGTTCTGCCCCAACTTGTACGACAGCGCCAGGAAAGCCCCGTTCTCGGCCATCAGGTCGCTGCCGATGCGCTCGTAACCCAGGCCGAAGCCCATCCGGGCGCCCAACGGCCGGACGTAACTGGCCACATGCTGGCCCAGATCATCGCCCTCAATTCCGCCGTAGAGCATGGACACATTGGTGTAGGAGATCTCCTGGTGCGTGATCTGACCCAGTCCGGCCGGGTTCTCGAATACTGCGTCCCCGTCGTCGGCCACAGCCACGACACTGTTCCCCAGAGCAGCGGCCCGGGCGCCGGCACCGATATTCTGGATGTTCACCACTGCTTGGGCCGTCATTGCCGATCCGAGCAGCACCGCCACGGCCGCCGCCACGCCGATGTACTTGGGGGTTCTCATCAGAGTCTTCCTCCTCATGACTGGATGACGCCCTTTTTGACGCGAATCCGTTGCGTCGCTGCCTTTGGCCTGCCCCCGCAGGTCAACTCGCGGGCTGCCGGCCCCGAGCTGAGGCAGTGACATTGATCCCATGGTGGAATTGCGTTAACCCCTCCCCAGCGCCCGGCCTCGGTGCGCGATCGGAACGCCTGGACCCAACCGGGCAGGACCGACGGCCAACCTAAAGGCGGTCGGTTATCACGGCTCGGCAGTGCGTTGCTCGTGACCGCCTGTCGCCAGCGCCTTGAGGCCGCCCCAGCCGACGCCTTGCACCCCGGTAGGAAAGATACCGTCAACGGGCATGAGCATCAAGTCGGCGAACCGATCGGCCAGCTGGAACGAGTTCTGCCCCCCCGACAGCGACCACTTGGCGTCCAAAAGCTCAGAAAATCGGTCGTAATCGTCAATTTCCACGTTGAAACCGATTACCTCGCCCTCCCGCAATTGATGCTCGTCGCTGAGGAAAACGGCGTTGACATCGACACGGTCGAACGGCACGAACATGGCCTCATACGTGATCTCGGTCCCGCCAGCCGGCAGGTCCCGTAACTGGTACGCGGCCGCTGTGTACGGCCCGTTGGCCAGCGAATACCAGGCTGCCGCGGAGAAATTCACGAAATAGTCGCCGTCCGGCGGCGGCCCGGCGATGACAAAGTGATTCGCTTGAGTACCGTTCTGGCGCACTTGCTCGACGGCCGACAGATCGACGAAGTTGGCGAACTGGCCGCCTGAATGGTCCGCGTCGATGAAGACCTCCATGGCGTCGTCCTGGAAAATGCGGAGCGCAGCACTGCCAGCCGGCCGGTCGATCTGGTGGATGTCGTCAGTCACGGTGGCGGCTACCCATAGCCGGTTGACCGAGGGGTTCCAGCCCACCCCAAGGCGGATACCCAAATCCCTGTTGTCGACGGCGCTGCCGTGAACCAGGTCGGTAAAGGCTTCAGTGCTCAGCCAGTAGGAACCCCCGACGGCATTCCAGTCAGACAGGTTCCCATCAACGACAGGGAGCCGATCATCGGTGAATTGGTAGGCCCGGATGGTCCCCGCCGGGGTCAGGTGCCCCCAGACTTGATCGGGGCCCCCCGCAAGGCCAGCAGTCAGGAACACCGCGCACACGTAAACGCAGAAGGTCGGCCGGAACCGACGCCCAGGCAATGTGTTTTTCAAAAATTAGCTCAGCGAGGCTGTATGATAACCACCGCCCGTGGCAGTGTCAAGGCGACGGGGGCGGCGGGCCAGAACCGTTCCCTTTTTGATGGTAGGCCAAAAAGGAGGGGTTGTCAACCACGTTCGCGTGGCCCGGCGAGCGGCCGCCGGGTACGCCCCAAGAACCCCGCAGCGATGCACTCAACATGTTGTTTTTTATGTTTTTGTATAAGATGTTGAAGAGCCGTGGTGGCGCCCCGGCGGGAAATGCGCGCCGAGCCGACCGGGGCTCCGGGAGTGGACCCCGCGCGCGAACGACCAAGGCGCCGCGCCGGCGCGGCGCCTTGGTCCGCCTGTTCCCGGTGCCGCCCATTTGCGGGGCGAAGTGCGGCTCGCCATTGAGGCGAGCGGGCTTTTTTGTTATAGTTGGAGACCAGTCAATCGGAGTCTTCACTGGAGGCATGGGATGCGTAGACTGTGCGTGGTGATGCTCTGCTCGTTGTTGCTGGCGTCGACCCAAGAGGTCGGGGCAGCGGTCAAGCGCTGGCGGATGGGCGACGGCGCCCAGGCCTGGAACCTCACCCCGGTCACCGGACGCCTGTCGTGGGGCCGAGGTTGGGCCTGCGAGATCCTTGCCGACGACGACGGCGACGGCAAGGTCGACGAGGATCCGGTGGAGTTGGTCGACAATGACGACGACGGCCTGGTCAACGAGGACCCCCCCGAAGCGCAGATCGACAATGACAACGACGGGCTGCTCAATGAGGACCCCGTCGATAACCGTGACAATGACGGGGACGGCCGCATCGACGAGGATCCGGTCGAGGCTTTCGACAACGATTTTGATGGACTTGTCAACGAGGATGGCCCCGAGGCGCAAATCGACAACGACGGCGATGGCCGCATTAGCGAGGACGGCCGGTTCTCGAACTTGGACGACGATTACGACGGCAAACAGAACGAAGATCCCGTCAATGGCCTGGACGATGACGGCGACGGCCTGGTCGACGAGGACCCGCCCTTGCCCGCGGAGGGCGGGACGGCTGCGGTGACCAACTGGCTGTCGCCAATCAAACTGGATCCCATGCGTAACGTCATGTACGAACTCAACCAGCGCTATCTGCTGGGCGAGTTCGGCGGCAAGGTTCCGGGCAAGGACATCCAGAAGCCATACATGCTCGTTCCCAGTGAGAAGGGTTACCGCAACGAGATCGCTGACCCGATCAACGCCATGCGCTTCTCCTTCTACGCGCTGGTTGACCGCGTCAGTTACGGCCCCATGGTCGACGGCAACATCATGACGGCCTTCGGCTCCTCGGAAAACAACTGGAGCCTGTGCGCCAACCTGATGGGTATGTTCCGCATGGAGCGGGTGGTCTTCCGCCCGCGTCCGACCCTGCCTGGGTCGACCATGCAGAACTATATCATCTATTATGGCGACGACACCAATATCAACCCGGCGATCGAGATGATCGACGCCCCCAAGGTGATGTTCCCGGCCGTGTACGGCCAGGCCAACCCGTCGGTCCACGACGACCGACTCAAGGAACCGGTGTTGGCTGGCCGCATCGACATCGTCACACTGAACCTGGGTTACGGGTTGGGGCGGCGCGAGGAGATCGCCGAGGGGGCCTTCTACGGCACGGGCTATCCTGAGGATGCCTCGTACACGTCGGAGATCCTCGACCTGGGGCCCACGACGCCCCGCGTGCGACGCTATAGCCGCGAGATCGAGCAGTTCTCGGCCTCGGAGGCCAGCGCGTTCGCCAACGAGTTCAAAGATGTAGCCGGCAACCCCGTCAACTGGGGCAAGGTGCATTGGAAGGGCCGGCGCGTGGGTCAAGGGGGCGACGTGCGCATCCAGTTCCGCACGGGCAACTCGCTGGACACGCACGTGTACGCACGCCGGTTGGGACCTGGTCTGGTCGATACGCGCGACGCCGCCGGCAAGACCCTGGACCTGTTTACCTGGGTGAAGCTGTCCGATGGTCGTGTCCCGGAGAAGGAGCTCGAATACAACGAACTCAACGCCGGAATTGGTGCCGACGGCGAACTTGGGTGGAGCTACTGGTCAGCCCCCATGTCCTTCGACGAGGGGCTCATCGACGAGACCCAACCCCGTGAGCGCTGGAATGAGCAGGGCGTGCAGCTGCCGATCCCCGGCGGTACTCGCTACCTGCAGATGCGGGTGTTCTTCGACAACACCGAAGACAGCGCCTGCATGATCGACTACATCGAGTTCGAATACGACGCGCCCCTGGTCTCCGGTGGGGTCCTGGCAGAGGTTTTCCCGGCCGAAGTGCCCCTGGGTGAACCAGTGCAGTTCCGTTACTTCCTGCGGCCCCAGTTTGTCACGGGTGAGAAGACTGAGTTTAACCGCATTGAGATTGACGTGCCGGCCGCTGACACTCGGATCGATACGCTGATGTTTGATGGTCGCCCCTGGGTTGAGGTACCTGGTGCAGGTACTGCGGCCGACCCATTGGCGGCCACTGTCACCAAGCGCCTAGCGCTCACCGCCGGCTCCACGGATTCCATCGGCCAGTTCGCTCAGGCAGTGGTCGTCGACTCGGTCACAGGTGACAGCAAGCTGCTGATCAAGCTCGCACCGTTCGGCGCCCGCCACTTCCGGTTTGGCGAGGAATTCGAAATCTCGCTCAACTCGCGTCTTTTCCGCGGCGCCAAGCAGTTCAGCAGCGTGGTGTGGAACGACCAGATCGCAAGCCGGGCGACAATGATCCCGCAGCCGACGCAGGCAGGTGACGTCACGCCGGAGGTCGCCACCGATGGCGTGCTGGTAGTGGCCAAGAAGATCGGCAAGATGGTCCGCTCGGCGCAGGTCGCGCCGAACCCCTTTACCCCGAACGGGGACACCCACAACGACAAGGTTCACTTCAGCTTCGACCTGTTCCTGGTGCTCGATCGAGTAGACGCCAAGCTGCGCATCTTCGACCTAGGCGGACACCAACTGCACGAGATCAGCACCGCCGCCAACAGCGCGGGCAAGATCGACATCGAGTGGGATGGTCGTGACAGCGGTGGAAATCTACTCCCGCCTGGGACATACCTGTATCGCCTCGAGGTAGACAGCGACGGCAGCGACAGCCAGCAGACAGGGACGCTGGCGATCGCCTACTGACACGCGGACTTGCCACCTCGCCCCACCGCGCGGCACGCTCGGTGGGGCGATCTGTGTTTGGTAGTCCGGTCTGCGAAGCAGCCTCAACCGTAGGTGGGCACCGTGCTGACACGAACACGCCAAAGGCGTCCAGGAACCTTCCTGCGCGCTGTGTGCACAGCGGGGTTCACACTGTGGTTGTCGGCGTGCGATCGGGCGCCCAGATCGGCCGCGCAGACCGCAGCCGACAGGTTCATCTCTATTGGTGATGCGGCGCTCTCACGCCACGACTACCTGGAGGCACTGGCGGCTTACGACTCAGCGGCGACGACTGCCCCCAACTACGCTCTCGGACACCTGGGCAGGGCCAACGTCCTGGCCCGTTTGGGGCAGTTGCCGGCGGCGGCGGCGGCCTACGAGCGCTGTGTGTCGCTCTCCCCGGACCTGCCGTCGGCCAGACACAACCTGAGTCTGGTGTACGCTGATTTGGGCAGGCTGCCTGAGGCAACCGCGATCCTCGAGCGCGAAGCGGCCGGCGATCGTCCCGATGTCACTTCGCTGCAGACACTGGCACTCCTGTACCTGCGGCAGGGCGCCTATGACAAGGCCGAGCGGGTGCTCCGCCGCGGCCTGGAGATCGCCCCCAACGGCGCGACCACCCACAGGATGCTCGGCGGGCTGCTGACGCGACGGGGTAGCTATGCCGAAGCGGAAACGGCGCTGCGCCGGGCAACGGAACTCGATTCGAGCCAAGCCGAGGGCTGGCGGCAACTCGGCCTGCTCTACACCCAGTGCGGCCGGCCGACCCTGGCGGTCAACGCGCTGCGCACGGCAGTGCGCCTGGAGCCGGAGAGTACCGAGACGGTCTTCAACCTGTCAACGGCGTTGGTGGCCGCCGGCCAGCAGGCGGAAGCCCAAGCAGTCCTGGACCGCTTCAAGGCCATGAGCACCGTGGACGCAGCCATCGCCCAGCGCCGCCGCCAGCTCGACGAAGACCCGGCTAGCACGCCGGCGCGCCTGGCTCTGGCCGACGAGTTGCTCGCTGCCGGCCGCCAGCAACAGGCCATCGACCAACTCAAACTGGCCGTGGCGAATGACCCGGGCTCGCTCATTGCGCGGCTGCGCCTGGGATCATGGGCGCAGGCGCAGGGCGACACGAGTACCGCCGCAGCAGCGATGCGTGGGGCCCTGGTGTCCTGCCCCAACGACCCAGAGATCTACCGCGCCTATTTCGCCTTGGGTTACCTTGACCTGACGGCCGGACGTCTGCCTCAGGCCATCGCCCGTCTGGAGGAGACGCTCCGACGTCGACCCGACTTCGCCGATGGATGGAACAACCTGGGCAACGCTCGCGCGGCCGCCGGCGACCTGCGCCGGGCCCAGGAGGCGTTTGAGAAAGCGGCGGAACTCGGCCCAGATCGTGCTGACGTGCGCCTCAATCTGGGCCTGGTCCGCGCGAGCCAGGGCGATCTGGCGGGCGCGATCAACTGGTACCAACAGGCAGTTCGGGCGAACCCCAGCCTGGTAGCAGCGCGCCTTGCCCTCGCTCGCGCCAGCGAGCAGGCCGGACAGCGCGCCGTGGCCGGCGACCAATACCGCGCCCTGCTGTCCATCCGCGACCTATCGGCTGAAGGTGCAGCCGAGGCACGCGCAGCGCTCAAACGGCTGGCGGCACCGCGTTAGGAGATCCGCCCGGCCGGATTGGGGCACGGCCCGCCGCGCGCCCATCTTCCCGGAGAAGGCTTACATGGTGTTTCGGTCACCACGCCCGATTATCCGCTGCGCTTGGCTGTGCGTCGTCCTGGCGGCGTCCGGGTGCTCGGACAGGGGCAGCCAACGCACGCAGGCCCCCAGCGCAGCAGCCTCCGTACGCGGCGCGCCGTCCAGCCCGGTGCAGTTCGTGGAGTGCGCGGTGGCGTCAGGCCTCGCGTTCCAGCACACCAATGGCGGCAGCCCGCGCAAGCTGTTCCCGGAAACGATGACAGGCGGCGTCATGTTTTGGGATTACAACGGCGACGGCCACCTCGACGCGTATTTCACCAACGGCAAGTGGCTGGCGTCGCCTGACACGACGGTGCATCCGACAGATGCGCTCTTCGCCAACCAGGGAGACGGCACCTTCCGCGACGTAACCCTGCGAGCCGGGGTAGCCGACACATCCTACACCAACGGGTGTGTTGCCGGCGACTACGACAACGACGGCGACCCGGACCTGTACCTGGCCAACTTCGGGCCCAACGTATTGTACCGGAACGAAGGCGATGGCTTGTTCACTGACCAGACCCGAACCGCAGGTTTGAGAGACCCGCGCTGGAGCACTAGCTGCGCCTTCTTCGACTATGATCGCGATGGCGACTTGGATCTGTACGTCACGAACTATGTCGAGTATGACCTGGCAAAGGCGGACCAGGCCGCGATGCCCTATGTCCAGAACCCGTCGACGTACAAGGGATCAACCAAAGGTTACCCGCACCCGGCCAACTTCCCGCCGGCGCCGGATGCCCTGATGCGCAATGAAGGCAATGGTCGATTCGTTGATGTGACGCAGCAGGTCGGCATGGCTGGACCGCCGGGCAATGGCCTGGGCGTGTTGGCCGCCGACTTCAGCGGTGATGGCTGGCCGGACGTATACGTGGCGAATGACGCCGAACCGAACTTCCTCTTCCTCAGTAACGGCGACGGCACATTCCGCGAGGTTGGCGAAATCTCTGGCACGGCGTACGGACAGGATGGACAGCGGGAAGCCAGTATGGGCGTGGACGCGGGCGACTATGACCTCGATGGCGACCTGGATCTGACCGTGATCAATTTCCAGGGCGAACCGAACGAGCTGTACCAGAACGAAGGGAAAGGTTTCTTCAGCAACCAGACGTACCCCTCGGGACTGGGTCTGATCACCCTTTCTGCCCTGGGTTTCGGCACCAATTTCCTTGACTACGACAATGATACGCGCCTGGACCTGTTCGTCGCCAACGGACACGTACTCGACAATGTCGAGCTCTTCGACCAGTCGACCACTTACGCGCAGCGCAATTTCCTTCTCCGCAACCAAGGGCCGAACGCGTACGGGAACTTCACGTTTGAGGAGGTCGGCCGCAGCGGCGGACCGGGTATGGACCTGGTTCGTGTTGGGCGGGGAACGGCAGTCGGTGACTACGACAACGACGGTGATCTCGACATTCTGGTATCCAACTTGGGCCAGCAGGCTAGCCTGCTGCGCAACGACGGGGGCAATGCAAACCACTGGCTTCAGGCGCGCCTGGTAGGCCGACGCAGCAACCGCGATGCGGTGGGTGCCTGGGTGACCGCACGGACGGATTCGGTCGCCCAGGTGCAGCAGGTGATCGCCGGGCGCAGTTACCTGTCGCAGAGCGACCTGCGGCTCCACTTCGGATTGGGTACGCGAACGCGCGTGGATCGCCTGGAGGTCCGCTGGCCGAGCGGGCAGGTGGACACGTACGCGGACGTGGCGGCCGACCAGCTAGTCGTGCTGGAGGAAGGCCAAGCGCTGCGCCGTGGAGTCCGTTGAAGGCGGTCCCGCAGCCCGGTGGGAAGATCCTGCCTACGGGGGTGTCCCCGGCCGCACCGTGGGCGTCCCCGCGGCGCCTCCGGCGACATCGCGGCACAGATCCCGTCACCGCGCGGGGCCCTTCTCGTGCCGTTGGAGATGGGCGATCAGGAACCGCCCATATTCCTGTTGGCGCGTTTCGTAACTCACCTCTTCGACCCAATGGCACGCCTCATCCCACCTGCCCACCTGGGCCAACTCCTCGCTGAGCAGGGCCAAAAGGTCAAACGCGAAGGTCCTGCGGATCCCCGGGTCGCGAGCGGCTTCCTGAAGAAGCCTGACCGCTGCTTCGTGGTTGGTGGCCAGGTGCTCCCGGTACCCGCGCAGGAAACTGAGCAGGAATGGGTCAAGATCGGGGGCCAGAGCGAGCAGCTCCAGACGCTCCGCCATGGCGTCAAGTTGGGCCGCGTCCTCCTCTCGGGGTACGCCATCGAGCAGCTCACCGCAGCGCGCCCACCGCAGGCGCGCCCATACATCCGACCAGATGGTGTATGGCTCTTCGAGGCTGGCAGCATCGTAGTACGGGCGGGCCAAGTCAAACCTGCCGTCGGCGAAAAGCTGGTCGGCAACATTGAGCACCAGCAGGTCAGGCCCTTTCGCTGACCGCCAACGTTCCACGCCCCGTTTCTCTCCGGGCACCAGCACCTTCCAAAGGGAGTCGGCCTGTACGCGCAGCTGCTGGAGCCGCTCCTGATTCCCCTGGTCCATGGGCGGCTCCGACAGCAACCCGGCCATCGAGTGGCACACCGCCAACTGCTCAACCGGCAGGTCGCCGAGCCGGCGTCGGTATTCCTCGTCGCTGGCCAACCGGTCGCGCTGCGCTGCTGAGACCGCCACCGGCCCCACGAGGTCGGCCATGGCCTTGACGACGGCGCGAGCCAGCAACGCCTCGCCGGCCGTGGACGGGTGCACGTGGTCGTCCATGAGTTCCCAACCGACCCCGGCAGCGGGCGCAACCGAATGGAATGCGAGATCCACGTCGGCCAGCACGCCCCCCTCGATCCGCGCTACCTCACCGATGACGGCGTTGGCGCCGTCAGTGGCCCGGAAGGGACGGGGGTCCAGATCCCTGGCTTTGGCGTAGGCTTCGTGGGCAGCGCCGCCCTGCCCCAGTGCCTCCAGCGCTCTGGCCTCAAGGAAAACAACAGAGGCCCGCTCAGGCTGCAGGCTGCGAGCGCGCCGCGCCGCCTCCAGGGCTGCCGACCACGAACCGGAAGCCACATCGCGCTTCGCTGCCGCCAGGGCCACCTCGTAGCCTCCGTCATTCAGAGCCAGGGATGCCCCCTCGCCGGGCGCGAAACCGCGCTCATTGCAGACGAGGTTGCACAGAATCACCGGTATGTGATGTTCGCGGCCCCAAGATGCGATCGCGGCAAGGTTAGTGCCGAGATTCGCCAGCGCCCGACCACGTCGCTGATCTTGGGGCGGTACCCACCCCACCGACGACATGGCCTGCAGCAGCGATTGGGGCTTCGAGCTGCCAGGGCTCCAGGCGCCGTCCAGGGCGCGCGCCACCAGACCGCCCAACCGCCGGGTGACCAGGAATTGGTGCAACTCCTTGGCCAAGAGGCCGTCACCACCCATGCGCACCGAGGCTGAACCGTACACGCCGAACAGCTCGTTGTGGCCGCTGTACACAACGACCAGATCCGGCGCCAGCGCCTCGGACGCGCGGACGGTCTCCAGCACCGGGAAGCTGGCAACCGCGGTGATCCCGGCGTTGAACACCTCCACGCGCCGGTCCGGCCACGCATCCGACAGCATGGCTTCAAGGAAGGCACCGGGGGACAATCGCCGTGGGTGGGGGAAACCCTGCACGGTTGACTCCCCGGCGAAAAGGACTCGCGTGGAACCCGCCGCGCGGGGTTCGACGAATGCCCTGGGGGTCATCTTGACTCCCCCTGGCGTAACACTGGACAGGCTTCTGGGGAAGAACCGGTTCGGGAACGCGGGGTTGATCGTCAGCAGACGCGTGCCGTCCCGGGCGCCGAGCTCGCGCACCAGGGGTTCGGGCGTGAGGCCCGGGAGCAACCCCAGGCCCCACTCGGCGGCCGCCACAATCCCCAAGCCGAACGCCAGCGCCGCCAGGCGCCCCAACCACTCCTTGCGGCGACCAACCGGCACGTCTCTCTGTGGCCCAACGCCCCACGGCGCGCTCACGGCTTACTTGGGTTTCGCGTTCTGCTCGGCGTACTGCTCGATACGCTTCCTGTGCCACACAATCTGGTTGGCGTCGGCGTTCCGCAGCGAGTCCATGAAAGCCCCGAAACGGGCCGCCTCACGCTCGTTCCTCATTCGCCTGATCACCCGCGCCCGCGCCTGAGCGAAGGTGAACGGAAGGAGCGCCACCGGATTGTCCAGACGGAAAACAGAATACCGCTCCTGGACTTTGAGGGGTCCTTGGACTTTCCCGACGGCCTCCGTGTTGTTGTCGCCGAAGAACTCCCGGTATGGCGACGAGATCAGCGTGTCGATGCGTATCTTGCCACTGTCGCCCACCGCATGGCCGTTAACTGCCTCCATGCGAGGGCGCAGCGAATACCGGGCTGCCAGCGCCTCCAACCGCTCGCCGCCCTGCGCAGAGCGGAGAAGGCGGTCGGCTTCTTCTTTGGTCTCGACGATCACCTCGGTCAACTCGATGGGACCGGGAACGGATGTGTAATCGGCAAGATGGTCGTCGTAGAACCGCTGCGCCTCTGCCTCGGTCACCTCGACCCGGCGTACCACTTCGTCCATGCGCAGCTGCGAGACCAGCAACTCCTCGCTCTTCCGTTCCCGCCAGGCGACCATCTCGGGGTCCTGTGCATAGCCGGCATCCCTGGCACTCAGGAGCAGCAGGCTGTCGGCAAGGATCTCGCGCTCAACATACCGGCGTGCCGCGGCCGTGTCGCGCACCGAGGCCGCCTTTCGCTCCTTGGCCAACGCCTGCGCCAGTGTACCCGCGGTGACGCGCCCGCCCCTGTATTCGGCCACGGCGGCGTCCGCGTCGGCGCCCGCGGCCGCCAGGTTGGTCCGCAGCGTCAGCGCCAAAGCCAAGTTGGCGGGCTCGAACCTGACGCCGTATTCCTTCCGCAGGTCTGCCAGGACCTGCATTTGCCTCTCCGCCATCCGTTGCTGGCGCAGACGCGATTGAATGGCGCCTCGCACCTTCTCGAACGGCGTCTCGCGGCGGTCCAGTACCTTTACTACCTCCCAGCCGTCACGCGTGTGGATGGGCTCGCTGACGAACCCCACGGGCTTGCCGAATGTCGCGTCTCGCAAGGCAGGTACCGCGTCGTCTTGCCCGAAGAACCCCCCAAGATTCCCGCCCTTGCTCGCGTCGGCCGCGCGCGACCGTTGCCGTGCCAGCTCAGAGAAATCCGCACCCGCTCGCAACCGTTGGATGATGTCGCGCGCGTCGGCTTCGCTCGCTGACAGAATGTGCGCAGGCCAGACCTCCCATCCGACACCCAACCGTTGGTAGGTGTCTTTCAGATCCTGCTCGCTGATCTGCACCTGTTGCGCGATCAGTTCATTGGAGCGGCGCTCCACCAGCCGTTTGTTCGTCAACTCGCCGAGAACACGGACGTACCCCGGCAACTCACGAATGTTCCGCTTGCTTGCTTCGCCAATCAAGAGTTCGCGGTCCACCAGGCTTCTGAGGTACTCCTCTGCGGCGTCGGCACCCGTGGCTTTGGACCGCAGGTTCTCTGGCAGTGCCTGCACAAACTCGGACAACTGCCGCGCCGTGATCGCCTTCCCGTGGACCTCCACCAAGGGCGTCTCAGGCGTTACCGTGCCGCCGCCACACCCAACCACCGCGACAATCGCCAGACAGCACCACACTCGTGCCACGCTTCTACCCCCTATCGCCTTTGTGCGGGTTCCGAACCTCGAGTCTGCCTTCGGCACAGACAGAAACGCGGCGCCGCCACGAAACAGGCGACGCCGCGCGATCTCACTTCACGAAACTAGTGCTTTCAGCGCTGCGTCAACTCCTTGCGCCCATCCGGCCAGATCTTGCCCGTCTGCCGCCCGAACTTGGCGTTCACATCGATTCGTTCAGCCGGATCCCCCTTGTAGTCAAAGCGGATAACAACCCCGGGGGCATGCAGCGTCAGTTCGGTTACGTCGGCAGCGAGGGGCTCGAACACCACGTATCCCTGCGCTTCCTGAGCGCTGAAGACCTGCTGGATCGGGAACAGCGTCCGCCGTAGCTGCGCATCGCGCTCCTTCCAGACGCCATACGTGATCCCGGGAGCGCCAGGGCTATCGCCCCCGTCTCCCCCCCCCATGTACGCCCGGAAATAGACATCCAACTGCTCACGCGTCAGGGCGTAGTACTTGCGCCCATTCTGGGTCGTTATATACATGGTGGTCGGATCCAGGAAGACTTTGGGGTACTCGTAGTTCTCGACGCGTATCTTGAACACCGTGAAACGCCGTGGCGTCTCATTAGTCCGGAAGACGGTCGAATTGGCGAAGGTGTAGGGATTGGTCGACTGCGCCCCGCCGGTGGCACCAAATTGCCGGTTCAGCTCCTCGTCCTTCATCGGCCGCAGGCCGATCTCGAGACGTCCCTGCGTGAACGTCACGGTACCGTCGTCAGCCACCGCCTTACCAGCGCCCTGCTGCGCCTCGCCCAGAGGCTTCAGGTCATCCGCGTAGTAGCGGTACGCGCACGAGGAGGTCAACAACAAGACCACCCCCGACAGCGCGATCAAACGCCGCAAATCTGCCATGGTCTAGCGTCTCCCCTCAGCTTATTCCAGGCCCGCGTAGACGGTCACGAACAGCGCCGTCTCAGTCCTGGCTTTGGCGGCCGCAGCGCGATCAATGCGCGAGATACGGAACCCGGCTTGGGACCACAGATTGTACCCTTGGTAGTCCACGTTGTTGGTGAACTGCACGGCACCGACAATCTCGTTACGGTCCGAGCGCAACTGGTCGTTCTTCAGGGCCTCCAGGTACTGGTTGACGTTCAGATACTCGAGCCCGGCCTCCATGCGCGTATTCGACAGGATGGGCATGCGCATGATGAGCGACAGATTCTCCTGCAACTCGGTCGTCGCCACTCGGATCTGGTCGTCCTTGTACGACGGCCGGGCCCGCATGAACTCGCTCTTCCACCGCGGGATGAACTCAAAACGCTTCAGGTTGATGCTGTAGTCCAGCTTGTTCAGGAGACCGAAGAAAGTCGCGTTCTCACGGACATCGGTTTGCTCCGCCGGCCGGCTACCGTAATCCAACTGGTGCGCGAACTCGTATTTGACCCTGTTCTTGAAGCGCATACGATCGTTCGCCACCTGGTACCCAAGGTAAACCGTGTTCGCCCACGTATCGCGGAACGGCAGTGGATCCTCGTAAGGGACGAACGCACCGCGCGACCCTTGACGCACCACCCACTCGACCACGTCGTCGCGGATGTCGTCCTGGACGCGTCGCAGATTGTTGTACAGCTGCACCCGGCCCCAGCGGGGGTAATTCTTGTCGTAGGTGAACAGAGCGTAATTAGATGTGTTCGATCGGTCGTCCGCCAACTGCCGCTCATCGATACGACCAACCGTCAGTCGCCCTTCAGGCCCGACCTGAGTACCAGCATACAGGTTGTAGCCTTTCCGATCGCGTTTGTACAGGTAGTCGGGCAGGTTGTCGTTCTCGAAGCGATCGATGATGCCGTTGTTGTTCATATCGATCCCGAAGAGGAAGTCGGGTCGATCCGAATTGTAGCGGAGGAAAGGTTCTTCGTAGTCAGGCGTGGTGTTCTGGCGAAGCTCGGTGTCGTTCTGGTTGAAGTCGTTGATGAAGTCGTTGTTCTCGTCGTACCCCGGGAAGACACGCGTGTCCTGCGAGAAGTTCGCCCTGAGCCAATCGGGGTTGCGATCCTGGTCGTCGTTGTCTTCGACAAACTCGTAAACGAACTTGCTCGGGTCGTCGTAGTAGATGTCGCCAGCGTCATTCTGGATACCCGCCAGGAAGGCGCTGGTGCTGTAGTCTTCGGCAATGTTGTACGCCTCGCCGAACAGGAAGAAGGGATAGGCGCGCTTGTACACGTTCACGAACCAGGCATCTGCAGTCTTGGAACTCGCGTAGTGCTCGGTGACATCCGTTTGTGCGCGCAGCGGGTAGCGCTGGTCTTGCCGGTTGCGGTCATACTCGGCCGAAAGAAAGAACCCGCTCAAGTTGGTGATATCCAGCGTCACGCCGTAGATCTCGTTAGCCACCGGCAGACCATACTGGACGTTCACGAAGCGCTGGTTGGAGCCGTCCTGAACGTTGCCCGGGGCCCGAACCGTTCTCTCGGGAATGCCCTCGGAGATGGCTACTGGTTGCCCGTTGGCGTTCAGCTGCCGGTTGCTGGTCACGTCGATTCGGTAGTCGTTGGCCAGCAGCAGCAGGAACTCAATATTCCGGATCTGCTCCGGCTGCGGCCCGAAGGCGTTACGGTACTGCGGGCCCTCCAGGTCGTAGATGAGCGTAATGACCTCGCTACCGTCGGCCGACAGGAAGCCCTCCTTACGGAAGCCGCCCTGCACTGACGGATGGTAGTCTAGAATGTTGCTGTCACCCAACCGACGGCGGTTGCTGATCTTCTCGCCGCTGATCGTGGTGATGACCATCTCCTCCTGGAAGTACGCAGCGCCGAACTCTCCGTCCTCGGGGCTGTCGTCCGACAGACGTATCTCGATGCGGTTGACGTCCGCGTTGTTCTGCCCCTCGGTCAAGGTGCCCTTGAACGGGTTCCCCTGGAACGCCTGGCCCTTGGTCTGCGCGTTGAAGGCAGTGATGTACGTGGCGCCGATGTTGACGAAGTCGCCGACTTGCACCTTGCCGCGTCCGCCCAGGAGATTGGTGTCGTTGGACCGCTCGCGGCCACCCGAGGTGGTCGAACCTGTGATCGTACCCACGGCGCCCGGCGCGCTGGGCCGCGACGCGATGACCGTCGCTTCGTACTTGTCGGTCGCCAAGTCAAACTGGATCCCGGCGAAAGCCGGTTTTGAGAAAGTCATCGGCGTGAGCGTGGTACGCAGCCGATCGCTGATGGTCAAGGCGTAGTAGTACTGGCCTTTGGAGTCCGAGGCTATCACTACGCTGCTGAACCAACTGGTGAACCGGTCCGTCTTGAAAAGGTTGCTGCCGGCGGTTTGCGGCGACGACACGCGCCAGTCATAGACCAAGTAGCCCTTGGTCAGGTAGTTCCCGTACAGGTCGTAGTAATATTCGCCTTCCTGCGTTGTGCTTACATACCGCTGGTATTTCTCCCGCGCGTAGTTCGTGTACTGCTGCTGCCGCCACTGGTATTCGTTGAACAGCTCCTGTGGTACGTACCACTTCTTGACCGCAGGATCCAGGGCATCGAAGAGCACGCCGGGGCCGGTAGGCTGGTACGACACCTCCCCGCCGTGCCGCACACCGACACGCGTCCCCATGTCCTCCTGCGCGAAGGCCCGGGCCGCGCCGACCATGAGCAACGCGGCAGCAGCGCACGCGATAACGCGGTGAGTTCTGTTCACAAAATCCCTCCCTTGGTTCGCTCCACTCCTACTGTTGCCATTGCTCAGATTCATTTCCGCGTCCTCCGGTTGGGCGACGCCAGACGGCAAGACCCACCGCTACGCATCAGTACGCAATATGGACCAACCGGATATGTTCGTCGTCTCCGGCATCAGCGCGCACCCGGATACGGCACAGGTAGATGCCCGGAGGCACCAATTGCCCGTCAGTATCCCGGCAGTCCCACTCCATGCTGCCCTCGCCTGTCTCCGGCAAAGCGCCCCCTCCGGCGACTACCCCCTTGCCGACCAAGGCGCCCTGAAGGTCGTGGATCAGCATCTCTACAGGTCGTCCGGTCAGCATCCTCAGGATGGTGAAGCTTGCCACGACACGGTCGTTGATCGCGTCGCCGTTCGGTGTGGCCACCTGCGTGACCCTGAGGTCGTGAATGACGCCAGAACCGGCGCGAGCTAGGCTGACCCGCGCGGTGCGGCTGTCGACCAATTCGGTGGCGTCCTTCGCGTCCGAATCAACGCGTTGGAACACCGAGCTAGCATTGCGCGAATCTCTGATGTAGGCGTTGAACTCCAGGCCCTCGTCAAAAGATCGGCTTCCGAATTGCATCTCAACCAAGGCATGCTTGCCGGTGGCGAGGCCCTTGTTCGTGGCGACAGGGATCTTGACGTAGATGGACTCAGCAGACGTGGCCCGTACTTCGAGAATCTGGCCCGTGGCGTCCCTGAAGACGCCGTCGCTTCCTTTCACGAAGGAGCGGCTGAACTGGGTTGTCAGCGCGCGCGTCAGCATAGTCGAGGAATCGAGTGGCGACGGGTACTGCTCCACCTGCACGGTGCCTAGCCGAACAGCCCTGAGCAACGCCGGTCGCGGCGACACCAGTAGCATCTCGTCAAACCCGTTGCGGACCTCGGTATCGGCCGGGTCCGGCCCCCCCGCGCGGAGGAAGTACGAGAAGGTCGTCTCGCTCAGAGGATCTATGGCTGTCGGCGGGGCGTAGTCGCTCGCGGGAACCACGACCTCACTAACGTCGCGAGTCATACCTGTCTCGGTGACGGCCGCGACCTCACCGACCAACTCCAGCGCCAGCGGCGGGGCAAGGTCAACGCGAAGGCTTCGGATGCGCCCAGTGGCCATCGGGTCGTCGGACACTACGTTCAGCCGAATCTGCAAGAACTTGCGCGGATTGGGCGACGTGATAGTTGCCTCGTTCTTTCCGCCGGTGGGCAGATACGTGTTGCTCCACTCGCTCCATCCTACAAAGGCCAGGGCGCCCGTGCGATCCACCTTGCTCTTCGGCTGCGCGCCCTTGCCGAGAGCTTTGCCATCTTCGTCCAGTTTACCGTCGTTGTCATCGTCGATGAAGTTGATGGGGTCTTCGTCTACCGACCCATCACCATCGTCGTCGAAGCTAGTCTTGTGCTTCACTGCGAGGCCCGACCACTTGTTCCAGATGGCCCACCGCAGCGCCAACTCGTCGTATGCCTGTTTGCTGATTTCCGTGCGCGACTCAGAACCGACAACGTCTACCACTTCATAGTAGGTGTAGTTCGTGTCGGTCTGGTCGGAAGTGCGCGTCTGGAGCTCCAGCTTTACCTCCGGGTGTCCATCGAGCGGTTCAATCGTCTCGATCGCTTTGCCGGTGACGGGGTCGGTGGAGCGCAGCACGACATCACCTTCCCAGGCGATGCGTGGCAGGGTCTTGCGGATGAAGTTCCCTTTGGAGTCCGTAAGAGAGATGGGCGGCGAGTAGGCCCATACAGAGACCGGGTAGCCTTCGCCGTACATCTGTACTTCACACGGGGTCGCAAGAGCGCCGTAACGGCCAGACTGCGCGCCTGTGATGTCGATATCCCGCATCGTCATGAAGCGGATCTTGCGGGGCTCGAATGTCTCCTGGAACATGCGAACCTGCGGGATGTGGTTGTCGACGTGCTTGGCGGGAATGATGTCATCCCACTTGAGCCCCTCTTCCAATTGCGGGAAGTCGCTGACCTGGCTCAATCGCAGGGGCTTGAGCAGCGTGCCGTCCGAAACCCTGATCCAGGGACCGTAGAACGCGCCCAGGAAGCTCTGGTTGATGTACTTGTTGACCACCGACACGTTGTCGACCCAGAACACCGCCCCGAAATCCCACCAGGCCGTGCCCTTCAGATACAAAGGGGACCACGTATTCGCCTGCCACTCGCTGTCGTAGATCCCGTCAGTCGCCAAGTTGGGCGTTCCAAGTCCGCCGTTCTCGTACGAGCCGCCGGCCCGCTTCTCCGGTCGTAGGCAGTAATTGTCGCCCTTGGCCCACACCTGCAACTCGCTGACTCGTGGCACTTCTTTGCCGTAATAGATAATCGGACCCCGCTTATCCGCCGGCAGCGCCTCGTACTTCTGACGGGCCGACTGCCCCCCCTTGTCGTCCTGCAACTCCACCAGCACGCCGCCGGCCGTCATGCGCTGATACACCTTGGCTCCCCGACGCGCAGCCGGCAGCGCATTGTAGGCCGCCAGTCCGGCTTCGCCCGAACCGACGCGGAAATGGCGCCAAAGGTCGCTATCGGTGACCTTCAGCTGCAGGTATTGCACAAACGACCCGCCAATATCAGGCTGCCCGTTCAGGTCCCAGTCGGCGCGGTCCAACGGGACCAACGGGAACGTAACCTGCACGGCGCGTCCGTTGGTACCGGGTCGGGTAACCAGGGCTGGCGCGTCACCAACCTGCGTTGCCGTGGGCTTCTTGGCCCCCCAACCCGTCGCCAGTTGGCCCACCATGGTGAACTTAAGGTTAGTGCCCAGGGGGAATGGGAACCGCTCACCCATGGAAGCCAAGACAGCGAAGGACTTCACCGGCTCGCCAAGGTACTCGCCGCCTACCTCACCAGCGGGGAAGACCACTGTCACGCTGTCGACGTAAACCAGTCGCCCCAGATCAAGCAGCAACTCCCACTTGCGCAGTCCGTCAAGATCGAAGTCCAAGGGGGCACTGACACTGGCTTCGAAGGTGACCGGCGTAGACGGTTCCCAGTAGGTCGTCAAATCGTCATCCAGAATCCGGGTACCGGCTGCCTGGTTGGTCTGAGCCGTCACTCCGCCCTGAGCCGGACTGCCACCCGCCCGCACCACGTCGTTGTACGTGAATGTCGGGGCATCGAGGGCCGCGTTGATGGTGCGCCGGAAGAACACCGGCACCATTCCCGATGCGTCTACCCGGAACATGCGCGAGCTGTCCACGGGTGTACTAAGGTTACCAACCAGATCGTTCTGGTAGTTCCACCTGCTCCAGAGGGCCGGCTGGTCGACACGAACAGAATTCCCCACGACACGGTATCCCGTGGGTGTCTGTCCGCCCGCCTCGTGGACAACCCCAGAAAGCAGCCCCACAACCAGGACTAGATACAGGCGACGTGCCGCTCCACCCGCTCTCGTCGACTCGCAGACCACGTGCACCTCCTCCGAGATCGCGTCGGTCACGTATCAATACGCCACGGCTATGAGCCGTGTCTGGGCCGTCGTGGCATCGTCGGCTTCGGCTGAAACCCTCAGCAAGTAAACGCCTGGCGGGACAACCTTGCCACTCTCGTCCATTCCGTCCCACGACTGGCTGTAACCGCCCGAGGCGCGCATCTGATCGAATGCCCGGACGCACGCTCCGGAAAGATCGTATATCTCCACCTTAACCGGCCGCGTGGACAGCAGCCGTTGCAGATCGTAGGACACAGTCAACACATCGTTGACGCCATCGCCATTGGGCGAAAACGGATTAGGCGAAACCTTGATGTTACTGACCAGGTCGGATGTCTGCGTGGTGATGTCCGCGATGACCGCCAGGCTGTTGCGGTCCGTGAGCTGTTCGGTCACGGAGAAATCGACCACATCCTGCGCCTCCACCGGCTGGGGGAGGTAGAACGCCACCGTATCGGTGCCTGTCGAACCGCTGCGCACCAGCACCCCATTGCGCGTATAATCTCGCTCGAACTCGGCCGCGGCGGTGTCCAGGAACGCGTTGGCCCTGAAGCTGGTCCTGAAGTCGATGACCCGTCCTCGGAAGCGCAGCTTGGCCAGCACCGTGTCGCGGGCAGCTGAAGGAACTCTGACGGTTGGGAACGCCACCACGAACTGGTCGTCAGCGGTCCTGACCAGTTTGTACTGCCCGGCGCCCGGGAGCTCGCCGCCGCCTGCCGGCGCAGAAGTTAGCTCGGTGGTGACGCCCTGGTTGCGAAGCGACAGGCCCTCGACCGACTCCACGCGCGCCGGCGTGAACACCTGCAGTCGGTTGAACCCAGCACTCTTATTGTCGATGAGGGCTTTCAGCGCGAGCACGAACGTGGTGTCCTTGCCAGATACAACGTCTACTGCCGGGGCTACCTCGCCTCCGAGCGAGTATACCAACTGCGGAGCCGAATACTCGAAGCGCAGATTGCGCACCACAGTGGCTGCGCTGGCGTCTGAAC
This sequence comes from uncultured Gemmatimonadota bacterium, assembly GCA_903893785.1. Lineage (GTDB taxonomy): Bacteria > Latescibacterota > UBA2968 > UBA8231 > UBA8231 > CAITNQ01. Next base: position 89,540 of record CAITNQ010000424.1, read on the forward strand.
TGCGGAACGTCAATTCAAACTGGATGTACGGGCGACCCGAGGGCGCTGGGATCAACTGGCCGCTGGTGGCAGCCTGCGCTCCGCTCCAGAACTCCAGGTCCGGTTCGGAACCGCGGCGCAGGTTGTTGGTCAGGTCAAGATACTGCGTCCTCTTGAGGCGCACTTTCTCACGCTCAGAAGACGAGAGCGCGCTGAAGATCTCGCGCACGTCCAAGTTAAACGCAGGATCGTTCAAGTCGATTTCCTGACCCAGGGTCCTGGAACCGGCCCGATGGTCGATGACCTTGGCAACACCGGCCATCCACTCCACCTTGGTCTCGAAATCGTTGATGCGGTACAGGATCAGGGGCTCGGCGTTCAAGCCGGTCTGCACCTTGATCTCGACGCTGGACTTGGCCGGATCGCCGATCTTCTCCTCGTCCCAGAACACGCGGCCCAGAGTCGCCGCTGCAAGCGGTATAGGCTTCGTGGTGTAGACAGCTTCGGGCATGAACCCTTGCGAGTACAGCTCGATCTCGCCCAAGTCGTAGTCCAGCAGCGTGTTGAACTCCACACGGACATGGCTGGCTTTCTTGGGGGGATCGAAGAGAACAGCCACCGTGTCGCGCGTGTTTACCGGCACCTGCTCGTAGGCCACGAACGTGGGGAACGTACGCGCAATGTTGGTGAACAGAGGGAACCCAAGGTTACCGGCGAGGTCTGGGTTGAAGCCGGCCACGTCTACTTCAGTGCCCGGCTGGCCGACGTACAGCCCGTAACTGGCCAGGCGCTTGGACTGATTCGGGCTGGGATAGAGGCGGAAAAGGCGCAGGGGGAAATAGCGCCCCAAATCGACGAACAGGTTCCAGTATTGGGCGACATCCTGCCCGACCCGATCGATCCGCTCGAAATGGGTGTAGGGATCACCGTCAAAGACCTTTGCCATGTAGGCTTCGAGCTGGTCATTGGTCATCGAGCTCTCGAAGATGCCAAGGCGAATCAGGTTCAGCGAAAGATTGTACTTGCGCGCAGCCGGTGGGCGCGGGAAAGACTCCGCCACGTTGACCATGGACGGGATCTCCGTCAGGCCGGCGCTGCGCAGAAGCCGGACCTCCGACGCGCTCCGGGGAAACGATGTCCATTTGGCGATCAGCACTTGCCCCGCGCTTACCGTGCGCCCCGCCACGGTGGCGGCCTTTGAGGCCACGACGTTCTCGCGCGCAACGCCGCGGGAGAAGTCGAAGAGGACGGAGTCAAGGTGAGCCTGGGTCCAGCCCGCGCTTGGCACGGAGTCAGGAATGGCGGGAACCGGGATCACCCTCATGGGGTCTAACGGCAAGATGCCATCCGCGTAGCGGTTCAGGTCGATGGCCTCGAAGAAGCGGTGTTCCGCCAGCGACCCTTCCTTCGTGTTAACCCACGTGCGCCCTTCGCCAGGGATTGACAAGGTCCGGAGTTCCGCCAACGCAGACCCAGTGTTCATCCCCACCATCAGCAGCACCGCGCTGCAGCAGATCCGGAATCTCATCTCTTGCTCCCCAGATGAAGTCCTGACACCCGCCGGGCCCAACCAGCCCCCACGACCGGCACACGAGTCGGGGCGCGCCGCCCCGCAGACAGTGTTTGTAGGTGCGGCGGCGCGGAGTGCGGGCAAGGAAGAGAGGGAGGAGAGTTGCTCCCTCCCTCTCTTCTACCGCTCATTCCTCAGTGCAGTGCTACGAAACGATTCCCAGGATCAGAAGGAAGCCTTGATCCGGCCCCACGAATCGTTCTCGACGGCCGTGCCGCCACCAGCGCCGATCAGGCGACCGTCAACAAAGCGCTCGGCATAGCGCCAGGTAGCGGCCTGACCCGACAGGGTGTGGAATGCATGGTAGGTACCGGGAACGTCCCAGTCCGGGCAGCTAATCTGGAAGCCCATGATCTTGCCAGGAGCCAGCACCGTGGCCTTGCTGTCAGCCGGGCTGTTCCAGATCAGATCGTCGAACGGGGTGACGTAGAACTCGAGCACCGTGGTCGCCGGGCCCTGGCCCACCGTCTTGCCGTAACCGTCAGCGTAGGGAACCTTGTTGACCCAGTCAGCGGCAGCGCCGAGGTAACCGACGTTGACGCCGTCCGGGGTGTCGCCCATGGCCAGATACTGCTGGGCGGTGCGGTTGTTGTTCAGCTTCTGCTCTTCAGCCGTCCAGTTCTTATCGGCCGAGCCGGTGTAGTCGCCACCCGTGTGGTCGCCGTCGATCATGAACTCGATGCTGTCGTACTTCCAGAAGTCGCCCGCGGAGCCGCCGGCATACTCGTTGACATAAACGTCGTCAACGCGTTCCATGCACAGGTAGGTATGGTTGCCGGTCTCGTTCCAGCCCAACCAGATCTTATAGTCCAAGTCGGCGGGGTCGTACTGAGCGCCGTCGCCCACGGTCGGATCGGCGTAGAAGTCGGTCGCGTACAACGAGGGATCGCCGACCACATTCTCCCAGTCGGCGCTGCTGCCGTCGCGCAGGTCGATGCCACCCAGATCGGCATCGGCAATCTCGTACCAGTTGTAGATCTTGCCGCCGATGTGGGCACCGGCGCCGCCGGCCAGCCCGATAACCAGGCTCAGGGCCAGGACAGCCAGAAAGGTCTTCTTCATGGCTCAGAACTCCTTCCAGGTTCTCGTCGTGTGGATGTGAACAACTCGAACTGATGCAGGCAGACCGCCTGCGCGTTGGATCCCGTTCACCTGCCCTCACGACCAGAGCAGATCAGCGGGCCTACCTCAGAGTCCGGCCATCACCTCCTTTCGACTCCGGTTAGAAAAGAGCAGTGGTTCCTGCCCGAAGAGGCAGCGGCGGAAGCGGACCATTATTAACGCGCGAAACAGGAACTGTCAAGCTCGTAGTAGGCAGGAAGTATAGCACACGGAAAACTAGGTGTCAAGCTCGCCCCCCCACACCGGGAACCGCGCAAATCCATGCAGAACATCTAGTTGCTCGATGAGTCGGCGGCCGCTCTGACGGCCGTTGAATCGGTAACGGAGGCCGAGTCGGGGACCGCCGAGCCCGGGGCTGGCGCGAGACGAAGCTGCTTGATGTCGCGCACCCCCAGCGATACGGGTCCGATCGCGGTGGTACCCGTAACCGCACCGTTGACGCGCTCAAAGTACGCCTTGTCGGTCTCGCCGGCCAGGCGGACCACCGAAGCATCAAGTTCTATCAGCACCTTGCGGCCGGATCGCAACGTCAACATGGCCGGCCGCCACTCGGCTTCCTGGTGGCCGGGCTCAAACTCAACCGCGGCGATCTTCGCCAACTCGGCGAAACGCTCGCGGCCGCCGATGCGGTAGTCCAGCCGATCAGTGCCGCGAAAACGCACTCCGGTCAGGTCGAAACGGCGGCCGTCTTCGGTTATGACTGTCGCTTTGAGGACGGCCTCGGGGACGACGGTTTGGCCATCGGCGTGCCGGAAAATGATCTCGCGCACCTGGCCGGCACGCCGGAAGAACGGCCCCAACTGGGTGTTGCCCGAGAATCCCCGGGTGTCGCCGCCGCCGCCGTCGGTGTTCTGGTCGGAACTGATGCTTGCCCCGGTGGCGAACCTACCTCGCTCCTGGCGGCCGCTGCGGAGGGTCACGATCACATCCTGTTCTTCTGCTTGGGCATCGCCCTCGAAACGGATACGGTCGATGTCGGTGAAAGATACCACCCGCCGTTCTCCGTTCACGTAGTAATCGAAGCGAGCGGCGCCGCGGAAGGCGAACTGGGTCAGGTCATGCTGGTTGCCCTCAGCGTCGATCAGGGTCGCCGTCAGCGAGTGCGGCGCTGACCAGGACAGACGCGGCAGGCCAGCCAGACATACGAGGGTCAAGACCACCACGGCCAAACCTTTTCCAGGGCTGCCTGAGACGACCCGCGACATGGTTCCGGTCTCCGTAGTGGGGTGGGTGATGATGGTCGTTCTACTGCTGCGAGCCGTCCTGGGTCCCCTGACCCGACCCGGAAGGTTGCTCCTGGGTCGGAGCCGGGCCGATGGTGATGTTCTGGGGTCGGCCGAAGGTGACCTGCACCGGCCGGATCTCGTCCACCCCGCTAGCCGAGTTTTCGATCCGCACCTTGTAGTCGCCCACTGGGGCGATGAAATAGCGGACCTCGGTCGAGGTCAACCCCTTGCCCATGACCGTCTTCAGCGTGTAGTCGTAGATCAGGAAGGGGACCTGGGCGCGCCCGCTCTCGTTCGAATACATGATCTGGAAGCGGCCCACGGGCACCTGAACATAGCGGTCCTCGCCAGCGCGCACCTCGACATCGGCGACTTGGACAGGTTCCTTGGTGTCCGTATTGACCACCACCGTATAGGTGCCCGGGTCGAGATCAACCATGGGTGGCCGGTCGGGCCCGCCGCGTTCGTAACCCAGAGGCGAAGTAGACCCCATCCGCGGGTTGGCCTGGTAAACCTCTTTGTCCGTGGCCTGATCCAGGATGTAGTAGTTCACCTCGCTGATGCCGCCGGTCTCGAGGATCAGCCGGCCCTTGCCCTCGGGAATACCCGCCGGACCGCCGGCGCCGCGATTGCCGGCCGCTGGTGTGGTAGCGGCGCACCCGGCCAACCAGGCGCCCAGGACAACGGCAGCGGCGAAAAAGGCGAAGCGGCGGCGTGTTGTGGACGGAGCACCCATGTTACCCCTCCCCTGGCTAGGCCCTTGGCCGCAGGCCGGTACGGCGCCGATGCCCGCGGTCATTCACTCGCCAACTATATAGAGAAACCTGGCAGTAGTTGTCAAATAACTCGGCGGCCGGGCCCGGACTACGGCGGCCCGGCCGAGCCGCCGTCGCCAAGCCGAACCAAGAAGAAGCTGCGCTCGGCGGCCGGAACAGTGCGTCGCGCGGCGGCCAGAGAGGCGCCGTCCGTCCACCAGCTGGGGTACGCCGACGGCAGGCTCACGCCGCGACGGTACAGGCCGGCCAGGATCGCCGGGCGGTCGCGGACCAGGCCGCCGGGGACAAGGGCAATGTCCGCGCCGGCCGCGGCCAGGCTGTCCAGGGCCGCGCCGCCCAGTTGGTCGGGCGTCAGTTGCCAACCCTTTCGGTTACAGTAGTACAACATTGTTGGGCTCTGGGAACGGAACGGGGCCCCGGCGTTGTCGTCGAGGTCGACAACGACCAGCAGGGCATCGGCCGGCAACCGCGAATTCACCACGGCACCCACCTGGTAGCAGCTGGAGTAGTAGTCGTACAAGTGACCGCCGGGCCGGTACAGGGGCTGCACGGCGACGGCGCTCCAGGCCACCGCGGCAGCGGTCACCAGAGCCACCAGACCGTACCGCCAGGCGGGAGCAAGGGCCGCCCTTGCCCGCCTGGCCCCATCCGCTCGCGGCGGCGATGGCGGCAACCAGGCAGCCAGCGCCCGACCGGCCAACAGCGCCCCGGGCGCCAGGAACGGCAGTTGGTAATACTCCAGACGTCGGTTGCCTTCGGGAACCAGCGCCAAGTAGGCCAGCAATCCGCCCACCCAAGCCCAGGTCACGGCGCTCCGACGGCCATCCGCGCGCCAGTGCCAGGCCGCCAGAAGCGCCAGGGCCAACCCGAGCGGGGTCAAAACACCCGTTGCCAGTCGCCGGGCCATGAGCCACCAATACCCGAGGTCGGCGCCGGCACCCGCCCACTTGTCGTACCCGTAGTGGTTCCAGATGCCGAAGGTCAGCCCCGTCTGCAGGAAGAGGCCGTGGGCGTGCCAGTACCACAGGGCCGGCGGCAGCAGCACCGCAGCCAGGAACAGCCACAGGTCGGCACGCCGGAGGAAGCGCCACCCCCAGCGCGACCAGGCGACCGCCACTAGCGCGAACCCCAGGTACAGAGTGGGAATCTTGACCAGAAAGGCACCGGCCGCGGCGGCGATAGCCAGCGCCAGGCGGCCCTGACCACCGACCTCAGTCCAGCGGAGAAAGGCAAGGATGGCCCCGACGCTGAACAACATCATCAGCGCCTCAGGCATGAAGGCGCGGCCGAAGTAGACGCCATAGGGGGACACGAGGAACCACATGGCGGCCAGGCGCGGGGCCCAGCCCACGCCGTAGAGACGGAGGGCGAGGCCATAGAGGAACAAAGCGGCGGCCGTGAAGGCCAGGGCCGAGAGAGCCCGCCCAACCCACTCGTGGGGACCGCCGAGCAGGCCGTACACCAAGGCCACGCAAAACGGGTACAGAGGGAACTCACTCTCGACGTAACCGGGTGAGGCACCCCGCCACTCCACGCGGGGGTGCAGCAATTGGTAGCCTTCAGCCCAGAAGCTGCGGGCGATGGCCGCCGTGTCAGTTTGTCGCCAGGCCTGTTGGTCAATAAGGGGCTGCTGCAGCCAGACGAGACGGGCCGCCAGTCCGAGGGCCAGCAAGCCCCACAGCCAGCGGTCGCAACGGGCGTTAAGCCACCACCCATCGGCCGACGACGACGCGCCCGACTGCTGGCCACCCACGGCCGCCGCGGGGACCGTTGGCATGGGTCAGGCGAGGCCGGAGAGGGAGCGCAGGCGCTCGTCAAGGGTAGCGATCAGGTCCTTCAGGTCGGCGAATTGCCCGGTGTACAGGGGCGCGCCGACGCGGAACACGGCCCGAGCCCGCGGCCGCCATAGGCTTTCGTACTCGAAGCCAATGGGGTACATGGGAATCTGGCAACCGAGCTCCGACTCGACCTGGAGCAAGTGCTCGATGATCTCTTTCTGCAGCGGGCCCATGCCGTCGCGGTACCGTTGGCCCTCTGGGTGCGAGACAACGATCTCGCCGCGGCGGTACAGAAATGACAGGTAGTCAACCGTGCGCTGGTTGGCGGCGCGCGCCCGGGCAATCTCGGCGCGCCGGGCCTCACGGTCCTTAAGCCGGCGCAGGTCCTTGGGGCGGACAATCTTGACCCCACCCAGGAGTTCCAACACGCCCCACAACCCCACCTTCATCACGTAGTTGGCGTAACGACGGGTGTAGCGGTACAGCACCACCCCTTCGACGGGGATGTCGCGGTAGGCCCGGTGTTTGGGCAGGAGGAGTGCGGGTCCGTGGCGGGGCAGCAACTCGCCGCCCTCGATGACCAGTCGGTGGTACCACAGAACCCGCGCCAGGGCGCCGCGAATGATGTGGGTGGGCCAGTAACAACGCCGCAGGCTGAGTTCAGCTTCGGGCATGGGGCCATGCACCGGGGGTGGTCAGGGTCACTGGAATATCTCCTTGATCTTGCCCCAGGTGCTGTCGTTGATGTCGGCTCCGGTCCGCCGCGCCAGCGATTGCAGGACCAACGCTGCCTGGTCCACCCCAGCGGCCACGACGAACCCGTCGCTGCGGACCACTACCACCCAGTCACCGCTGCCATTCTGAAGCGGGGCCACGGCCGCCGCCAGTTGGGCTGCCGCCGGCAGCGCGGGGAACACGACCCCCAGGGCCATGTCCCGCGGCAGTGCTACCACCTCGGCGTGCGCGGCCAAACCGCCGGCGCGCAGCCTGGCCGCGCCGGTGGCAGCAGCGGCTTGGGCGGCGCCCACGTAATAGACGCGATCCAATCCGCCGTCGGCCCCGATGCCCATGGCCGACCGCGCCGCCAGCAATAGAGCAGCGCCGACCAGCAGCCGCACGACGATCCGTTTCACCGCCCGCTTCTCCCCTCTCGCGCGAGGGCCCGGGTCACTCGGCCCTGATCACATAGTCGGGCAGGACGGCTTCCTGCCCTTCCAGGACGCGCACCATGGAAAGGTGGTCACTAAGTACCTGCTCGACCTGGACCACGCCGACGCGGCGCGGCAGGGATTGCCCCAGCACTACGCCGCTCTGCGGGTCGGTCAGTGGGCGCCCGCGGTCCCAGACCCCGTATTTGTCACCGTTGGCGACGGAATCGGCCGCGCCCACGTTAATATACGCTCGCGGTCCCTCGACATCCACGATCCGCGCCGACGAGGCGCGCAACCGTGGCGACGGGTGTACCAGGCTGTCGACGCCGGCGGCCAACCCGCTCAGGCAGGTGGCCACGGACTTGCCCAGCAGCGTCTCGCGGAAGGCTCCACTGCCCCATTCCACCTGGCCCAGGAGGTAATATTCCTTCTCATACGGGACATAGGAGGCCGGGTTGGTGATGCCATACCGGCGCGTGTCCTCGTCGGCTTCCCGCGCTACCTCGCCCGCCGCCTGGCCATCGATGACCCGCACCAGGTGCAGCGTGATCCCGGTGACGCCCACGTAACTGCGGTACCCGCCGATGGGGACCGTGGCCTGGAAACGCTCCATGGTCAGTCGGTCGATCTGGCCGAAGACGACGTAGTCGGCGCCCAGGGCCCGGCCAAGTTCCAGCCCGCGGCCGGCACTGACGTTGCCGCGACGCTCCTTGGGGGTCAGTCGCGCCAGCGCCGAATCCAGCGGCACTAGGCGCAGGAAATCCCGCGAACTCAGGGTGTCGACCAGGCCTCGAGGCAGCTCACTCGGCAGATCCCAGATGCCGCGGTGTTTGGTGAGATCGCGGAAAGGGAGCACCAACAGGATCTGGCGCAGCGATGAGTCGCTGTCCGCCACGGCCGGGCGCGCGGCGGCGACCGGCCGCGGCGCTGCCGACGATGCCTTGGGTGACGGCGCGGCGCCCTCACCCACTCCCATCACCGGTACCAGACGGTTCTGGGGCACCGAACCGCACCCCCACACGCCCGCCAGGATCGCCAGCCACAGGAAATGCCCCGGGCCGACGCGTTTCACGCCGCCTCCGATGCCAGACGGGTCAACACATAGGGCCCCTTGGGCACCACGGCCACGGAAGCCTGTTGTCCGTAACGCTCCTGTGCCTGCGACAGCGCCTGCTGCACGGAGTCGGCATGCTCAACCAACAACCGGCCATGGTAGCGCGGTTCGATACCCTGGCTGACCAAGACCACCCGGGCGCGACGCAGTACCTTGCAGAGCTCCTGCACCTGCCACTGATCGACGACGAAGAAATCCGGATCCGACAGGCGGCGCTCGAACGAGGCCACATCCGCGGTCGACAGCAGGAGGTCCCGGAAGTCAGGACTGCCGATGCCCTCGGCACAGCGGGCGGCGATGATGATGGTGCCGCCTTCACGGACGATGGGCAGCGCGGCGGTCAACCCCTTCACCGCCTGATAGAAGGTCAGATCCAGGGGGAAACCCGCACTGCTGGTAATGACAATGTCGGCCGCCCGCGGCAACGAGGCAGCGCAGTGCGCGGCGACAAAGTCGACGCCCGCCGCATGGGCCTGCTCCAACTCGCCGCAGAAGATGCCGGTAATCTGCCGTTGGGCATTCATCGACACGTTCAGCGTGAGGTCCACGCGCGCCCGGCGCGCCACCTCAAGCGCGGCCAGGTGGAACGGGTTGCCGGCGATGATGCCCTCGGCCGACAGCGGATGCCCCATTAGCTCGGGGCCATGGAGCACCCGCATGGTATCCACCCCACTGATGCCGGGGCAGATGGCCTTGCGGCCGCCGGAGTAACCGGCCATCAGGTGCGGCTCAATCAACGAAGTCGCAATGCGCAGTTCGGCGGCCACGAACTCGCGGTTGACCCAGATGGGAGCCCCGGCAGCGGTCTGCCCCAGGTTGACCAGCGTGTCGCGCTCGCGAGCCCGGTGATTGACAATCCGGTACTCGGCGGCGATCCGGGCCCCCACCAACTGGATGAGTTCTTGGCCCTCATTGGGCCGATGGAGGCCCGTTGCCACCAGGATCACGATGCCCTGGCGCGGCACACCGGCCGCCTCCAAGCCCGCCAGTAACGGCGGCAGGATCACCTGGTTGGGCACCGGGCGGGTGATATCGGAAATGACAATACAGGCACTGCCCCGGCCGCGGGCTAACTCGGCCAGGGGCGGCGTGCCGAGAGGCTGCTTCAGGGCCTGCTCCAACCGGTCGCTCACCGCGTCCAAGCCCGCCGTGGGGGGCATCTGCAGTACCGCGGCGTGGTCCGGGACATCCACGTCCAACCCCTCGGTGCCATAGTCGACTCGGATCTTCATGCTCGTTCTCCCAACTTGCTGGCCAGGTAGGCCCGGAAGGCCTCGCCATAGCGCGGATCCGCCAGGGCGAAATCGGCGAAGGCGCGGTAGTAGGTCAGGGGCGTGCCAATGTCATATCGCGTCTCGCCGGCACGCAGACGCACGCAGCGGACGGCCTCCCCTCGCTGCAGCAGGATGCGAATGGCGTCGGTGAGCCACAGCTCGCCACCCAAGCCCGGCTGCACCGCCTCGATGGCCGGGAATACCGCCGGCGTGAACAGGTAACGGGCCGCTACCGCCATGCAGCTAGGAGCCGCCTCGGGCCGTGGCTTCTCGACCATGTCTTCAATGGCGAAATCGTCGCCGACGGCCTCGGCCGGGCGAACCACGCCGTACTTGGCGGTCTCAGCCCGGGGTACCTCCCAGACCGCAATCGTCGCCGCCGCGCGGTGCCGCTGGTAGGATGACACCAAGCGCGCAATCACACCGGGTTGGCTGGGCGAGGTCACGATGGTATCACCGAACCCCACGACAAAGGGCTCTTCGCCAACGAACTGGCGCGCCAGTCGCACGGCGTCGGCATTGCCCGCCGGCCGCCGCTGGCGGGCATACAGGAACTCGACGCCGGCCGCTGCGTAATCGACCTCGCCAATCGCCTGGTCTTTCTCGTTGAGGCGGGCGTTGAGCTCGGGGTCGTCATCGAAATGGTCCTCGATCGAGCGCTTCTTGCGGCCGGTGATGAACAGGAAAGACCGGAGCCCCTGGGCGATCATTTCCTCAACCACATACTGGACGACGGGTTTGTAGCCAACCGGGAGCATTTCCTTGGGCTGGGACTTGGTTGCCGGCAGCAGTCGGGTTCCCATGCCGGCGACGGGCAGCACTGCTTTGCGGATTTCCATAGGCCCTGCAGAGGACGGGTGGATCTGACGGAAACAGTTATGGACCAACGAGATATGAACGCGGCGAAAGATAGCCGCCGCTAGCCCGAGCCGCAAGCCCCGCAACGGTCCTGCCGACTCGGGCGGTGGGGCCAGCGAACCCCGGCGAGCGGGCCAGCCAGCCGCGGGCCAGCCACCCGCGGCCCCGCCGCCCCGGAACGGATTGACAGGGTGGCGGGCCAGGCCTAGAATTCGGCGCCATGCCTACCCTCGATGCCCCTGCCACGGTCGTGGCCGAGCGAATCCGCGTTTACAGCCCCTGCCTGACGCGCGGCGACTTCCGGCATGCCCTGTTTGATTTCGACGGCACGCTGTCCCTGATCCGCGCCGGTTGGCAGGACGTGATGCTAGCCCAGTGCGTCGAGGAGCTGCAGCGCACGCCCACCGCGGAAACACCGGCACAGCTTACCGCGGTGTGCCGGCAGTTCATCACTCGCCTGACCGGCAAGCAGACCGTGTACCAGATGCTGCAGCTGGCATCTGAGGTGGAACAGCGCGGCGGCCAGCCGCGGCCGGCCCTCACATATAAGCGCGAATACCTGGAGCGCCTGCACGGGCGCATTGGCTACCGGATTGACGCCCTGCGGGCCGGCAAAGATCCGGCCTCCCGTTACCTGGTGGCCGGCAGCCTGGACCTTCTGGCCGGCCTGACCGAACGCGGCGTGGTGTGCTATCTGGCCAGCGGCACCGACGAGGAATACGTCCATGACGAGGCCCGGTTGCTCGGCGTTGCTGACTATTTCGCCGGCGGCATATTCGGGGCTCGCGATGATTATCTGAGCTTCTCCAAGAAGCAGCTCATGGAGCGGATCGTGGCCGAGAACAACCTTGCCGGCCCCGAGTTGGTGGCCTTTGGCGACGGTTATGTTGAGATCGAAAACGCCAAACAGGTAGGCGGCGTGGCGGTTGGTGTGGCCAGCTGCGAGGACGGCACGGCCCTGTGGGACGACTGGAAAGGCCAGCGCCTGCTCGACGTGGGTGCCGATATCGTCGTGCCGGACTGGCGTGAGGCAGGTTCCCTGCTCGCCTATCTGTTCGCCGAGACGCCGTGAACGGCGCTGCGGGCCCGCCAACGACCCGGCGCCTGGACGAGTTGTGGGCGCGCATCCACCAGCTGCGACTGGCGGTGGTGGGCGACTTTTTTCTGGACGCGTACTACGACTGTGACCCGGAACTGGCCGAGCGTTCGGTCGAGACGGGTCGCGTCTGTCACCAGGTCGTGCGTACCCGGCGTCAGGCCGGCGCGGCGGGTACCGTGGCGGCCAACCTGGCGGCCCTCGGCGTTGGCGCCATCCACGCTGTCGGTTTCTGCGGTGATGACGGCGAAGGCTACGAACTTCGGCGGGCCATGGCCCGCCTGGGGCTCGATCTGGCCGGTTTCGTCGTGTGCGCTGACCGTTTCACGCCCACCTACGGCAAGCCCTGCCACATCGACACCAGCCAGCCCGGGGCGCCGGTGACGCAGGAGCTCGAGCGCCTGGACGTGAAGAACCGGCAGCCGACGCCGACCGGACTGCAGAAGCGCTTGCTCGAGTACGTGCGCGATCAGGTGGGATCTTGGTCCGGAGTCGCCATCCTGGACCAGGCGAACGAAGCCGAGTGCGGGGTGGTGACCACGCGGCTGCGCGGGGCGCTGACGCGGACCGCCCGCCAGCGCCCCGAGACGGTCTTCCTGGCCGACTCGCGCGAACGAATCGGCCAGTTCACGGACCTGTGCATCAAGCCCAACGAGTTCGAGGCGGCCCGGGCCCTGGGCCACGGCGGCCGCCCGTCACCGACCGCTTCAGCGCGACACGCCGCCGCGCTGTCAGCACGCACCGGACGACCGGTGTTCCTCACCGCCGGTGCCCGCGGCATCTGCATCGCCGACGGCGACCAGGTTACCTGGGTGCCGGCGATTGCCGTCAGTGGCCCGATCGACCCGGTGGGGGCCGGCGACACGACATCGGCAGCGTTACTGGCAAGCCTGGCCGCCGGGGCCACACTGGTTGAGGCAGCCTGGATTGCCGTGCTGGCCGCCTCGATCACGGTGCAGCAGCTGGGAACCACGGGCACGGCCACCCGGGCTCAGATTCGCTGCCGGTCGCGCGAGGTGCGTCGTGGCGCTTGACCCCATCGATACCCGCCAGGTGCGGGTTCGGCCGCTGGCGGACCGACGCTCGAAGCACGCGCTGCAGGACATCCTGATCGATCCGGACAGTCCCCCGCCAGCCCCCGGCCCCATGGCCGCCGCCATCGAACTGGCAGCCGAGCGCATCTACCAGGCGCGGGCCAGGGGCGCTGCCGTGGTGCTGGCCTACGGTGCCCATCTGATCAAGAACGGACTGGGGCCGGTGGCAACGCGCCTGGTGCAGGGCGGCTGGGTGACGCACCTGGCCACCCACGGCGCCGGGACTATCCACGACTGGGAGTATGCATTCTGGGGCGAGTCCGAGGAGGACGTGCAGGCGCATGTGGCGCGCGGCTGTTTCGGCACCTGGGACGAGACAGGCCGCTTCCTGAACCTGGCGGTGCTGGTTGGCAGCGCTGCAGGCCTGGGCTACGGTGCCTCGCTGGGGCGCTTCATCGTCGAGGAGGGTTTGTCCATCCCGCGGGTCGAGGAGCTGGTCGAACAGCTGCGGGAGTGGCTTGCGGCAGCCACGGACAACACCGCCATGCCGGCGCGGGCCGAGTTGCTGCAAAGCATTCGTCGGCACGGCATCCAACCCGGTTGGCTGTCGGTGCGGCACCCGCACGGCGCCCACTCACTGACGGCAGCGGCCTGGCGCGCCGGGGTGCCTTTGACGGTCCACCCTGGAATCGGTTACGACATCATCTACACCCATCCGCTGGCCAACGGCGCAGCGCTGGGGCGTGCCGCCCATCACGACTTCGGCGTGTTCACCGCCAGCGTGGCGCGTCTGGATGGCGGCGTACTGCTCTCGGTGGGCTCGGCAGTCATGGCGCCGCAGGTGTTCGAGAAAGCCATGTCGATCGCCAACAACCTGCGGGCGCAGGCGGGTCAAGCTCCCCTCCAGCCCTTCATTCTGGTGAACGACCTAGCCGCTGCCGACTGGCCATGGGGCCAGGGCGAACCGCCGGCCGATCACCCGGCCTACTACCTGCGTTTCTGCAAGTCCTACAGCCGCATGGGAGGCGAGGCGCGGTTCGCGCAGGGGGATAACCGCGTCCTCCTGCGCAACCTGTATCACCTGCTGCGCCACCGCGCGGCGCCGGGCCCGACCGCTCAACCGGCGTAGGCCTGGTCGATCATCTCGCGGTACCGCTCGACCACAGCACCTGGAACGACCTTCTTCAGTCCCTTGGTGAGCGTTCCCGCGTCTTCAGACAGGGGCTCGGGCAGCAGCAACACGCGCTGCGGCCGCGCGTGGCTGGCGACCTCGGCAGCCGAGGCTTCGGCCAGCAGCAATTCACGCAGATGCTCAGCCAGCAGCGGGTGCACGCGCAGGGCGGCATCGTCGCCCACGGGCAGTCCGGGCAGGTTCGTCAGTTTCCGTGCCTCCTCCAGGTTCACGGTGATCAGCGGCAGCGGGTAACCCCGGCTGGGATCGCCGTACACCAGCACGTGCTCGATGAGGGAAACGCGGGAATAGAGCCGTTCCAGCAACTCCGGATTGACGAACTCGCCGTTGCTCAGTTTGAACTGGCGGCCCACCCGCCCACGGAAGGTGATGAAGCCCTCTTCATCGAGGCTGAAAAGGTCGCCGGTGCGGTACCAGGTCTTGCCGGCTTCGTCCTCGACAAGAACTTTGGCTGTTTCGTCCGGGTCGCCCAGGTACCCACGCATGACATTGGGGCCCGCGACCCACAACTCGGCGGCTTTCCCCTCGCTGCTGCGGCAGACCCCGGTAGCCGGATCGAAGTAACCGATCTCTTTGCCCGCCGGGGTCACCAGACGGCTCTCGATGAACGGTCGGCCGGCACTGCCCACCTTGCGGCCGAACCGGTGGTTGGCCGAGATGAGCGGCGCACACTCGGTGGTGCCATACCCTTCGTAGGTACGGATGTCCAGCACGTCGTCGAAGAAATCCAGCGCCTCTGGGTCAGCCTTGGCCGAACCGACGATAAGCAGGCCCAGATTGGGGCCGACGCGGGTGGCCAACTGGGCGCGAATCTTGGCCACGACCCTGCCCCCCAGAGCGCGATCGAAAAGGCGGTCGGCCAGCGTCGCCTGACCGCGTGCAAGGCGCTGCCGGGCCTGCACCGAAGCCATGACCAACTTGCCCTTCAGGCCCCCGGCCTCAATCTCGCGCCGCACCCCCGCATAGACCTTGTCGAGAATCAGCGGCACCGTCAGCATCGCCTCGGGGGCCGAGATGCGCACATCTGCCAGCACCCGCTCGGGCGAACGCGCCAGGTCCAGAGTCCAGCCTTTGGCCAGGGGGTAGTAGATGTTGAGGATGCCCAGCGAGTGGTAGTCCGGGGCCGACTTGAACATGCGCACGGGTTCGCGCTCGGAGATCACGTCCCAGGCTTCCTCGACATTGGCGACGATGTTCCGGTGGGTCTGGACGACACCCTTGGGGAGCCCGGACGATCCTGAGGTGTAGAGAACCTTGGACTCGTCGTCGGGTTCCACGTCGATATCAGGGGGCTTCTGCCCCTGACCCATGGCCAGCACCTCGTCCCACCCCAGCTGGCCACCGCCAGCGCCCTGAACGTTCACCAGACGCGGTGGCTGCCCCAACAGGGAGGCGATGCGCTGGTACTGGTCCGCGCCCCGCCGGTCGACGAACAGCACCTCCAGACCCGAATGTCGGATGCTGTGCGCCAGAACCTCAGCCGCGGCTTTGGTGCACAACGGCACCACCGACACCCCCAGCAGATCCGCGGCCAGGAAGAGCACCAAAGCCTCTTCGCTGCCCTCAACGAGAATCCCGACACGGCGGCCACGTCGCAGCCCCATCTGGTGCAGGCCGGCGGCCAGGCAGTCGCGCCGGGTCTGCAATTCGGCATAGCTAATGGGCTCGTACTGCAACTCGCCAGAGGACGGTTCCGGGCGCAGAACGCGGATGGCGGCGCGGTCGCCGTACTGGGCGAAACTGCGGTCGAGCAATTCGCTGAGGTTCTTCGCCATCACCTTTCCTCCTGCCTGACTGAGCCGCCCAGTACCTGCCGCGTCCTCCGCGTGCCGGCTATGATATCGAAGCATGGGGCAACGGGCAAGCGCTGGCCGCGGGCACTGACGCAGGTCTGGCTGCCGGGCCGGCGCCCCTGCACTTGGCTGTCCACGCCCGGTGACTGCCCGTATATTGAAACAGCCCCCGTGGCAGGCACGCGCCGACACGCCGGGGCCGCGCTCGGGCGGCCAGGGAAGGGCGCCGCGTGCCGCAGGGCCCACCCGTTGCCGTTGACGCGACCAGGCCATGCCTGACCCCCCTACCCAGTCCGGATCGCCGCCGGCGGAAGCCGGTGACGAAGCCCCCAGATCCGCGCGCCAGATCGCGGCCGACCTGGAGTCGCTGCTGGCGGAAGAGGGTTACCAGGACGAACCGCGCCAACCGGCTCCCGTGCCGTCGAGCGATCCGGGTTCGCTCTTCGAGGACGATGGGGCGGCGTCGGCGTCGCCGCCACCGGCCGGCGTTGCGCCGGGCCAAGATCGACCGTCAATGGCCGGTGGGCCGCCAGCCCGGACCGCGGCGCCGCCAGGCGAGGGCAGTCCGCCGAGCCTGACCACGCGGCCGCCAAACCGGCAGCCGGGGCGATCTCAGGCAGCCAGTGCGGCGCCGACCACGCCAGCGCGCGTCGACTCCAGGGCGATCCGCGAGGAGCGCCGCCAGCAGGACCTGCAGGACTTCCGCGGCCTGGACGCCAAAATGACCGTGACGCCGTTGGCGGTAACCATCGCCGAGGACCGACTCACCGCAGTGGCGAACCGCATCACGTCCGACGACAACTACGAAGCCGTGCTGCGGGCGGCGCAGACGGCGGGGGTCTCGTGGGGGCTTGATCACGAAGCCATTCGCACTGCGGTCAATCGCGCCAGTCGCGGCCAGGGAGTGCGCCAGGTGGTGGTGGCCCACGGACAGGCGCCGCGGGTGTTGGCGCCGCCATCGGTGCACTACCATCTGCCGGCCGAACTGCTGACCCCGCCACCGGGCACCACGCAGACCGATTTTGACCGCCTGCGCCAGCTGCTGAGCGGCGCCCATGAAGACGCTTTCGAGGCGTGGAAGGGCACCGTCTGTGTGGTCCGCCCGGGCGATGTGCTGGCTGAGCGTGTCAAGGCGCGGATCGAGGCGGGCGTGGATGTGTGCGGGGCGCCCCTGAGTCTCCAGTTAGCCCCAGCTCAGCCCCTGATGGCCGGCGATCGAACGTCGCTGGCCGACGGGGGCAGCCGCGTGCTGGCCAGCACCTTTGGCTATGCCGGGCTGGTCGATGGCGCGCCGACGGTGCTGCCGGCCCTGTGGATGTCCGAGGACCGCATGCGGGCGGTGTTCGTTTGCCTGCGGCCAGCCGGCCCTTTCCCCGTCCCCAGTGAGGAGGACCTGGACGAACTGCTCCGCGGTGGGTGGATCGAGTTCGGGGTTCTAGCGCGTCAGGTCGCCCTCGTGCGCCAGCGCCTCAGCCGCGGCCAGACTTTGGCGGCCACCACCCCGATCGCGCTGGGCCGCCCGGCCGAGGACGGTACGAACGCGCATATCCAGCACGCCTTTGACAGCACGGCGGCCCTGACCTGGGGTCAGCTTCAGTCCTTTTGGGGAGCGGATAGCGCCGACAGCCTGGCGCGGGCGGTAGCCCAGCTAGCTGCCGAAGGAACGGCCCGGGTCACCGCGTTCCGCGACGGCGCCGTGGTGGTGGAGAAGACCCCGGCCACGGTCGGCGTGGCGGGCCGCGATATCCAAGGCGAGGAGATCACGCCGACGCAGGGCGAGGACATTCCACTGGAGATCGGCGACAACCTGGTGCTGGCCGAGGACCGCCTGCGGGGGTTAGCCACCTGCTTCGGGTATGCGGCCCTCAAGTGGGACATTCAGCCGGCGCTGGTGTCGCCGCTGTGGACGACCCCCGACAAGTCGGCGGTGTATTTCGTCAACCTGCCCCAGATCGCGCCACCCCAGTTCCCGACCCTGGAGGAGATCACGGCGCTGTTGGCCCGGGACGGCGTTACCCACGGTTTCAGCCCGGAGCGTTGGCTGGAATCCCGGCAGCAACTGGAGCGCGGCACGCTGCACGACCCGCTGGTCCTGCTGGCCGCCGGCACGGCGCCGCAGTCCGGCCGCGACGCCGTGTTCGAATGGGTTGTGGAGATCCCCAAGACCCGGGCCGGGAAGGTGCTGGAAGACGGCACGATCGATTTCCGCGAACGCAGCCTGACGGTAGTCGTTCGCCAGGGCGACCTCATCGGTCGCCTGATCCCGGCCGTGGCCGGCACGCCGGGTACCGATCTGCAGGGGCGGCCCATCCCGGCCCCCGCAGCCGCCACCACCGAAGTGGTTACCGACTCGCGGGTGACCGCCCGCATGGGCGAGGACGGCGTGATCTCGTTCCACGCCGCGGTGGCCGGCGGCGTGCACAGCGAGACCAAGGTATACGAGTCCAAGTACCGGTCGCAGCAGCGCACGCACATCGCCATTTACCCCGTATCAAGCATCGAAGGCGATGTCGACTTCAGCACCGGCAACGTCGACTTCAACGGCGACGTGGTGATTCAGGGATCGGTGCAACCGCAGTTCAAGGTCAGGGCTACCGGTTCGGTCTCCATCGGCGGCTATATCGAGACCGGCGCCTGCGTTACGGCGGGCCGCGACATAACCGTGAAACGGGGCGTGGTCGGCCCAAGCACCTCCCTGGTAGCCGGCGGCGACATCGTGGCCCAGTATGTCCAGGATGCGGCGCTGCGCGCGGCCGGCAACGTGCGCGTGGGCTCGTACGTCTTCAACGCCTCAGTGCGCGCCGGCGGCGCGGTGCTGGTGGCCGGGAAGGCCGAGGGCAGTTCCAGGGCTGTGGTGGGCGGCCTGATCTGGGCCGCCAAGGGCGTCGTGGCCCGTTCCGTGGGGTCGCCCTACAGCACCAACACCCGGATAGTCGTGGGCATTGACCCCGACTACGTGGGCCGCGCCGAGCAGATCCGCGCCAATGCACAGGCCTGCCAGGAGAAGCAGCTCAAGCTGTTGCGCGCCGTCGGCTTGGAGAGCAGCGAGGTGCCCGCGGTACGCCAGCGCCTGGCGCGGTGCCGGACACCCCAGGACAAACAGGCCGTCCTCAGCTGCCTGAAGCGCGTAGCCCGTATCGCCAGTATTGAGCAGAGCCTGCAGGACGAGTTGGCGGCGATCGCCCAGACGCAGCGCCGCCTGGCCATCAAGGCCACGGTCAGCGTGCAGGCCCGTCTGTTCGCCGGCGTCGAACTGCGGCTGGGTGAGGTCGGGCTGACGGTCCCGGACGACGAGGACCGGATCACCCTCGGCCTGGTCGAGGAAGACGGTCGCTTGGTCGTTCGCCGCGGGGCTTTCCGCGGTCACCTGCGCTGACCCCTTCGTGGTGCGCCGGATCATCCCATTTGCAGGAGGAGCACCGACATGATCGCAGGCAGTTGGGCTCGCCCAGGTGCACCCGCGCGTGATCGGCGGCGGCATCGCCGTGGCCGGCAGGTTCTGGTGGCGCTCCTGGCCGGCGTGGCAGCGGCGGTGCTGACACCCGCCGTCGGCCAGGGTCAGGAGGCCGGCCGCACGCCCCAATACCAGGGATCCATGGGCTGGGTAACGGTCGGTGATCAGCAGGCGTACCGACTGGCGTTGCGTCCCGAACTGACTGCGGGTCCGTGGGCGGCAGCCCTGGACCTGGAGCTGCTGCTCGACGCCAACGGCGGCGTCAAGGCCACCGGGTGGCAGTTCGGCACCGGAGCGGCAGCGGCTAACTCATTGCTGCGCAAGGTTTACTATGTCCGTTACGGGAAGCCCGACGGACCTGCTTTCGTCAGGCTGGGGGCGCTGGACGACGTCAGTCTGGGGTATGGCCTGATTGTCTCAGGGTACCGCAACACGCTGGAGTACCCCGGGGTGAAGAAGACCGGACTGCAGTTCGCGCTGCGCCGGCTGGGCGGCTCGGCCCTGGCTGTTGAAGGGCTGGTGGGCAACGTCCAGGACCTGGAACACGGCGGCGGGCTGATGGCGCTGCGGTTCTCGCGCCCCATCCTGGGCGGCGTGGAGGTGGGCCTCACCGGCGCCGTGGACCTGAACCAGTATGCCGGCCTTCTGGACAGCGACGGCGATGGGTACCCGGACGTAAATGACGCCTTCCCCACCCGTAAGGACCAGTCGCTGGACAATGACGGCGACGGCGTGCCCGACGATCGCGACAGCGACGACGACAACGATGGCGGGATCGATATCGACCCGGGTTCGGGTCTTTCCACGACCGCCGTGGATGCCTTGCTGGACCTGCAACAGCGGTACGGGGCTGACGCACTGCCGCTGGACGCGACCGTCGAACGAGTCATACCGTTCAACCGTGACCGAGTCGGCCACGACCGCTTCGGCATGGTGGGTCTGGACGCCAGTCTGCCGCTGCTGAAGCAACGCGCGGGCCTCGATCTGCGCCTCTACGGGCAGATGGCGGTCCTGCTTGATGACAGCGATCGCATGAGCGCCGCCGAGGCTGCCAAGCAGGGCGTGGTGCCGGGCAACCGGCGCGCCCACGGCTGGGGCGCGGCCGCGCCCGGACTGGCCCTGAAGGCCGGCCCGTTGCGCAGCCAACTCGAACTGCGTCATTTCGGCGGCGATTTCCGCGCTGCCTATTTCGACAACCTTTACGAAGTGGACCGCGTGCGCATCAACGAGGCGACGGGGCAGGCGCAGAGCAAAGACGCCACCCTGACACGCGATCAGGCGGTGTCGGGGGTATTCGGACAGGCGGGCGCCGATCTGCTGGGGCTGGTGGAGGCCACCGGATCGTATCAGTACCTGGGGGGCGCCGAACGACCCGAGCAGCAGCTGACCGGATCGGCCCGGTTGACCGAACGGCTGGCCTCGCAGGTTCCCCATCTGACCCAGGCCCGGGCATACTACCAAAAGGCCAACATCGGCACACGCCTGGACCGCGACGGCACGCCGGGGTCTCACGACGGCTTCTTCGAGCCATCTGAGGACACCTTCTACGGCTATTTGGTCGGCTGCCGCATGTCGGGCGGTGTGTCGCTGGTCTGGGATCACCGTTACGTGTACGCACGGGGTTCAGATCAGCGGCTCGAGCGGCATCGCCTTATGACCATCGAGACGGTGTTCGACTTCTGATCCGCCCGGCCGGGCCGCGCGCGGCGGTGCTGCACTGTGTGTTGTAACAATAGAAGGGGCCGAACGGCGGAGCCGCAGTCGGTCCGAGGCAGTGCCTACACCCCGTGCGGTGGCGCCCCGCGCGATCGACACTCGGTCGACAGGCGTCCAAGTCCAGCCGGCACGGCCATAACCATAACCGGGCTGCCGACCCGCGATCGGCAGCTCTTCAGCGCCCAGGAGCCATCGTGAAGATCACCGCCGTCAATGCCATCGTGCTCCGCCTCCCGGAGGTTTCCGCCAAATGCGAAGGAACCCAGGACACCTGCCTGATCAGGGTGGACACCGATGCCGGCCTGTCGGGGTGGGGCGAAGTGGACTCGGCGCCCACGGTCGTCAAGGCGATCATCGATGCCCCGCTGTCCCACCAGATCGCCAATGGCCTGGCCAACGTGCTGCTGGGTGCCGACCCCCTTGCCATCGACGCCTGCGGTGAGGCCATGATGGGCGCGGCCAACTACTATGGCCGCGCCGCCGTCGGCACCCATGCCATGGCCGGGGTAAACCTGGCCCTTTGGGACATTGCCGGCAAAGCCTGCGGACAGCCGGCGTGCCGTCTGTTGGGCGGTCCCCATCGCCGCCGATTCCGGGCCTACTGCTCGATCCTGTTCGGCGAGTCGCCCGCCGCCACGTACGAGTTGGCGCGCCGCTTCGCCGACCTGGGGTTCACGGCCATCAAATTCGGTTGGGGGCCCATGGGCCAAAGCGAAGCCAACGATATCGCCTTGGTGGAGCAGGCGCGGCGCGGTGCTGGCGACAGCGTCGATATCTTGGTCGATGCGGGCCAGGTCTGGGACTGGCGTACCGCCCTGCGGCGTGCCCAGCGCTTTGCTGATCTGGGCGTGTTCTGGTTGGAGGAACCCCTGCACCCGGCCGACGTGGAGGGCTACGCCCGGCTATCGGCGGCCAGCCCGATCCCGATCGCGGCGGGGGAAGCCGAGTCGCTGCCAGGTGATTTCGAGCGACTGCTCGTGCAAGGCGGGGTTGACTGGATCCAGCCGGACCCAGGCCGTTGCGGCCTGTCGACCATGGTGGAGGTGGGCCGACTGGCATACCGGCTGCACCGCCGGGTGGTGAACCACAGCTTCAAGAGCGGCATCACCATCGCCGCCTCATTGCACGGCCTGGCGGCAGCGCCACACGGCGAGCTCTTCGAGTATTGCATGGCCGAGTCACCGCTGCGCCACGAGCTCACCGAGGAGCAGTTCGCGGTGATCGATGGGTACGTCACGGTGCCCGAGGCGCCTGGCCTGGGCATCACGGTCAGGCAGGACACGATCGACCGCTACCGGGTCGCC
>CAITNQ010000425.1 GCA_903893785.1 uncultured Gemmatimonadota bacterium
GGGCGTCACTGCCGCGGGGCAGGGCGCGCCGCCGGCGCTGCGGGTTCCAGGCCCTTGCTTGCACAAACCGTGCCAACGGTCCGACTGCGGGCGCGCCTCAGAGGCGACGCCGCCATTGGCGGCCGTGCGGCGTTGGGGAAGGGTCAGCGGTGGGTAGTGTGGGTGACAGGCCTGTTACCTGAACGACACGCGGCCGGGGCCAACGGCACGGCCCGCGTGAATCCCTCCAGGTCCTGGGTGGCGCAGGCCAGGCGGTGCAGTTCGCGTAACGACTCGGAATCGGTCACCGCGACAACGGCCTCAGACTGCTCGGAGGCACCTGGCCGAATCGCACGGTCAGCGCCTCCACCGTGTCCGCAGCCATCGTCGCGGTGCGAGTAAGCTCGCGGACGTACTCGTACATCCGGGACTCGATGACGAGTCTGCCTCGTCGTAAAGCCCGGACGACGGCTTCGGGCGTATCCAGGAAACAGGCGAGCAACCGCAGCGCGGCCTGGGCGTCATCCCCGCGCCGGACCGGGCGGTGTGGCGGCGCTGAACAGCGCCTCGGTGCGTGGGAGCAGTGCCTCCAGGTGATCGGTCGGCCCTTGCATGGGTGGCAGCACGGGGCACAAGCCGACCGACTGCTGGGCAATGGCGTGCTCGCGCGGCATCTCTTACAGCCGCACCAACTGGCACCGGCCGGGGAGTACCGTGCGCCCGGCGAGCACTCGGGAACCCGCCCCGCGCGCCCGGTGGGCATTCGGAGACCCGCCCCGTGCGCCCGGTGGGCATTCGGAGACCCGCCCCCCGCGCCGGGCCCGGCCGCGGTCAGCTCAGGTAGGGCAAGGCCGCGGCCAGTTCGGCCAAACGCCGGCACGCCAGGCGCACGCCCAGGTCGGTCGCGCTTGGGTCTGCCGGGTCCGGGTCTGCCACTTCGTCGTGCTGCAGGAGCGCCAGCACCAGCAGCCAGGACACCAGGCGGCCCAGTTGGACCTGCTGGCGCTGTCGGCCGGCTTCGGGCCCGTCCAAGGCCGCCATGGCCACGGCAGGCACCTGGTCCGGGAAAGCCAGGCCGTAGCGCGCCAGTTGGGCCGTCACCGCCGCCCGGTCGAAGCGGCCCTGGCCGCCGAGGACCGCCTGGAAGGTATTCTCGTCCAGGACATCGTTGGAGCCCTCGAAAATCAGGAAGGGCCTGGCATCGACATAGGCGCGGCCCACCAGATGGCTGGCCCGGTAACCGGCCGAGGCAAACAGCTGCAGGGCGGCATCGGCCGCGGTCTGCATGGTCTCCGACGACACCACCTTGGCGGCATTGACCAGGGCGTAATCCGTGGCAACATCCTCGTGCCGGTCCATCCACAGGCAGGCGAAGCGCCACAGTCGTCGGTTGATCTCGGCTTTGGCCCGCAGCTCCTCCAGGCGGCAACGCACCTGGTCATAGTCAGCCAGGAGCGTGCCGAAACTGGACCGGTTGCCCACCCGCTGCGTAGCCTCATCGACCAGGCGCCGACAGAGCCCCGCGGCAATGGCGGGCATGCCCAGACGGGTACGAAACAGGGTCTCGTAGATGACCCGCAGGCCCGTCTGGCCGGGCACGGCCACCAGGTGCGAACGGGGCACCTCCACGTCTTCGTAGCGCGTCTGACCGTAGGGGATGGGGCGGAGCCCCAAGGCATCGAACACCGTCTCCACCCGTACGCCAGGCGCGGCCAGCGGCACGTAGACCAGGTTCAGTCGTTTGGTGAGTTGGTCGCCGCGGGCCAGGCGCGCGGCCACCAGCCAGTGCTCGGCGCGCCCCGTCAGACCCGCCCAGCACTTGGTGCCCCGGAGCCGCAGCCGGGCGCCGTCGTCGGTGTATGCGGTGTGCAACGAGAAGATGTCCGTACCACCCGTGGGTTCGGTAACCATGATGCCGCCCAAGGCCGGGCCGGACAGGAAGTCGCCCACCACCGCATCGCGCACCGCGGGAGCGGCAAAGCGCACCAACGGCCGCAGGAACAGGGACCCGGCGATGCCCAGAGTCAGCCCCAGGGGCACGGACCAGTACGAGGTCTCCTCGACCACTTCCAGGCACGAGGCGGCGCCCTGGTACTGCCCACCCAGGGCCGTGGGGATGAAGGCGTGCAAGGGGCCCAGGCCAAGGAACTCGCGTAGCAACTCATCCGCATAGGGGGCGTGTTCGTTCACGGCGCCGAAATGGCCACGCAGGAACGCGCGCAATGGCTCCTTCACCGGGCCTGCTTTCGTGGGAGGACGCGGCCTGCTCTGCTCGAGAGGCGCGCGTGGCGGATGCGAACCCAGGGTCGGGCTCATGGCGGGGCGACGGCCGCACCGTTACAAGACGCAACCGTTGGCGGCCGGATTGTCAAGGCGCAGCGCGCGTTGCCGACCGGCGCTCGGTCTCTCTGGCGGGGGGGGGCAATGGGTCTTTTCTCAGCATGCGAGCCCGTCCGTCGCGGCCGTGGAGCCAGCACTGGGCGTTGGGGACGCTCCCGGCCGGGGCCCGCGGCGGCCGACTGCCAGTGCCGTGGCTCCCAGTCCAGTCGGCCCGGTCGCTGGCGCCTCCGCGGCAGCGCTGCGCCGGGCGCCCGCCCCCATGCGCGGGTGCACTGCGCGTAAATTCGGTGAAACGGCGCCCGCAGCTCGGTTCTGCGCAGCATCCGCGACCGCAGCTGACGCGACGCTGCCATGGGTGTTCCGCCTGTCACAATGAAACTCGTACGAGGAAACCGGAGCTTCACGACTCAGCGA
>CAITNQ010000426.1 GCA_903893785.1 uncultured Gemmatimonadota bacterium
AGTGGTCGAGGCCCTGCGCCTGGTCGCAGGCGGACACCGCTACGTGACCCCCGAGGCGGCCGAGCACCTGGCGGCGGCCGTCGGGCGCGAGCACCACGACCTGCCCCACGAGGCCCTGTCGGCGCGGGAGCTGCAGACCCTCTGCCTGGTGGCCAAGGGGATGACCACGAAACAGGTGGCCATGGCCCTGACCGTCAGCCCCAAGACCGTGGCCACTTACCGGGCCCGCATCGCGGTCAAAACGGGCCTGGCAACGCGCCTGGAGCTGGCCGGGTACGCGATCCGCAACGGGCTTGCCGGCTGACCCCGGTGGCTCAGGCGGACCGGGTCATGCCGGAAATGAGCGGGGCAACCCTGGTGCAGGTGCTGCGAGCTCGCCACCCGCGCCTCAGGTTTCTGTATATGACTGGGCACGCCGACAGCGAGGTAGACCGACGCGAACGGGCCCGCGGCGGCCCCGTGCTGCCTGGACTCTTCACTGCTGCCGCGTTGGCCCACATCGCCCAGACTGCCCCGCAGGCCGCCTGAACCCGACTGGGCTCGCGCGGGCGGGCCGCACGTGGACCTCCGGCTGCACGCCTCGGGACCCCAACGCGCGGGGCCCGCGCGGCAACCGCACGGGCCCCTGAATCACCCCTCTGCCCGCGCCTGCGGGTGGCTTGGGCGCTACGCTTTGCGGGGTCGCCTACTCTTCTCGGTTACTACCGCCCAAGAGCCCGGAGCGCAGCAGGAAATAGACCAGCTGCGCCACCGAGGACGCCGCCGCGGCCACGTAGGTCATGGCCGCCGCGCCCAGGACCGCAGCCACGCCCTCGCGCTCTTCGCCGTGGATAATGCCGTACTGGAACAACAGGTTCTTGGCGCGCGACGAGGCGTTGAACTCCACCGGCAGGGTGATGATCTGGAACACCACCAAGATGGAGAACAGCACTACACCGATCTTGATCAGGCCCAAGGCGTTCATGAAGGTCCCGATCATGATGATCCAGAAAGCTAGGTTGCTGGCGACGGCCGCCGGTTTGGCCAGCGACTGCCACAGGTTCATGATCGCGTACCCGGTGGCGTGCTGCAGGGCGTGGCCCGCTTCGTGGGCCGCAATGCCGGCCGCGGCGACGGAGCGGCCGTGGTACACGTCGGCCGACAGCCGCAACACCTTCTCCAGTGGCGAGTAGTGGTCCGAGAGCCAACCTTCGGTCTCTTCCACCGCCACGTCGTGAACGTTGTTGGCGCGCAGCATCTGGCGCGCAATGTCAGCTCCCGTGCGCCCGCTGCTGAGCGCGTATTGCGACCACGTGTTGTAGCGCCTCTTGACCATGAACTGCGCCCACAGCGCGAACAGGAACGTCGGCAGCATGAACATCATGTACACGGGATCAAACAGACCGAGCATGGTGCAGAACTCCTGGCACAAGGGTTGTGGGCCGTCGCCGCGTTGGCGATCAGCGGCCGATTCCATCAGTGTGTTGCACTGCCGCCAACCGGGTTGCACGCCGCGCCACCGGAAGGTTCCCGGGCCGATCCAACCGTCGGAATCGCTGGCGCACCCCTGCCTCACTGGACGCCGACGGATCTGATTATAGACCGTCGCTCCGGTGTGTCAACGTCGGCAGTCGCTGACTCTCTGGCGGCCCCATCGACCGCCAGCGGCGGGCCGGCTCAGGCATGGTCAGCCAATTGGATTGACCGACGAGACCCGCCCCAGGTTCCCGGACGCGCGTCGAAACAGCCAGCGCACGGGGTGCCACAGGTCGGACACTGGCCACCCGGGCCCAACGCCCAGCTGGTTACCAAGAACCCGCGGCGGCCAATCAGCAGGGTGCCGCAGGCGTGGCACCAGGTGCTGCTGCCCTCGTCGTCGGCCACATTCCCAGTATACGCATGGCGGACCCCAAGCGTACGCGCGGTGGCGCGCGCCTGGCGCAGCGTGACCGGCGGGGTCGGTGGTCGGTGCCACAGGTCCGCATCTGGATGGAAGGCGGAGAAGTGCAACGGCACCGTCGGCCCCAGGTGGTCCAGCACCCATTGGCTCAGGCGCGCCAAGTCGGCCGGGGCGTCGTTCTCGCCCGGGATTACCAGGTGGGTGACCTCCAACCAGACCTTGGTCTCGTCGTGGAGGTACGCCAGCGTCTCCAAGACAGCGGCCAGGGAACCGCCGCACAGGTCGCGGTAGAACCGTTCGTCGAGGGCTTTCAGGTCGACATTGGCGGCGTCCATGTGCCGGAAGAACTCAGCCCGCGGCGCGGCGTTGACCTGACCCGCGGTGACGGCCACGGTCAGCAGCCCCTGTTCGTGGCAGGCCGCGGCCACGTCAATGGCGTACTCCAAGAACACCAGGGGTTCGTTATACGTGAACGCCACCGAACGGCAACCCAGATCGCGGGCGGCGCGGGCGATCTGGGCCGGCGTTGCCCGTTGGTGCGCGACCGCTTCCGGCCGACCGCGCGAGAGCGCGGCATTCTGGCAGAAGCAGCAGCTCAGGTTGCAGCCGGCCGTGCCGAAGGACAGCACCGCCGAACCGGGCAGGAAGTGGAGCAGGGGTTTCTTCTCGATCGGGTCTACCGACAGACCGCTGGCCTGCCCATAGACCAGCAACTGCAGTCCCTGTTCGGTGGCCCGGCGCACGCCGCAGCGGCCGGTGTGGCCTGGGGCCAGCGCGCAACCCTGGGGGCACAGGTCGCAGACCACTCGGCCATCGGACCGGCGGTGCCAGTAACGGGCCGGAAAGGGCGGGGACATGGTTGCCCACCTGGCTGATTGCGGACCCACAGCGACTTGGTTAGAATCAAACAGGAGCTTCCCAGCCGAGCAAGGAGGAGGCCATGGCCAGCACCCGCCCGGCTGCGGTGGCGGGGTCTTTCTACCCGCGATCGGCCCCTGCCCTCCGCGCCGCTATCACCGGTCTACTGCCGGCTGCCGTGGACCCCGTCCTGACGCCCCCCAAAGTCCTCATCGTGCCCCATGCGGGGCTGGCCTACTCCGGCCCCATCGCGGGCACTGCCTATGCCACGCTCACGGCCGTGGCTGCGCTGATCCGTCGGGTCGTGTTGCTGGGGCCGGCCCATCGCGTGTGGCTGCAGGGCCTGGCCGTGCCCAGTGCGGCGGCGTTCGCCACGCCCCTTGGCGTGGTTCCCGTGGACCGGGCGGCGGTGACCGCAGCCCTGGCTCTGCCCGGCGTGGTCACCGACGATGAAGCCCACGCCGCGGAGCACAGCCTGGAAGTGCAGTTGCCCTTCCTGCAGGTGGTCCTGGGCGAGTTCGCGCTGGCCCCCTTGGTCGTCGGCGAGGGCGAGCCCGAGGTGGTTGCGCAGGTCATCGCCGCCCTGTGGGGCGGCGCCGAAACCCTGGTGGTGGTCAGCTCGGACCTGTGCCACTACCACGACTACGACACCGCGAACGCCCGCGATCGCGAGACCGTGGCCGCCATTGAGGGGCTCGAACCGGCTGCTCTGGGCCGCGACAGCGCCTGCGGCCGCCGTCCCCTGCAGGGCCTGCTGCTGGTGGCTCGCCAGCGCGGGCTGCGTCTACAGTGCCTCGACCGCCGCAACTCGGGCGACACGGCCGGGCCGCGAGAAAGGGTGGTGGGCTATGCGGCCTTCACCGGCTGCTGAACCGGGGCCGCTGGCGCCGGCCGAACGCCAGTGTCTGCTTGGCGTGGCGCGTGCCGCCATCGAGCACGGGCTCGAACACGGACGTCCGCTGGTCGTGCGCGCGGCTGCCTATCCTGAGCCATTGCGCGCCGTGCGCGCCAGCTTCGTCACGCTGCGACGCGGCGAAGCCCTGCGTGGCTGTATCGGTACCTGCGTCGCCGTCCGACCCATGGTCGAGGACGTGGCGCGCCACGCCTACGCGGCGGCGTTCGAAGATCCGCGCTTCCCGCCGCTGACCCCGGCCGAGCGGGCCGACCTGCACCTGCACCTGTCGCTGCTGACGGCCCCGCAGCCCCTGCGCGTGGCCTCGCAGGCCGAGTTGCTGGCGCAGGTCCGGCCGGGCGTCGACGGCCTGCTGCTGCAGGACGGGTTCCATCAGTCCACGCTGCTACCATCGGTCTGGGAGGTGCTGCCCGACCCGGCGGAGTTCGTGCGCCACCTCAAGCTCAAAGCCGGGCTACCCGCAGACCACTGGTCGCCGACGCTGTCCTTCCAGCGCTACACCGCCGAGTCCGTGTCCTGAAGCCCCGCCCCGACGGGGTTGGGAGCCAGGATGCGGCTGGAACGGGGCTTCCGAAGGCGCCGAAGGACCGGAGCTGCCCAAGGGCGCGGCCGAACCCGTCATGCGGCTCCCGGCCGCACGGCCTGCTTGGCTCGACGGCCCGCGCGCCGTTGGCTGTGACGGCCAGCGGGTGGCGGACCTGGGCCGTGGCGTCCGTGGCCGGTGCGGGTCAGCGGCATCGCCGTGCGTCCGGCTAGACCACGGGAACGCGCACGGCTTGCTTGGCTCGACGGCCCGCGCGCCGTTGGCTGTGACGGCCAGCGGGTGGCGGACCTGGGCCGTGGCGTCCGTGGCCGGTGCGGGTCAGCGGCCCCGAAGGTGTCCGCCGACCCGCACGCCAGCGCCTATAGCACGCCGAAGGTGCGGTACACCTCGTCGATCGGCATGCCCTGAGCCAAGGCATCGCGCTCCTTGTTTTCCTTCTCGAACGTGGCCTCCACCTGCAGCAGGACCTCGTCCACCAGGGCAGCCGGGATCAGCTGCACGCCGTCATTGTCGCCAAAGACATAGTCGCCTGGGTTGACGCGCACGTAGTGAGTCAGGTGACCAGGGAGGAAGATCGGCCGGTTCACCTCGGTGATCATCCAGCCGCCGAAAGCATTGGGCGTGGTGCCGAAGGTGAACATGGGGAAGTCCGGCATTTTGAGCACGTATTGGGTGTCGCGACAGTTACCGGCCAGCAGCATGCCGCGGCAGCCATGGGCATAGGCCAGCTGGCAGCTCATCTCCCCGAACTGGGCCGGCTGCAGATCGCCGCCGCAGTCGAAGCAGAGGATCGACCCGGGGGCCGAGGTGGCCACGGTACGCATCATCCGCTTCTGTGGATGCCCGCCCTCGGCTTCCCACTTCTTCTCCAGCTCGCGCTGCTCGTCGGGCGTGTTCACGCCGCCCACCTGCGAATGCAGCTTGATGGGAATGGCACGGCCCACCAGCTGCATGCCCTGCCGCAGGGCGCGGAACTGGTGCGCGAAGATGGTATCATCGACGCCCAGACCACACAGGGCATCCGACACGCTGCCGCCGTAACCGGCGCGCCGGAAGCGGGCGATCCGCTCCAGATCGTCGATCGCCAGCTGCCGCACTTCCAGTTCGCGGCCCTTCCATACGGTCTTTACCTGCGTGATGACATCGCCCTGCTTCCGCTTGGCGCGGCCGCGGGCCGGCTGAACCGCAGTCTTCTGCTTTGCCATGGGCAGGAGTTCCTTGTTGGCAGGTGAGGGCCGCACGCCGGCCGGCGCGCCGCCTTGGCCCCGCCCGGGGGCGAACCCAAAATAGCCGGAGCGAGGTTTGTCGTGCAAGGCGCGCGATATGTATTATAGATTCGGGGCCGTGGCCTGAGTGGGCCGTGGTCACCCACCCGCGGCGCTGGCTGTCTGCCAAGGAGGCTATCGTGATCCGTCTGAGTGCCCTGGTCCTGGTTGTGCTTGCCGTCGCCGCTGGCGCTGACGTCATGCTCGTCGAGCAGATCGTTAACCCGGGCTTCGGACCGGACAAAGCCGGGGCCCGCACGACCACCAATCGCGTGTACCTCAAAGAGCGGCAACAGAAGGTGGAGACCACCATCGAGACCTCGGAGCGCACGGCCAAGGCGTTGCGGGCGCAGGGGCACCCCCTGCGCGAGAGCACCATCCTGCGGCTCGACCGCGACGAAGTCATCGAGATCGACTTGGACGCGGCGACTTTCCTGCAGACCAAGGCGCCGGCGCCCAGCGCGGCGGCCAAGACCACGGCCGCCACCGCGGGCGGCCCCCAGATTGACGTGCAGGTCAAGGAAACGGGTGATACGGCAACGGTGGCCGGGGTGCCCTGCCGCCGGGTGGTGGCGCAGATGCGGGCCCGCTACACGGATCCCAAGACCAACAAGCCCAAACGAGAGAATCGCTACACGTACGACGCCTGGATCGCGCGCGACTTCCCCGGCAGCCGCGAGCTGCTGGCCTTCCAGGAACTGCAGCGCAACAAGACTTCATACCCGCCCCTGGTCAGTGGCGGCCTGGAGCAGCTGCGGGGGCTGGTGGACGACTACGATCGGTTGGCCACCGAGGTCGGCGCCCTGGAGGGCTTTGCCCTGCGCTCGACCCTGCGGGTTACGGTGCTGCGCGCCGGGCAGACCGGTGAAACCGAGGTGTTCCGCCTTCAGCGCGAGGTCAAGCAACTCGTCTATTCCGCAGTTCCCGATTCGGTCTTCGCGGTGCCCCGCAGCCTGACTCGCGTGGAAAGCCGATGAGGCGCGCTGCCAGGGCCTTCGCGGTCCTGGGGGGCACTGTCGCGGCGGCGGCGCTATTGCTGGTAGCCACGCCGGCCGGGCCGCCGGTCGTCGTCTGGTTGGCGGCGCGTCAGGCGGCCGACCGTGGCTGGACTCTTGCCGTAACCGGCGAGCAGGGCTCGCTGCTGACCGGTGCGGTGCTGACCGATGTCTCACTGGCCGATAGCGCGGGCGCCGTGCATCTGGTGGTGCCGCGCTTCCAGTTCAGCCTGTCTCCCTACGCAGTGCGGCTGCAGGCACCGCAGCTGCAGGTGCAGGTGCGACCCGCGGCGGCTGCCGGGGCCACCGCGCCGGGCCCACCGCCCCGCCTGCCCGTGGCCTGGCTGCCAGACCTGGAGGTCGCGGCCGGTCACTTGGAGGTGGTCTGGCCGGGCACCAACCGGCGCCTGACCGCCGACAGCCTGGCGGTGGTGTACGCGGCGCAGGCCGAGACGCTGGGACGGGCCCAGGTCCAACTGGGCGCGATCCAGTGCCGGCTGGACACCGGGGCTGCCTGGCAGGGCCGGGCTACCTTGGCCCTGCGCGTCGAACCGGCCCGTCTGACAGCGGATTCGCTTCAGGTGGTGTGCGCGCGCGCCGCGCTGCAGCTGCGGAGTGCGGCGCAGCTGACGCTGGCCCTGGCGCCCGGACTTCCGGTGCAGGGGTCGGTCGAGATGCACGCAGCCCAACTCGACCAGGCCGGGCAGGCGCGGGTGGCAGCACAAGGCCAGCTGCAGCCGCTGCGGTTGGCGTTGA
The DNA here is from genome assembly GCA_903893785.1 of uncultured Gemmatimonadota bacterium. GTDB lineage: Bacteria > Latescibacterota > UBA2968 > UBA8231 > UBA8231 > CAITNQ01. The sequence goes on from CAITNQ010000426.1 coordinate 7,211, forward strand.
GCGCCCAGGCCAGTGCCGATGACCCGCGCCTGGGTCCCTTGGCGTTGACGCTGGCGGCGCACGTGGACACCCAGGCCGTGCGTCTGGACTCGGTGCGAATGGGCGCTCTAGACGGCGATTGGTCGGGCCAGGCCGAGTATTGGCTTCGTAGCGACAGCGCGGCCGCCCACCTGACCGCCCGCGGGGTCGAGTTGGCCCGGCTGCTGCCGGCCGTGGCCAGCGGGCGCGTGGATGCCGACGCCGACCTGTTTGCCCATATGAGTGCCAGCCGGCTGGACGCCACGATCCACCTGGAGTCGCCGGCTCTGGCCTTGGTCGACGGCCCGACCACGCCGGTTGAGTTGGGCCTGCGTCTGACGCCGGATCACCGGCTGACCGTGGCGCTGGCTTCGCGTCTGGTCCGCGCCCAGGTGGAGGGGACCCTTGACCTGGCCATGCTGCCCGGGCCCGGATCGTACGACCTGACCGGCCGCGGTGAGCTCGATCCATCTCCCTGGATAGGGGGTCCTTCGGCGCCGCTGTACCTGCGTCTGGCAGCGCGCCCGGACACCGTCCGGGCCTGGGCCGACGCGACCGCCCTGCCGGGTGACCTGGGCCGCGGCTTCGGGCCGGCGCAGGCCACCGCCGAGCTGCTGGCGAACCGTTTCCTGCGGGCCCAGGTCGACGTGGAACAGGGCCTGCTGACGGCGAACCTGGAGCTCGACGTGACCGGCGAGGGAGTGGACACGGTCACGGTCTGGGCCCATGGGGTACCGGCCGGACGCCTGGTGCCGGGACTGCGGGCCGCGGTACAAGGGCAGATCGGCGTGGGTGGCCTGCTGGCGGCCGACGGCCCGCGCTACGAAGCCCACCTGCGGGCTCCCGAATTGGCCTATGACACATGGAGCCTGGGCCCCGTGCAGCTCGATGGCACGGGGCGGGCCGGCGTGGCAGCGGCCGCGCTCCAGGCGACGGCGGCCCGCCTCGAGGGCGCGCTGGATGGCGACGGCCAACTGCGGCTGCAACTGACCAGCCACGGTCGGCTGCTGCAGCGCACCGGCCCGGCTGGGGCCACCCTGGACCTGGTCGGTCGCGCCACCTGGCAGAGTGGCCTGGGGGAAGGGGCCGAAGCGCGGGCATCGGCGGATATCGACAGCCTCAGTTGGCAGCAGCCGGGCCTGGCCGTGCGCACCCGGGCCCCCCTCCGTCTGCGCCTCGAGCGCGGTCGGGTGTGGCTCGACCAAGTGCGGCTGCAGACCCCCATTGGGCCCCTGGAGGCGGCGGGCAGCCTGGCCGCTGATTCGCTGGCCGTGCGCGCGGCGCTGCCGGCCTTGGACCTGGGCCCACTGGTGCCGGGCTGGTCGCAGACCGGTGGCGCCGCGCACCTGGTGCTGGGCGGCAGCCAGGCCCGCCCGCAGCTGACCATGGAGGCCGCCCTGGGCGGCGTGACACTGGACAGCGTGGCGTGGGGCGACCTGCGCCTGCAGGCGACCTTGGCGGACACCGCTCGCGCCGAGTTGGAGCTGCTCCAGGGCCAACCCACGGCCCCGGCAGCGCGCTTTGATCTGCGTCTTCCAGGCGCGCCCCTGTGGGGCGGTCGACCGCCGACCGCCGCGGACCGCGCGTCGCTGGCCCTGTGGGCGGAAGGGGTGGATCTGGCCGCACCCCTGTCCGCAGCTCTAGGGCAGCCCACCGGGGGGCGCCTGTCGGTGGCCGGCCAGTTGGCCGTGCCCCTGGCGGTGTTGGACTCGGCCTGGCAAGGGCAGGGGCTTGAGGGCGGCCTGCGCTTCAGCGAGCTGCGCCTGCAGACTCAACTCGACGGTGACTCGCTGCGCCTCGATCTGGAACCCGGCGGCCAGGTCAGCCTGGCGGACGACCGGCTGCAGCTGCGCGATCTCCAGGTGGATCTGTGGCGTCGCCCGGCTGGCGCCCGTGCTTTCACCCCTTCGGGGCGCCTGAAGCTGGCCGGCGGCGTCGATCCGGACAGCGGCGCCCAACTGGAGGCCGACCTGGCCGACGTTGACCTGGCCCTGTTCGGCGGCCCGGCCGGTCGTGGCAGTCTGCAGGCTCGGGTCCAGGGAACGCTGGGCGCGCCCCTGCTGACAGCGGATCTCGCCGTGGCCACCGACGATCTGGGGCAGGTGCGTGGCTGGCTGCGCGGGGCCCGCGCCGGGGCGCGTTTCGGTGCCTTCTGGCTGCCCGCCGCCGGCGACAGCCTGGTGCTGGACGGGGAGTTGCCGTGGGACCTGGCCGCACGCCGGGTGGTCTACGAGCAGGCCCAGCTGCACCTGCACTCATCGGACCTGGACCTGGGCGTGCTGGAACCCCTGGTGCCGCAGCTTGACCATCTCGGCGGGCAGCTGCGCGCCGAGGTCCAGGCGCGGGGCTGGGGCCCGCAGCTCGACCTCCAGGGCCAGGTGGAGGTGGCCGACCTGCAGGTCGGTCTGCTGGACATCAAGCCCGTGTACGGCTTCACCGGCGGCCGCCTGGTGCTGGCCGGCCAACGCGGCGAGCTGCAAGGCTTCGACACCGTGCAGCCGGGGGTGACCGGAACCATGCAGCTGAGCGGCGGCGTCGATCTGCGCCCGTCGACCGCGCCCCAGTTCCAGCTGCGCCTGCAGACCACGGGCCTGCCGTGCCAGTACTTGGACCTGTTCCGTGCCCCCGCCGCCGACATGGACCTGACCTTCGCCGGCTCGGCGGCGGCGTCGCGGGCCACCGGGACCGTGCGCCTGCGCCAAGCCGTGGCCGAGCCCATGCTGGTGAATTTCAACGCCCCGCCGGTACCGCCGCCGCCGCCGACGCTGCGCGATCCGTTCCTGGAGAACCTGGAGTTGGGGATCCAGATCGACATCCGTGACCTCAAGGTCGAGAGCGAACTGGCCGATGTGCAGGTATCCGGCGTCGTCGATGTGGGCGGCACCTTCTACAAGCCCGTGTTCCAGGGCGATATTGGCATCGACAAGGGCCAGGTGTACGTCCTCAACCGGCAGTTTGATTTCGATCGCGGCCGCATCGTGCTCAACAGCCTGGTACCGACGCGATCGTTGCTCGACGTGGCCTATGATCCCTTCCTGCTCAACCCCGACCTGGACCTGTCGGCTTCGTGCAAGGTCAGCCCCATCGACGAGACCGGCAGCGAGTACACCGTGACCCTGGCGCTGCAGGGGCCTGTGCAGACCGCGGCACCCGAGTTTTCGTCTGATCCGGCGCTGGACTCCAACGGCATCTTCCGCCTGCTGGCCTTTGGCTCGGTGGCGTCACAGCTACAATACAGCGCGGCGCTGGGGACCGCCGCCGGGCAGCTGCTGAGCAAGAAGGTCGAGAAGGTCGGCCTGGACGAGTTCATGGTGCTGCCGTCGACGCGAGCGGATATCGGCCTCGTCGGCCAGCCATCCTTGCGCTTGGGCAAGTACTTTGGTTGGAGTCCCTTCCCGCTGTGGGTGCGCTACGAGGCCGCGGTCAACGAGATGTCGTCCGGCGAGGTCCGCGCCGAGCACCAGATCAAGAGCTACCTGACCCTGTCGGGCAGCGCCCAAAGCCGCTACAACCGCTATGGCCTGGGCCTGGGCCTCAAGAAGGACTTCTGACGTGCCGCGCCACGCTGGCTTCCTGGGACCGCCGCCGGGCATGATCGCCAACGAGGAAGCGCGGTCGCGGCTTCGGCCGTCGCCATGGGCTGCCCTGGGACTGGCGGCAGCCCTGCTGTTGGTAGTCAGCGGCGTGCGCGCGTCAACGGTTCCCGTGGCTGGGGCCAGCGCGCCGAGGGCGGCCGCGACCGCGAGCCAGACTGCGGCGGCAGTGGCGACCACGCCGGTCCCAGCCGCCGGCGCCCCGTTGTCGTCCGGGACCGAGATCACGGCCCTGGAGGCCGAAGGGCGCCGCGTCCAGGAAGTGGTCTTCGTGTACCCGGGCGACAAGGCGCTCAAGAGCCGCGAACTGCGCAGCGCCATGCGCGTGCAGCAAGGCGGCCGCTTCAGTCGGCGTTTCTTCAACAGTGATCTGGCCACCATTCTGGACCTGTACCGCGGCCGCGGGTACCGCAACGCCCAGATCAGCCGCCGCGTCCTGGTCCTGGACCGCCGCGGTCGCGTGCATGCCACCATCGAACTGGACAGTGGCCCGCGCTGGACGGTCGGTCAGGTCCTCATCCATGGCGGGACGCCGTTCACCCCGACCGAGTTGCGGGCCCAGCTGCGCCTGACGCCGGGCAGCGCGCTCAATTACGGCCAGGTGCTGGAAGGCGAACGCGCGCTGCAGATCTTCCTCAACCAGCGCGGTTACCCCCACGCCGCAGTCCGCAACGAATGGTCGGATCACCCCGACCAGCACACCGCCGACGTGGTCTACCACGTCGACCCGGGCCGACGCATGTACTGCGGCCCCATCACCATCGAGAACGAAGGCCGGCTGCGGACCCGCCGCAGTCTGATCGATCGCTATGTGAGTTTCGACCAGGGGGATCTGTACAACCCCGAGGAACTGGCGCGCAGCCGCAACCTGCTGGTGCGTACGGACCTGTTCCGCTCAGTCTTCTTCTCAACCCCCGAAACCGCCAGCGACGACAGCCTCCAGCCCATTCGCATCCGCCTGCAGGAACGCAAATTCCTGCGCCTGGAAGCCCAGGGCCTGCTGAGCATGGCGGACCGCCAGGTGGAGCCGCGCCTGACCGGCGGGCTGCAGGACTTGAACTGGCTGGGGCGCGGGGCGCAGGTGGGTATCAACGGCAGCTGGGGTCGCCCGTTGCAGGGCGGCAACATCTTCTGGACAGAGCGTAACCTGGCCCGCACCGGTGCTGACTTGACCTTCTCGCTCGGCTTCACCGACGAATGGACGCGTACTCAGGTACTCGGCAATCCTGACGACACGCGTCAGTATGACCTGCTGACGGCCAACGACTCGGTCCTTGGCGGCCTGCTGCTGTTCGGTGGCGACGAAGTGGCGCGGGAGTATATCCGCACCGTGGTGTACGACTACATGTCCGTGCAGCGGCTGCTGCGGGCCTCCAGCACGCTGACGCGCAGTTGGGGTGAGCTTTACCGCTCGCACCTGTCGGTGACCTATGCGCGGGCCCGCACCCGGCCCGACCCGAGCGAGGCCATCCGCTACACGCCCAGTGATCTGTACGGCAGCTCCAGCAGTGGCGATACCACCAGCACCGACTCACTGTGGGGCGACGACGGCTGGCTGGGGAAGAGCCGGGCCAGGGGTTCGGCCGCCCTCACTGCGGGCGGTACGTACCTGGACTACAGCGACGGCGAGATTCCGGTGGACAGCGACTGGTTGAGCATTCTCACCGACCGGTCGCGGGCCATTGACCTCAGCCTCGAGTTCCAGCGCGACTCGCGCGACGACCGCATCGCGCCGACGCGTGGCAGCTTCCTGCGCGCCACCTCGCTGTACGCCATCGAACTGGGCGCGCGGTCCACGTACGTGCTCGATGGCGAGTTGGAGGGGCGGCATTACCAGCCCCTGTCCAGGCACGCGGTGATCGCCGTGGCCGGCCAGGTGACGCAGACCGGGTCGCTCCGCGCCGGGCGTTCCCTCCCGCAGGTGTACTGGAAGCGCTACGGCGGCGAGGGCAGCCTGCGCGGCGTGCAGCGCAACCTGATCCAGGCCATCGGTGGCGGGCGGCTGGGCGTCAACCTGCGCAGCGAACTGCGCCTGCAGGCTGGCGCCATCGGCCTGGTGGGTTTCTGGGACCGCGCCAATGTGTGGCGCCGCAACAGCGAGTTCAGTCCCCGGGACCTGGTGCGGCTCAGCCGCATGGTGGATGGCTACGGCGTCGGCGTGCGCTATTCGGCCGGTTTCCCCTTCCGCCTTGACGTGGCTTTCAACGACGGTTTCGATCCGACCCAGACCACCTGGGTCTACTTCTCCATTGGCCAGGCTTTCTAAGAGGAGCGGGTTAGCATGGCAGGCAAAGGATTACGCAGCAGCATCACTACCCAGGGCCGACGCATGGCTGGAGCCCGCGCACTGTGGCGCGCCATTGGCCTGAAGGGCGAGGACTTCAACAAGCCCATCATTGCCATTGCCAACTCCTTCACTCAGTTCGTGCCCGGCCACGTGCATCTCCACGATGTGGGCCAGCGGGTCAAGCAGGTAATCGAGGCCAACGGCGGCGTGGGGGTGGAGTTCAACACCATTGCCGTGGACGACGGCATTGCCATGGGCCACGACGGCATGCTGTACTCGCTGCCCAGCCGCGAGTTGATCGCCGACAGCGTGGAATACATGGTCGAGGCGCACAAGGCCGATGCCCTGATCTGCATCTCCAACTGCGACAAGATCACGCCCGGCATGCTCATGGCGGCCCTGCGCCTGAACCTGCCGGCTATCTTCGTTTCCGGCGGACCCATGGAAGCCGGCAAGGCCACCCTGGCCCACGGCGAGGCTAAGCTAGACCTGATCGACTCCATGATCGCGGCGGGGGACAGCGCCGTCAGCGATCAGGACTTGGCCCGCATCGAAGCCGCGGCCTGTCCCACCTGCGGTTCCTGCTCGGGCATGTTCACCGCCAACAGCATGAACTGCCTCAACGAAGCCATTGGCCTGGCGCTGCCGGGCAACGGCACCCTGCTGGCCACGCACGCGCGACGTTGGGACCTGTTCGAGACCGCGGCGCGGCGCATCGTCGACATGGCCAAAGCCTACTATCTGGAGGGCGACACCACGGTGCTGCCGCGCAGCATCGCCACCCTGGCCGCCTTCGAGAATGCCATGACCCTGGACATTGCCATGGGCGGTTCCACCAACACCGTGCTGCATCTGCTGGCCATGGCGCGCGAGGCCGGGGTAGCCTTCACCATGGCCGACATCGACCGCCTGTCGCGGCAGGTGCCGTGCCTGTGCAAAGTGGCGCCCGCCACCCAGAAGTACCACGTCGAGGACGTTGGCCGCGCCGGTGGCATCCCCACCATTCTGGGCGAGCTGCTGCGCGCCGGTAAACTCCATCCGGGCACCCTGACGGTCACCGGGCAGACCCTGGGCCAGGTCATTGCCGCCAATGACCTGCGCGGCGAGGCCGACCTGGTCAGCCCGGCCGCCCGCCAACGGGCCCTGGCCGCACCCGGCCGCGTGCCCACGCAACAGGCGTTCTCGCAGGAGGCGTACCACGACAGCGCCGACCTGGACGCCGCCGAGGGCTGCATCCGCAACGCGGATCATGCGTACACCCGCGACGGCGGCCTGGCCGTGCTGTACGGCAACCTGGCCGCCGACGGCTGCATTGTGAAGACCGCGGGCGTCGATGAGTCCATCTGGGTCTTCGAGGGCCCGGCCAAGGTGTTCGAGTCGCAGGAAGAGGCCTGCGACGGGATCCTCGGCGGCCGCATCGAAGCCGGCGACGTGGTCGTCATCCGCTACGAAGGCCCCAAGGGCGGCCCCGGCATGCAGGAGATGCTCTACCCGACTTCGTACATCAAGTCCCGACACCTGGGCAAGCAGTGCGCCCTGCTCACCGACGGCCGCTTCAGCGGCGGCACCTCGGGCCTGTCCATTGGCCATGTTTCGCCCGAAGCCGCTGAGGGGGGCCTGATCGCCCTGGTCCAGGACGGCGACCGCATCCGCATCGACATCCCCGCGCGCCGCCTAGAGCTGCAGGTCGCGGCCGAGGAACTGGCAGTCCGGCGGCAGGCGCTGGAAGCCAAAGGCGGCCAGGCGTACCAGCCCCAATCGCGGCAACGGCCCGTGTCGGCGGCGTTGCGCGCCTATGCCGCCATGACCACCAGCGCAGCCCAGGGCGCCGTGCGTGATGTCGACCAACTGACGCGGCGCTAAACCCCAACCCCAGACAGCCCGTGCCGGGTCGGGCCCAGGGGCCGGGCCCGGCACGCCTGCGTTGACACCCCACGCCGGGCCCGGTATATTCGCCCTGGCCATACGTGGGAACCAGGACGTGACCCATCCAATCTTGGGGGCGACATGGTTTCGACGGGGGTGGAAACGCCCGGGTGGCGTGCCGAGGGCCCCTGATACCTCGTAAATCCTCTGGGAAAAACACAAACGCGAACGATCACTCGTACGCTCTGGCTGCCTGAGTAAAATCAGGTAACCCGCTGGTGGTGGCCGCGCCTGCGCAGCTGCAACCAGCGTCATCTTACGCAGGCTAGCCCCTTCTCAGGTCCGGGGGGAGGGGGCGAAACTCTACCGGACTGGCGCTTCGCGAATCCCGTCAGTTGGAGTCGTGGGGGGCGAGACCTGTAAGCTGACTACGCACGTAGAGGCCTTGGTAAAGCTGCCTTCGGACGCGGGTTCGAATCCCGCCGCCTCCACCATTCATGCAGACGCGCAATCGCTTGGGTCACAGGCGGTTGCGCTTTCTGTTTCGGGCTCCAGAGAAGCCTCTGACACACCGGTGACACACTTTGCCGTACCACCGATGGTTTCGGCGATCCCCTCCACCGTCTCCGCCAACGCATGCGCACGGGTTCGCCCGTAGGTGTTCATGGTGATGGTCGGGGTCAGGTGTCGTGCCAGGGTCTGTGTTTCCCGGACCGTGGCGCCGCTCTCGATGACCAGGTTGATGTAGGCAACGCGGCACGCGTGGAAGTCCACCTTCCCCTCCGGCGTCTGCTTGGGGATCCCCGCCGCGTGCAGGTCATAGTCGAGGTCGCGGGCCGTGTGCGTGGGGACGTACAGCAGGGGCTGCGCCGGGATCCCTGGTTGCGGCCACACGCCGCGGTAATTGGCGAGGTAGACGGCGAGCGCAACGCCACTCTCGGCGTGGTCGCGCAAGCGAGCCATCAGGCCGCTCGGAAGGGGCTGGAAGCCAGCGACGCGGTTCTTGGTCCATGCGGCCTCAAGGGTGAGTCCGCAGCGCTCAGTGTTCAGGTTCGCGACCGCCAGCGACCGCAGCTCACGGGCCCGTAGCCCCGTTACGAGCGCCGTCTCCAATGTGTCGCGACGGTGCGGGGCGCAGGCGGCCAACAGCCGGCCGATCTC
>CAITNQ010000427.1 GCA_903893785.1 uncultured Gemmatimonadota bacterium
ACTGCAGATCGTCTACAGCCCCGTGTCATTATACTGGCATGGCTACGACCTGCCGGCGCAGTGGAGCCTGGTCTCGCTGCCTGTCTCGGCGGCCGACTCGGGCCGGTCGGCGGTATTGCCGTCGGCGGTCTCCCTGTTCCGATACGACGGCATGTACGAGCCTGCCGACGCCTTTGCGCCGGGCGTGGGGTACTGGGCCAACTTGGCCACGGCCACCCAGGTGCGTGTGCGCGGCCCCGCTCACGCCGAGGCGGCGCTGGTACGATCTCTGCCGTCGCACTGGAGCTTGGTGGGGCCGGGCGTCACGCCCCTCGATGTCGGCGCCCTCAAGGCCAGCTGTCCGCAGCTCGTTTCTGTGTTTGGCTATGCCGGTGGTTACCAGCCCGCGGCGACCATGGAGCCGGGTCGGGCCTACTGGTTGAACCTGTCCACCGCTGCCGGTGTCGATCTCAACGGGCAGCAGGCACCGGTGGTCAGACCGGCCGATGCTCCGGTTGCGGCGTGGCGCGGCCCCGCCATTCGCATTGAGGGCCCGGGCGGTAGTCAGGTCATCGAACTGGGTGTTGATACGGGCCACATTGTCGAGCTTCCGCCGCCGCCGCCGGCTGGGTGGTTCGATGTGCGTGTCGATCTGGGAGATGGCATCGGCACGCTCCAGGTCCCGAACGTCGACGGTACCTGGCCCGTACACCTGCAGGGGGCGGTCGACCACATGCGTTGGCAGTTGCCGGCCGATGGTCCATGGCAGCTGCAGGTCGGCCCCACCTGTGTCCCGCTGGTAGGCACCGGTGCGCTGTCCGTCGCCGCGGGCATGCCCATGCAGTTGCGGCGGGCCTCCCTGCCAGCCGCGACCGCGCTCCTCGGTGCGTACCCCAACCCCTTCAACCCCAAGACCACCATTCGCTACGATCTGGCCCAAACCGGCGTGGTCAGCCTGACCGTCTACGACGTCACCGGACAACGGGTCCGCCAACTGGTCGACGGCCCCCAAACCGCTGGCTCGCACCAGGTCCCGTGGGACGGCCGGGACGAGATCGGTGTGCGGGTGGGCAGCGGCGTGTACCTGTGTGAGTTGCGAGCCGGCGCCTTCCGCGCCATGGCGCGCCTGGTACTGATGAAGTAGGTCCTGGCGACCTGGCTCAGGCCAGAGGCCCGCTGTGCGGTGCTCCCAGCCGCGAGGCGGGCCTCTGGTCGTCTCGGCAGGGGGCGGTACCCAACCGCATGCCGCGGCGCAGCGCACCGCAGTACCTGCCGGTTGTGGACGCGGGACGCCTTGCGTGCGTTGCCGGGTTTTGGACGCGCCGCACGGGATTTGCGGGTATGAGGCGGGGCGCCTCATCGAAGCGCGATCGTCCTGGCTGCGCGGGAACCGGCCGCCTCGCCGGCCACCGTGCCCAGGCGGGTGCCCCGCCCGACCCACAATGTCCACCGCGTGAGCCGCCGTCGGGCGCCACCCACGCCACGGGCCGTTTTCCGGCCATCTGTCGGTGGTGTCACTGGAACTGCCCTGCAGAGCGCCTCCCCATCCGGGCGCGGTCCTCCCCAATGACCGGCCTTGGTTCCCGGCAGTGCCCGCGCGTTGCCTGAAAAGAAAGGCCAGAACCGCCCCCACCGGAAGTAACCTCGGGTGGGCAGAATGGGTCTATCTCTCGGCAGCTCTGTCCGGACGCGCCAGTGCCGCCAGGTCCGCGGGCTGATGCCGCCCCAGGGTGCCGCCATGGCTGGCAGCGACCCATACCGCCGGACGACTCGGCGCAGTCTGTCTGAAACCTAAGTGACCACAGGGAGGGTGCCGATGCGCCTTGCGCTGGTGTGCTGCGCGCTGTTGGCTTTGCTGCTTGTACCTACCGCCGACGCCGCGCAGAGCGGCCCGCCGATAGACCCGTACAACCCTGAAGTCGTGCCTGGCGTCGTGATCGTGCGCTTCGACGACTCAGTGACCCTCCCGGTGGCGGGCAGCGGCCCCGTCGGCAAACTCGCCGGGGTGGCCGGGTTACCGGATCTCGCCGGTGAGTACGGTGTCACCGCCGTGGAGCGTCTGTTTCCGCAGGCCCCTGTCAAACCGCCGGCCCGGAAGATCACCGCCTACGACGGGACGCAGCACGCTGTCGGTAGCTTGCACAACATCTTCCGGCTCAAACTGCGGGCAGGGATCGATCCCGCGGCTGTCGCCAAAGGGTTGGCCGCGCAGCGCGGCGTTGAGTACGCCGAGCCGGACTACGTATGCTACATTCCGCCCACCAATGAGCCGGGTCCGGTCGGGAGTGCGACCAGGCCAAAGATGCGGGAACGGCCACCCGGCCTGGCCAAGCCCACGGCCGCGGGTCTTGACGACCCTCTCTTCGCCGAACAGTGGTACCTCAGGCCGTCTCCAGGCGCCAACGTTGTCGCAGCGTGGACCCAAGGCGAAGGCGACAGCACTCAGGTTATCGCGATCATCGACACCGGCGTCGACTGGGGTCACCCGGACCTGGACGGCAACATCTGGGCCAACGCCGACGAGATCCCTGACAACGGGCGAGACGATGATGGTAACGGTTTCATTGACGACCTGCGCGGCTGGGACTTCGTCAACCACGACAACAACCCGCAAGACGACAACTCGCACGGCACGCACGTGGCC
>CAITNQ010000428.1 GCA_903893785.1 uncultured Gemmatimonadota bacterium
CAGTTCACCACCGCGGCGGACGCGGCGGCGCAGCTTGCCCTGCTGCTGCCGCCATCGGCGCGTTGATATCCGGACCCAAGGGGCGTACTTTTGGGTTTTGTATGGGATTGTGACATCTGGCACGGCCGCATTGCATCTGCAATACCCGGAAAGGCCCCATGACAACCCTTGAGAGCGTCGCCATGGCTGTGGCGGTGGTGCTGTCGATCAGCGTCGTCGCGGCCAAACTGGTCACGGCGCGTCTGCTCAGCCTGTCGCGGTCGCGGATCTCGCGCGTTGCCAGTCTGCGCCAGGAAACCACCGGGCGCCTGCGCTCAGTCCAGGGCCAGAAGGCTCTGGTGGAGCAGAACAAGGCGGCCTTGACCACCCGCAAGATGAAGCTGGCGAAGAAGAAGGCCCGGTTGCTGGAGGAGATGAAGGCGATCGAGACCGAGGAGGAGGCGCGACAGAAACGCACCGAGTTGCGTCGGGTGGAGTAGCAGACCACGCGCCCGCAGCGCGCGAGAGCGGCCTCGCCGGCGGGCGCGGCCAGGCCACAAAAGAACTGGGGGTCGGACGTCAGCGTCCGACCCCCAGTTCCGGTTTTAGTCGCGCGGGGCGTCTACACGTGCGCCTGCAGCCACTGGAAGCACTTCTGGTACCCGACCCCGCCTTCGGGTTCGGGGCCCTCGTATTCGGCCGTCCAGGCGCCGTCGTACCCGACCCCTCTCAGGCACTTCACGGCGTAGTCCAGATGGATCTCGCCAGCGCCCAGGGCGGCACCCCTGTAGTCCTGCCGCGAGCCCGTGCCATCTTTCATATGCGTGTGGAACACGTGGGGCGCCAAGATCTCGAAGAAGTGGTCGATCTTGGCCAGTTCGTGGCCGAACCAGCGGTAGTTCATCGTGTCGAGGTTAACACCCAGGCGCGGTGACCCGACCCGCTCGATCAGGCTGAGCTGCCAGTCCCCGTCGTTGGTGGAAACGCCGTGGTTGTCCAGCGCGATGCGGACGCCGGCGGCTTCGATGAACTCGGCGCACTGTTTGAAAGACTCCAGCATCATGCCGTCCCACTGGTCCTGGGGCACGGCGTTGTTACGGTTCCAGCCCCCGTCCGTGCGGACAATGTCCGTGCCCACCGCCGGGATGATCTGACAGACGTAGCGATAGCGCTCGATCTGGGCCTTAAGCTCGGCCGGATCCGCCTGCAGGAAGTCGTTGCCCGCCGCCACCGCCGAGACCTGGATGTTGTACTTCTCCAGTAACCGCCGGGTCTGCTCGGCGGTGCGCTCACCGTCGCGCGACACGCCGTCCCAGATGTCGTTGATCATCAACTCACAGTAACGGTAGCCGATCTCGCTGGCGCGCCGGGCAAAACCCTCCAGATCATAGCCTGGCCAGTTGTAGTGGATAACACCGATTTTCGCCGTCGCCATGCCCGTCTCTCCTTCCTGCTGGGGCTGCCGGTCGCGCGACCGGTCCACTCACTCGATGGCTATCAACTCGACGTCGAAGACCAGGGTCGAACCGGGCGGAATCTCGCCCACTTCCTGGTCGCCGTACGCCAATTCCGGCGGTATGACCAGTCTGGCCTTGCCGCCCACCTTCATCATCTGCAGGCCTTCCTGCCATCCTTTGATCACGCCATTGAGCGGGAAGCTGATGGGCTCACCGCGCTTGATCGAGCTGTCGAAGACCTTGCCGTCAATGAGCGAACCCTCGTAGTGGACCTTGACCTTGGAGGTGGCCGTTGGGCTGGCCCCGGTTCCGGGCGCCACTTCTTTGTACACCACGCCCGAGGCGGTCTTGACGGCCCCCGGTTCGGCCGCTGCCTTGTCCAGGTACGCCTTGCCGGCCGTCTTCTGCCCCTCGCTTACCACCGCCATCCGCTTCTGCAGGAAGCCCTGCAGCTTGGGCCCGAACTCGTTCAGCGCCACCTTGGGCTCAACCTTCTGCAGCCCGTCGCCGAAACCTGCCTTGATGGTTTCCAGTTCTTCGGCGCTGAAGGTGCCCTTGAAGGCCCCCAGCGAATTGCTCGACAGCGCTAGCCCCAGGCTGTACAGCAACTTCTGGTCTTCGGTCTCCAATTTCACCTCATTCGACGCGCTTCCCTTGAGGGCATTGCAGCCGAGCATGGCCATTACCGCCAGGCTCGTCACGAGTAGACGCTTCGCGCTCATCCAGCTTCTCCCAGGGTATCGGGGGTAGGGTACAATGGGACGTCGCCTGAGGCGACAACCGGGGTGGCCTGCCGTCCAAGGACCATGCCGCCAACCTGGCACACCAGGACCGGATCAGCACGCGTCGGCAGAAGTGCCCAATCTAGACAAAGTACCTAGGGGGAGCTACCCGGGCAAGTGGGCGGACGGGCTCCTCGCGCCTCAACCCGATCGCCGCAGGCGCAGGGCCAGGCTCTGCAGGGGGTGCAGCGCCCAGCTGCCCGCGGCGGCGCCACCCGCAGCGCCGACCGCCAGGCCCAATTCCGCGTACGTGTCAAAGAGGGTCTCGGCGGTCATCCCAGCCCACCCCAGGTATTCCAAGTTGGGCGCCACGGCGTGGACTTGGGCCGGGTCCAGGTTGTGCAGGAAGAGCAGCGCACCCCCCTCGTCGAAGCGCGTGTACGCCAGGACCCGGTCTTCGGGGTCACCGCCGGCCAGCGTGTGGCGGTGGTAGTAGACGCGGCCGCGCCGGAGTTCGGGCCACGCCGCGGCCAGACCGAACAGGCGCTCGTAGGCGCGCACCAGCCATTGCTGCGGCGGGTGCGCGGCGGCTTCGGGCTCCAGTCGGGTCGGGTTCTCGAAGTCGGTGCGCACCATCTCGCCCCACCAGCTGCCGAACTCGAGTCCGGCGGCCAGGTTGACGCCGGTGGCCAGGCCTGCCGACAGATCGATTAACGAGGCCTGCGCGTTCTTCAGCAGGGCCATGCACAGGGCCGCGTCGCGGCCAGCGTGGCGCCACCGCCAGGCGGCCTGCTGGTCACTGGCCAGCCGGGCGGCGAACCGGTCGCGCCAGATCCGGGTAGCCCGCGGGCTGTCATGGTTCTCGAAGTACGCCAGGGCGACCGTGCCCGGCGCATACCGTCGGTGCATCTCCTCGAGGAATTCGATCAGCGGTTGGGCGTGCTCCATGTCGCGGTGGTAGTCGACCAGCAGCGCATAGACCATGTCAACCGGCACGTCCACGGCCTGCTCCAGCGGGCACAGCGTCTCGCCCAGGACCAGGGCGTCGGGGCGGACCGCCTGGATGCGGTTCTTCAGGCGGCGGAGAAAGGGCCGATCCACGGTCTGACTGGCGTCGATGCGGACCCCATCCAGTTCGCCCAGGCTCAGCCAGTAAGGCGCAATCTCCAGCAGGTACGCCTGCAGCGGCTGGTTGTGGACCAGATCGAACAGGGCCACGTCCGAGTACACCAGCCAGGCGATCTGGTGAATCCGCGGCACGCCGTTGGCGTCCAGCAGGTAGAACTCGGGATGGGTCTCGATCAGCGGATTGTCGCGGCTGGTCTGCATCAGCACCAGGTCGAAGATGACGCGTTTGCCCAGCGCGTGGGCCCGCCGGGTCAACTGCCGCAGTTCAGCGCGGCCGACCAGCTGCGTCATCGCCTCGCAACCCAGGCGTCCCGCCGCCTCCCGGGCGCTGTGGCCGGCCAGCGCGGCTACGCTCGTTACCTCCGTGTCCGCCAGGTCATCATCGACCAGCAGGCCGGCCTGCAGCAGCGCCGGTAGGTCAACCTGTTCCAGCGGCGTCACCAGCGCTGGGTCGATGGCATGGAAGTCCTGCACGGCGTAGACGCTGCCCAGTTCGCCCTTGCGCACGTCCTGGCCGCTGTGCAGATCGCCGCATCCCGGGGTGAAGAACGGCAGCAGGTACACCACGTCGGCCGGCATGTCCGGCAGCGCTGCGGTGACCTGGCGCAGGGTGCCGCTGACAAAGCGGCCGTCGACCACGCGGGCGCCGACCTTGCGGGCGCAGACCTCGGTCACCGTGGGCAACTGCCGTACCCACGTCGGGCTGACGACGATGACGCCGTCGCGATTGTCGGCCATCTCGTTCAGGCCCACCCACGGGCGGATCTGCTCGGCAGCCGGGTCGCTGGCCGAGAACTCCACCGTGTACGCGAACGCCCCCGTCTGGTGCAGAACCAGGCCGTCGACGGCAAACACCAGGTTCTGCCCAGCCAGCACCGGGACGCCCTGGTGGTCGGTCACCAGGCGCATGGGCAGGTAGCGACCGACGCCGTCGGCCCAGGTGCCTGCCGACGTCAACGTACCCCGCTGGTTGGCGTCGGTCCACAGTCGCGCCTGCACGTCGCCCTGGCGCACGGTCAGGGGATCTACCGCCGCCACGAAAAGCTCGACCTGCACCGTGGCGCTGGCCTGGGGGTGATCGGGGCCGATCCAGGCGCGCGCCAGCGTGGCGCTGGCCGTCACCCCGTCGATGGTCGCCCGCAGGTTGCCGGCCCACACCACCCAGTTGTCGTACTGGCGCGGCGCAAAGCGCCGATGCAGCTGTTCATGCAGCACGGCGCGACGCGCCAGGGTGTCGGTGCCAGGGGTCATCGAGCCTCCGTTGCATGGGCTTGGCCTACCGCCGGCAGCGGGTGCAGTTGGCCAGACACGTCCACGGTGGTGGGAGCCTCCCGGGTATGGCAGACCGCCAGGCGCACGAATTCCAACAGGCCAGGCCCCGGGTTGTGCACGCCGTGGGGTTGGCGGATCGGCTTCCAGGTGACCGTGCCCGGCTGCAGCGTCTGGGGCTGAGACCCGCCGACCAGCGTGCCGTGCCCGGCCAGCACCAGGAAGGATTCCTCCAGGCCGTCGTGATAGTGGCAGCCCACGCAGCTGTCGGCCGCCAGTACGGCGTGATCGACGAAGGTCCAGGCACTGCCGAAGCTGACCGACGGCCACAGGTGGCGACTGGCGATGCGGCCATGGCCGCCGTGGATGGCGGCGCGCCATACCAGGCGATCCGGCGCCAGGGGTTCGATCTGCGTCGGCCCACCCGCGGGCAGGCTGCCGGCGGTGCTTCGCACTGGCCCCGCACCCGCGGTGGCCCGCACCAGGCAGGCGCCGGCAGCCCCGGCCTGGACCTGGGTCGTCAGCCCCAGCCGCACCACCTGGCGGGCCCCCAGGGTCAGGGTCGTCGTCGGGTCGGCCAATACGAGAGCGCCGCTGAGTACCAGCAGCAGGCTCTCCGCCGGCGGGGCCGTGCCCACGGGCAGCGACTGGCCGGGCCGCAGCTGCACCGCCTCGTAGGCCGCCCATGGCGTCGTGGGCCGGCAGCCGGGGAACAGCGGCTGCGCCTGGCCAGGCAGGTACGCAGACGGCAGTTGCGCCAACAGCATGGGGAGCCTCCTCACGGCAGGGGCTTGATAACGTACAGCGACCGCGGCCGGGCCACAAACCCGCTTGACAGCGAGGGTTACCTGTGCCTAACTAGGCCCACGCCTGCCCCGGGCCGCGGTTCGGGGCAGCGGTCGGCGCCGTCGCCGCGGCGGGGGTTGCCGGCATGCCTGCGGTCACCCTGGCAGGCGGCCCGGCCGGACGTCGAGCGGCGGCGTCGGGCCAGTCACCCTTTTCCACGGAGTTGACGACCATGCCGGCAAGCAAGCGCGGCGGCCCGATCCGCGTCGCGGTTCTGGGTCAGGGACGCAGCGGTCTGGACATCCACTGCAGCTGGTTCCGGCGGTCGCCGGGCAAGTACCGCATCGTCGCTGTCAGTGACATTCTCCAGGATCGGCGCGAACGGGCGGAGCGCGAACTCAAGTGCGAGGCCTATGCCGACTACCGCGCGCTGCTGGCCCGCGACGATATCGAACTGGTGGTCAACTCGCTGCCCAGTCATCTGCATCCCCAAGGCAGCATCGACGCGCTCAAGGCGGGCCATCACGTGGTCTGCGAGAAACCCCTTGGGTGGTCGGTGGCCGAGGTCGACCGCATGATCCGCGCCGCCGGTCAGGCCGACCGCATCCTGGCGCCCTTCCAGCAGTCGCGCTATGCCCCGGCTTTCCAGCGCCTGCTGCAGGTCTTGGATTCCGGCGTCCTGGGTCGGGTGGTGCAGATCAATGTTTCGTACAGCGGCTTCGGCCGGCGGTGGGACTGGCAGACGCTGCAGGAGTTCCGCGGCGGTAACCTGCTGAACACCGGCCCGCATCCCATGGACCAGGTCATGCGCCTGCTGAGCTTCGACAAGCCAGCGCAGATCATCTGCACCATGGACCGAGCGAACACCTGGGGCGATGCCGAAGACCACGTCAAGATCCTGCTGCGCTCACCCGGCAAGCCCGATGTGGACGTAGAGATCTCGTCCTGCGCTGTCTATGCCCGTCCGACCTTTGTCGTCTACGGTACGCAGGGCGGCCTCAGCGGCGGTGCCGGCGGTCTGGAGTGGAAATACTACGATCCGCGCCGTGCCCCCAAGCAGTCGCTGCAGCGCGAGCCCCTGCCCGGCCCCAGCTACTGCAGTGAGCCGCTGCGCCTGATCGAGAAGAGCTGGAAACCGAACAAGCAGCAGGAGAACAGCTTCCAGTACATGTCCAAGTGCTTCTACGATCACCTCTACAAAGTAATCCGCGAGGGCGCGCCGCTGTACATCACGCCGCAGCAGGTGCGC
>CAITNQ010000429.1 GCA_903893785.1 uncultured Gemmatimonadota bacterium
AGCCAGCTCAAGCAACTCCTGTACAGTGCTGGCGCGGCCCGCGGTCTCCAGCGGCCCCTGGGCCCACATGAAGTAGGCGCGCGGCCGCCGGCCGGCGTCGGTGGCGGCCAACCGCTGTCGGACAGCGGCCAGCCGCTGCTGCACCAGGGCCCGCAACTCGGCCGCCCGGGCTTCTGTCCCGGTCAACCGCCCCAGGTCATCCAGCTCCTGCCCAATGTCGGCGAAACTGGCAATACGCACTGCGTACACGGCCAGGCCCCGGTCGGCCAGCGCCTTGACCGACTCCTCCTGCGACCCCCACATGACCACCAGGTCCGGGCGCAGCGCCATGACGCTCTCGACATTGACGAAGTCCCACGACCCGGGCGCCGGCAGGCTGCCAGCGGCAATGCGCGGATCCATGGCGGCGTAATAGGCCCGAACGCTGGCCTCGTACACCGGCGACGAAACGCCCACCAACCGGTCCTGGGCGCCCAACATGTAGAGCCCGCTCAGGGCGCTCTCCAGCAGGCAGACCACACGCCGGGCCGGCTGCGCCAGGGTCACGGTACGACCGGTCAGGTCCGTGACCGTAATCGGCGCCGCGGTCGCGGACGCAC
The DNA here is from genome assembly GCA_903893785.1 of uncultured Gemmatimonadota bacterium. Lineage (GTDB taxonomy): Bacteria > Latescibacterota > UBA2968 > UBA8231 > UBA8231 > CAITNQ01. Next base: position 600 of record CAITNQ010000429.1, read on the forward strand.
TCGCCAACAGGGCCAGCAGCAGGCTGAAGGCCCACGGCCAAGGGGCGCTGCCTGCTGCTGGCTTGCGGCCGGGTTCAGAACGAGACACTGATACCACCCGTGGTGGACAGGCCCGGATCGCGGAAACCCCAGGCCATGTCGAAATGGTTGTCGGTTAGATTGTACGGTTCGAGGTATACCTGCACCTGCCGGCCGTCGCGGTCGGCGAAGTTTTTCTCAAGCCGGGCCGTCACCAGGGACCAGCCGTCGAGGCGGCCGGGATTGGCGCGGGAGACGTTCTGGCGGATGCCGCTGCACGCCTGCAGATGCGCACTCAGGCCCACCTGCCCGGGCAGGTCCAACTGCCCCCCAAGGTTGGCCACATGGCGCGGCACAAAGCTCAGGTGAGCACCATCACGGTCCGGATCCGGGTTGCTGGTGACCTCAGCCTGGGTCAGGGTGTAGTTGGCCTGCCACCGAGCCCACGACAGGGGTTCGTGCCGGACCTCCAGCTCCAGGCCCAGGGTGCGCGTCTCACCGGCGTTGATATCCTGCGACTGGGAACCACTGGCGGTCACCACGGCGGTGGAGATCTGGTCCGTGATCCGCAGCAGGAAACCGCGCGCCCCCAGGTACAGGCCTGGTTGCGGTTGGTATTCGGCACCGGCGTCCAGACTCAGGCCGGATTCGGGCTTCAGGTCCGGATTGGGCAGCTGACCGTTGATGCCGTCCTTGCCGCGGTCCGCCAGCGGGATCGTCCCGCCGACCGATTTTAGCGACGGGGCCCGGAAACTGGTGCCAACATTGGCGAACACCGACAGCTGGCGATGGCGGTTCCAGCGGGCGCCGGCGCTGACCAGCGCCTTGTTCCAGGAAGCCTGGTCGTCGCCCGGTGCTGCGCCCTGCAGCCGATCGATATCGTGGCGGATATGGTTGGCACGCCCGCCGAGTCGGAAGACCCAGTCACGCCAGGTCTGCTCCTCCTGCGCATAGGCACCCACATGCATGGCGCGCGCGTCATTGCCCGGATGGTACTGGTCGGTGTAGTCGTAGGTTTCGTACCAGGCCACCTGGTAGTCGGTACCGAGGGTAAGGACATCGTTGCTGCCGTGGGCGATGGACAGCGACAGGTCCGTGGGAACGATTTCCTGGCGCGCGCCGTTGCGGCTGCGCAGGAGAATGGACACCGGGTAGTTGTCTTCCTCCCAGCTGCGGTCGTAGCCCCGGTAGCCGACCCGGAACTGCGCCATGGCCCCGTGCGCCAAGGGCCGCAGGTAGTGCGAATTCAGCGTCGTGTAGGTGTTGTCAAAGCCGCGGTACGGGCGACCGGCATCACCGCGGTGCCACGTGCGGTGCGCATAGACAGACAGCCGATGGTCACTGCGGCCATCCATCAGGTACGTGCCGTGCGCGTAAACCTTGGTCTTCTGATAACCCGGATTGTCGATCATCTGCAGCCACGACCCGGGCGAACCGTAGTTGGTGTAGTCCGAGTCCTCGTAGTGGCCACCGGCAAACCAGTGGAAATTGCCGGCGGCCTGCTGCCGGTAGAAGCGGGTCCCGACGGTGTTGTACGAGCCGCAATACGTCGCAGCGCGCGTCCGCGGCTGGTCGACCTGCTGCCGCAGGACGAAGTTGGCCGTACCGGCCAGGGGCGACTGATTGCCGGCGAAGTCCATGGCCAGATAGGTAGGATAGAGCACGGCCGCAGCCCCGCGCTGTTCCTCAATGCGGGCAAAAGCCCAAGGGTCCAGGCTCTGCAGGTCGATGAAGGCGTCGATGGGCAGGCCGTCGAGCAGGTAGCCCTTGTAGGTGTGCGCCATGCCGCTGGCCGAGCCCCAGTTGGCGTCGTTGCGCGACAGCACGCTGGCGTAGTTGCCCGGCGTGTAGGACAGCAGGCCGGCCAGGTTACCGTTGGTGTTGACCAGGGCGTCGAAGTCAGTGGCGCGCAGGATGTCGATCTTCTGGGTCACGTTGCCGGCGGTCACCGGCAACTTGGAGCCAGTGACCACTACCTCCTCCATCTGCACGGTGGGGGCGACTTCATCGGCAGCCGCGGCCGTCCCGACCAGGGCGCCCCACAGAGCCGCAGCCATGGTGATGGATATGCGCATCATACACCCCTCCTGTGGTTGGCAGCGCGTCGCCACCGTCGCGAATCGCCCGGGCGCCGGGCCACGGTGGTCAATGGGCAATATACCGATGGGGACTGGCATCGTAAGCCGCGGGTGCCGGCCGGGTCATCCGGACACCGGCACGCCTCCGGTCAGCGCACCAACACCACGGTGTGCGCCAAACGCGGGTCGCCAGCCCAAGGTGCCGACTCGGTCACTGCCTGGGGCATTCAGCGACCCACCGACGCGCCACCCGTAGGCGGCGCCATCGGCCGAGCGCGGGGTGGCTGCCGGGTCATCCGGACACCGGCACGCCCCCGGTCAGCGCACCAACACCACGGCGTGCGCCAAACGCGGGTCGCCAGCCCAAGGTGCCGACTCGGTCACTGCCTGGGGCATTCAGCGACCCACCGACGCGCCACCCGTAGGCGGCGCCATCGGCCGTGCG
>CAITNQ010000430.1 GCA_903893785.1 uncultured Gemmatimonadota bacterium
CGGCACGCGGATCAACTTTTGACCCGGCCTGGCGGGCCGCGGCCCGCCAGCCGGACGACCCCAAGTCCGCAGCGGGGGTGGCGACCCGTCGCCACCCCCGCTGCGTCTGCTCGGATGGGGCCGGCGGCCACGGCGCCGCCGATGCGGTCCGCCGGGGTCGCGCCCCAGGCCGGTCGCGCGCCGGCAACCGGGCCTCAGAAGCCGCAGCGCTCGGCGGCTCGGAAGAAAGGCTCGGCCATGGCGGCCGCTCCCCGGTACGTCATGTCGCTGGTCAGCGGATGGACCGAGATCAACCGGGCGCCGTTCTCGATGGCCACGACCATGGCATCCTCGATGTCACGGGGATTCTCCATCGATCCAGAGCCCACCACGCGGCCGGTGTGGATGCCCCTTTTGGCTGCCACGCGGAACAGCTCGTTGACGGCATCGCTCATCTCAGGTATGGCCCCCTGGCGCAGAATAGCGTCGAAGGGGCCCACGAAGGCACAGGCCTTGTTGCGGCCTTGGGCTTCCATCAGGTCCAGAACGCGATCGCGCAGCGACCGGTCCATGATGTATTCGGCGGTCTCAAATTGCAGCCAACCCTGCACCTCGGTCTCGGCTCCCCGCAGGTCATCGGGCGTGAACATCATTGACCGGTCCCCGGTCCGCACCGGGTAGCCGCCGCGATCGTACGGCGTAGCCTTGCCGGGGGTCGGGAAATTCACCGACTGGTAGTAGCGTTCGGCTTCCTCGTAGGTCGTTCCGTAAGGGCGCAGGGTCGCGCGTGCACCCAGCTGGTACGAGTCGCCGTGAGCGCTCAGGGCCTCGCGGTGCAGGCGCTGCACGGCCAGCAACCCGACGCGGCCTTCGGCGGCATTCTGCTCGCGGCCATAGTACCCTTCCCATTGCGAGTGCTCGGCGTCGTTGACAATCCAGCTCCAGCCGGCCTTAGCCCAGGCGTGGACTTCGGTTTCCCGGAGCTTGTGCCACGGAACGTCGTTGAAGATGCCCAGCAGCGGCGGCGTGGCCTCGACGCTGGCGCATTGGTCCAGCACCTCCTTGAGGGGATTCCGCAGCGGATTGAGGGCATAGGCATAGGCCCGACGGGCGAACACTTCCGGGGTCAGCGGCAGGGCGCCGCCGATGGCTTCGATGGCTTTCACGGTCTTTCCTCCAGGGTTGGCGTGGCGATATCCGCTTGCCCGCCGGACGCCCGACCCTGCGGCACGTCGGAGCGTGGGGCGCGGCGGGCGGTCCGGGTCGACCACCAGCGCATCCAGCCATGATACAGGCTGGCCCGGATGCCGTCCAGAGGACCGGTCTCCTTGATCGGCCGGGCAGCAGCCGCTACCTTGGGGGCCCAGTCGGCTGCAATCGCCAAAGGTGGCGCCATTGGCGGCGGCCACAGGTCGTCGCCGTGCCGGTGTCCGCAGGCCGTCGCCGTGCCGCCGGCCCAGGGGGACGACGGACGGGCGCCCGCCGGGGCCAACCGGTCGCCAACCAGGGGGTCTCCGTTGAGCGGTGCAGGGGGACAGGAAGCCCGCCCGGAAGTCACGGTTCGGAGTCTGGTGCTCGGGGCGGCCCTGGCCCTGCTGCTCAGCGTGGCCTGCCCTTACAGCGTCCTGGTGCTGCAGAACGCCGGGCTGACTTCGGACTACATCACGGCCGGCGCCATGATGCTGCTGCTGCTGCTGGCCGGCCTGATCAACCCCCTGCTCAAGTGGGTCTGGCCACCCCTGTCGCTGCGCCGCGGCGAGTTGGTCGTCGTCTACGTGATGATGATCGTCGCCTCCGCCATTCCCACCTGGGGTCTGGTCACCAACCTGTGCCACATCGTCACGCGGCCCTTCTACTACGCGACGCCTGAGAACCGCTGGGCCGAGTTGATTCAGCCCCTGATCCCGGCCTGGCTGGCGCCGCGGGATCCGGAGGCCTCGCGGTACTTCTACGAGGGCCTGCCGGCCGGCAGCAGCATCCCGTGGGGCGCCTGGCTCATACCTGCCCTGGCATGGGGTTCGGCCATGCTCGCCGCCTACCTGCTGATGGTGGCTTGCATGGTCATCCTGCGCCGTCCCTGGGTCGAGCAGGAGCGCCTGGTGTTCCCCCTGGCCCAACTGCCCCTGGAGATCCTCCGCGGCTGTGACGAGGGGCTGTTCCCGGTGCTCTTCCGGCGCCCGCTCACCTGGGTCGGTTTTGCCCTGCCTTTTGTGGTCCAGCTGTGCCGCGGCCTGCACCACTACTTCTTCTTCATTCCCGAGATCCGCACCTACTTTGATCCGGTCATGCTGTTCCGCGACAGCGTGGCGCTGTTGATCTTCGTCAACTTCGCCATCATCGGGCTTAGTTACCTGCTGGGGCTGCAGGTATCGTTTTCGGTTTGGTTTTTCCACCTGCTTGGCCGTTTCCAGACAGGCATCGAGAACCTCCTGGGCCTGACGACCACGGGGCACAACGAAGCCCTGACCGGATCGTCCGTCTCCCTTTCGCATCAGGGCATGGGCGCCATGGTCGTGCTGGTGGCCGCCATGCTGTGGTCGGCGCGGGCCCACCTGCGGCAGGTGGCTCGGGCCGCTTTCCGACGCGGTGCCGCGGTCGATGACGGCGACGAGATCCTGTCGTACCGCGCGGCGGTGTGGTTGGGGCTGGCCTGCGCCGCCTACCTCACCGCCTGGCTGTGGGCCACCGGGCTACCCCTGTTGGCGACCGCCGTTTTCCTGGGCGGCGCGCTGGTGATCTTCCTGGCCGTGACCCGCGTCATCGCCCAAGGGGGCGTTGGCTTCACCGCCTCCACCATGTTGCCCCAGCCCTTCGTGGTCTACACCCTGGGCACCGAAGCCATCGGCTGGAAAGGGTTGGCCAGCGTCAGCCTGAGCTACTCGTGGGCTGCCGAAATGCGCACTACAGTCATGGCTTCCACCGCCAATGGCCTGAAACTGGCCCATGGCGCTGGCGTGCGGCCACGGCGGCTGTTCTGGGCCATCCTGATTGCCATCGTCATCGGCATGGCAGGCGCGGCCTGGATTACTCTTGAACTCAACTACACCCACGGTGGCATCAACCTGCGCCAGTTCGGTGTACCGTGGGTGACCTACAGCTTCCTCGAAGACAAGCTCCTCAACCCCGTTGGCTGGGAACACATCCGTCCACGTCTGCTGTCGACCGCGCTGGGCGCTGCCATGATGGGGGCTCTGATTCACCTGCAGCACCGCTGCCTGTGGTGGCCTCTGCACTACATCGGCTTGCCCGTGGGCGATAGTTGGGTGATGGGGTGGGCCTGGTTCTCCGTCTTCCTCGGTTGGCTGTTCAAGGCCATCGTCTTCCGGTTCGGCGGCACCCCGGGGTACCAACGCTACAAGCCTTTCTTCCTTGGCCTTATCGCCGGGCACCTGATGGGGGGCGCCGTGTGGATGGTGCTTGACTTCGCCCTCGGTGAGGTGGGCAATTTCGTCTACATTGGGGTTCCCTGAACGCGCTTCTCACCGCTCCACAGGAGGGATCTCCCCATGCCTGCCCAAGGACCCTGCCGGGCCGCAGCCATCGGCCACACCGGCCGCGGTGACTACGGCCACGGTCTGCACCTGGCGTATCGTGGCCTGGACGGCGTCGAATTCGTCGCCGTGGCCGATCCCCACGAGGGGGGACGGCGCCGTGCCCAGGAACAGACCGGCGCGCCACGCGCCTACGCCGATTGGCGCGCCATGCTCGCCGCCGAGGAACCCCACGTGGTCAGTGTGTGTCCGCGGTGGACCGACGCTCACCTGGACATGGTCCTCGGGTGCCTGGCTGCCGGGGCGCACGTCTACTGCGAGAAGCCGATGACCTGGAACCTGGCGGACGGTGACCGCATCGTAGCGGCTGCCGCGGCGGCTGGGCGCTGCGTGGCCGTGGCCCATCAAGGCGTGTACCTGCCGCGCGTTCAGCGCCTGCGTCAGGCCCTCAACGACGGGCTCATCGGCACGATAACGGCCGTCTACGCCCACGGCAAGCAGGACAGTCGCGGTGGCGGCGAAGACATGATCGTGCTAGGTACCCACCTGATGAACATGATGCGCTTCTTCGTCGGCGACGTGGCCTGGCTGGCGGCCCATGTGACGGCCGACGGGCACGAACTGCGGCCCGCCGACGTGCACGAGGCCGGCGAACCCGTCGGGCCTGTGGCGGGCGACCATGTGGACACCTACTTCGCCTTTCGCAGTGGCGTTTCCGGGTTCTTCGACTCGCGTCGGAGCCAGCCCGGCGGGGCCCGCCGTTACGGCATGGAAATCGTCGGCACGGCGGGGATCGTGTCGCTGCGTGGCGGCACGGGTAGCGAACTGATGATCTACCGGCACCCGATGTTCGTTCCGGCCCAAACCGACTGGGGTTGGGAACCGCTGGACATGGGACCTGATGCGACCCTGGAAGACGGCAATCGATGGGCCGTGCTCGACCTGCTGGAGGCTGCCGCGGCGGGGCGTGAACCGTTGTCTGGCGCCGGCGCCGCCGTCGCGGCCCTGGAGATGATCTTGGGGGCGTACGAGTCGCAGATCACCGGCGCTCGGGTGAACATGCCGATGACGCGCCGTCACCCGCTGGTAGACTGGGCCGCCGACGGTCGGTGAAGGCCCGCCTGCCGCGGACAAGGCCGTGGGGAGGTGCCGGCGGCCCAGGCTTTGCCGTTGGCTCTGCGGCGGCGCCACGCCGCCGCAGGTCAGCCGCCGCCGCGCCAGCGCGCGGCCAGGGACAGCAGCGCACGTACGCCGGCGTGACGGCATCGATCCACCACCAGGTACGGGATCAGATCTCCGCCAAACCCACGCTTGAAGTGCGCGACGCCCGGCAGGTTGGCGCCGACAAAATCGAAACGCGGCAGGCCGGCGCGGGTCACCACGTCCCAGTACAGCAAGGTAGTGGCGCCGCTGGGGTTGAACTGCGGGTCGGCCCCCGCCACCCAGGCATGCAGCGTGTCCCAACCGCGCACGAAAACGACCACCGAAGCGACCTGACCATCCGGGGCCGCCACGGCATGGGCCTCGGCCAGGCCGTCGGCGACCGCCAGGTTGGCGAAGCGGAGCACGCGCCCGGTTGGTACCGGGGCAATCTGTTGGCGGCTTTCGTAGAGCAATTCGTACAGGCGGCCCAACTCGCCCAGGTCGCCGATGGCATGCACGGTGAAACCGCCCTGCTGCGCTTTGCGCAGCACGGTCCGGGTCCGCCGCTCCAGTCGGTCCCACCACGGTTCAGGCCGAGTGTCGGGGATGACATAGGTGTAACGGGTGGCGACCGTCCAACGCCCCCAAGTGAACGGGCGGGCGTCGTGCAGGCCGGGCCCGAGAGCCAGCTGCACGTGGTGGAACTGGCGCCACAGCCCGGCGCTGAGCGCCGCGACGCTCTGGTGCCACGCCGACTCCAGGCGGCCCGGGCTCTTGCCGGCAACGGGCGCGACCAGGAAGCCCGCATGGGGGGTCAGCGGCGGCGTCGTCAGGCGGGTCAGGGGGCCTCGGCGGGTCGTCACCCCGCACAGGCCGGCGATCAGCCCATGGCCCTGGTAGCAGCCCATTCGCAGCGGCTGCCCGCCGATCGCCCGGGCCGCGCAGCGCAGCCAGGCTGAGGTGGCAAACACCGTACCCCCCACAGCCGAGCGCGCCAACCTGTCCCATTCCGGGTCGTCGTCCACCGGACGCACCTGGAGTTGCTCGCCATCCACCTTGGACCCCTTGTCCGGCGGCCGCGGCCACCGTTGCCTCGCGCCGTCCGGGCGCTGCCACGAGGCCAAAGATAGCGGCGCCGAGCCTTGGGCCCAAGGCCGCGCCAGGACGACGCAACGCCGCTCGCCGGCGCGGCCGGGCACCTTGCCGCGGTGCGCCCGGGCGCGTATCTTCAATTTTCCGGTTTGCTGTAACCCGTTATGCGACAAGGAGCGGACAGGCAATGGCGATCATCGATTTCGGTGGGGTGAAGGAGGAAGTCGTCACCCGCGAGGAATTCCCGGTCGAGCGCGCCCGCGAGGTGCTGAGCAAGGAAACCATCGCCGTGATCGGTTACGGTGTGCAGGGACCGGCCCAGGCGCTGAACATGAAGGACAACGGCCTTCCCGTCATCGTGGGACAGGCCAGCCGATTCAAGCGCGACTGGGACCGCGCCATCGCCGACGGTTGGGTGCCTGGCCAAACCCTGTTCGAGATCGAAGAAGCCGCCAGCCGCGGCACGATCGTCCAGATGCTGGTCTCGGACGCGGCCCAGAAGGCCATCTGGCCGAGCATCGAGAAGTGCCTGAACCCGGGCGACGCGCTCTATTTCTCCCACGGTTTCTCCATCGTGTACAAGGAGCAGACCAAGGTCGTGCCGCCCGCCAATGTGGACGTCATCTTGGTGGCTCCCAAGGGATCCGGCACGTCGGTCCGCCGCAACTTCCTGTCTGGAGCGGGGATCAACTCGAGTTTCGGCGTGGCCCAGGACTTCACCGGACGCGCCCGTGAACGGTGCATTGCCCTCGGCATTGGGGTTGGTTCAGGCTACCTGTTCCCAACCACTTTCGAGGCCGAGGTGTACAGCGATCTGACCGGCGAGCGAGGGGTGCTGATGGGGGCTCTGGCCGGCATGATGGAGGCCCAGTACGAGGTGCTGCGGGCCAACGGGCACAGCCCCAGCGAAGCCTTCAACGAGACCGTCGAGGAGCTCACGCAGAGCCTGATCCGCCTGGTCGATGAGAATGGCATGGACTGGATGTACGCCAACTGCTCAGCGACGGCCCAGCGTGGCGCCCTGGACTGGAAGCCCCGTTTCAAGGAGGCCGTGCAGCCGGTCTTCAACCAGCTGTACGAAAGGGTGCGCAACGGCGCCGAAACGCAGCGCGTGATCGAGGTCTGCGGTGCGCCGGACTACCAGGAGAAACTGACGGCCGAGCTGGCCGAGCTGGGTAGTTCGGAGATGTGGCGGGCCGGTAAGGCCACGCGCAGCCTGCGGCCCCGCGAGGCGGCCCGGCAGGTAGATGGCAGCACCAGAGGTATCGGAGGCCGCGGCACCAACTAGTCGGGGCGTCAGTCCGCAACGCAGCGTTCTGGCGTCGCCGGCGGCGCCGACAGACACGGGGCGTCCGGTCTCCCCAGGCCGGGCGCCCCGGTCGTTGCGCCCGCACTCGATGGACGAACTTGCGTGGTTCTTTCCCGGCGGCAGCGCCGCCGGCTTGAGGAGGGGGGTGATGCGAATGGATCCTGGCCTCAACTGGGTTCCGGGCCTTCGGGCTCGCGGTGAACTACGCCAACAGCAGGGGGCCGGGCGTCTGCACGCCACCCCTGAAACTCCGGGTCACCCTCCTCACGCCACGCCCAGAAAGGCGGCTGCACCATGGAACCTGGCAACCGTGTCATAGTCTTTGACACCACTCTGAGGGACGCCGAGCAAACCCCCGGCGCGTCGCTCAGCGTGACTGAGAAAACCGAGATCGCGCAGCAATTGGCCCGCCTGCGGGTGGATGTCATCGAGGCCGGCTTCCCCATTTCGTCCAACGAGGATTTTGAGGCCGTGCGGCGCATCGGCCAGGAGGTCCAGGGCCCGGTCGTCTGCGGTCTGGCCCGGGCCTTGCCGCAGGACATCGAGCGTGCCGCGGCGGCGCTCCACGGCGCCGCCCGCCCCCGGATCCATACCTTCGTGGGCACTTCTGAAATCCATCTGAAAGGCCAGTTGCGCAAAGGTCGCGAGGATGTTCTGCGTATGGCGGCGGCGGCGGTGGAGTTGGCCAAGTCGCACTGCCCTGACGTTGAGTTCTCGCCCATGGACGCCACTCGCACAGACCTGGTCTACCTGTGCGAGGTGATCGAAGCCGCCATCGCCGCGGGTGCCACGACGATCAATGTGCCGGATACGGTGGGTTACGCCGTGCCCGAGGAGTTCGGGACTCTCATCCGGACCCTGTTGGAGCGGGTGCCCAACAGCGGCCAGGCCGTGTTCAGCGTTCACTGCCACGACGACTTGGGGCTGTCAGTGGCCAACTCCCTGACGGCGGTTCGCCACGGGGCGCGGCAGGTGGAGTGCACCATCAACGGGCTGGGCGAGCGGGCCGGCAATGCCTCCCTCGAGGAGGTGGTCATGGCCCTGAAGACGCGCCGCGACTACTTCGGCCTGGACTGCTCGGTGGACAGCCGCGAGCTCATTCCCACCAGTCGCATGGTCAGTCGGCTGATGGGCATCGGCGTGCCACCCAACAAGGCCATCGTCGGCGCCAATGCCTTCGCACACAGTTCCGGTATTCATCAGGACGGTGTGCTCAAGGAGCGCAACACCTTCGAAATCATGGCCCCGCAGGATGTGGGTCTGGACGCCAGTGCGATCGTCCTGACGGCCCGTTCGGGACGCCATGCACTGCGCCATCGTCTCGACGAGTTGGGGTATCACCTGGGTAAGGACGAACTCGACAAGGCGTACGAACGGTTTCTCGAGATCGCCGACAAGAAGAAAGAAGTTTTCGACGAAGACCTGATCGCCATCGCGGGTGACGAGATACGGCAGGTGCCGGAGCGGTACCGGCTGGAGTACCTGCACGCGGTGAGCGGGACCGGTACGGTCCCTTCGGCAACGGTGCGCCTGCGGGTCGATGGTCAGGAGGTGCTGCAGACGGCGTGTGGCGACGGGCCGGTGGACGCCGCCTACCTGGCCATCCAGGAGGCGACCAAGGCAGGGGCCAAGGTCGAGGAGTACGCCATCCGTGCCGTGACCAGCGGCAGTCAGGCGCTCGGTGAGGTTTCGGTGTGCGTCTCTCGTGATGGGTACTCGTCCAAAGGCCGGGCCATTTCCACGGACGTCATCGAGGCCAGCGCCAAGGCCTTCGTCGATGCCCTCAACCGATTGGCCATCAAGATGGGCACTGTGCCGCCGCCCGCGCACGGCGTCTGAGGGGGATCGCCATGGGGCATACACTGCTGCAGAAAGTCTGGCAGGCGCACACCGTCCGCGAACTGCCCTCAGGTCAGACGCAGTTGTTCATCGGTCTGCACCTGGTGCACGAGGTAACCAGTCCGCAGGCTTTCCAGATGCTGCGGGACCGCGGTCTCGCCGTGCGGTTTCCGGCCCGCACCTTTGCCACTGTCGATCACATTGTGCCCACCGACCAGTTGGCCAGGCCGTTCGTTGACGACCTGGCTGAGCAGATGATGGCCGCCATCGAGCGCAACACCAGCGACTTCGGGGTGCGCTTCGCCGGCCTGGGCGACGCGCACCAGGGCATTGTCCACGTCGTCGGACCGGAACTGGGACTGAGCCAACCCGGCATGACCATCGCCTGCGGAGACAGCCACACGGCGACCCATGGCGCGTTTGGCGCCGTGGCCTTCGGCATTGGGACCAGCCAGGTGCGTGACGTCCTGGCGACGCAGTGCCTGGCGATGGCGCCGCTGAAGGTCCGCCGTATCGAGGTCACCGGGGACCTCGGACCCGGGGTGGGCGCCAAGGATGTCGTGCTGGCCATCATTGGCCGACTGGGTGTCAACGGGGGAGTGGGCTTCGGCTATGAATACGGGGGGTCGACCGTTGCGGCGATGGACATGGAAGCACGCATGACCCTGTGCAACATGTCGATCGAGGGCGGGGCCCGCGTTGGCTACGTGAACCCGGACGAGGTGACATTCGAGTACCTGCGCGGTCGTCCCGCGGCGCCGCAGGGAGAAGCCTGGGGGCGGGCCGTGGAATGGTGGCGCTCCATGGCCTCGGACGGGGACGCGACGTACGACGATCGCGTGCTGATGGCCGCCGAGGAGATCGCCCCCACCATCACCTGGGGGATCAACCCCGGGCAGTCGGTGGCGGTCGATGCCTGCTTGCCGCCGTGGTCCGCCTACGCCGAGGCCGACCGGGATGCCGTCCGGGAAGCCTGCGCTTACATGGGCTTCGAGCCCGGGCAGCGCCTGGCTGGTACGAAGATAGACGTCGCCTTCATCGGTTCCTGCACCAACGGCCGCTTGTCTGATCTGCGGCAGGCGGCGCAGGTGGCGCGGGGACGCCGGGTCGCGTCCGGGGTGAAAGCGCTGGTGGTGCCCGGTTCGCGCGCCGTGCGCCTGGCAGCCGAGGCCGAAGGGCTCGACCAAGTCTTCCGAACGGCCGGTTTCGAGTGGCGTGAACCAGGGTGCTCGATGTGCCTGGCCATGAACCCCGACAAGCTGACGGGGCGGCAGCTGTGTGCCTCGTCCAGCAACCGGAACTTCAAGGGACGTCAGGGCAGCCCCAATGGGCGAACGCTGCTGATGAGCCCGGCGATGGTGGCCGCGGCCGCGGTCGAGGGGGCCGTCACCGACGTGCGCCAGTTGTTGTCTTGAGGGAGAGGCAATGGATAACGGGAGCAGGATAACGCAGGTGACGGGCCAGGCGCTGCCTGTCCGCGGCAATGACATCGACACGGATCGGATTATCCCTGCGCGCTATCTGCGCACGGTGACCTTTGAGAACCTGGGTGCTCACGCCTTTGAAGACGACCGCCTGGCCGCCGACGGTCGTCACCCATTCGACGATCCGCGCTTCCGCGGCGCCAGGGTGCTGTTGGCCAACGCCAACTTCGGCTGCGGGTCGTCGCGCGAGCACGCGCCGCAGGCGCTCATGCGCTGGGGCATCCGTGCCTTTGTCGGTGAGTCCTTCGCGGAGATCTTCTTCGGCAACTGCGTTGCCCTGGGGCTGCCCTGCGTCTGTCTGGCGCCGGCGGCCATGGAGCTGCTGCAGAGCGCCGTTGAAAGCGAGCCGGCCACGGTAGTCACCGTGGACCTGGAGGCGCTGCGCGTGTCGTGGTCTGGTAACGTTGCGGCCGCCGCCCTGCCGGCGGGGCCGCGCCAGCAGTTCATCACTGGTGAATGGGACTCCCTGGGGCAGCTGCTGGCGGCCGGCGAGGGCATCGAGGCCGCCGCTGCGCGCTTGCCCTACACTCGGGGTTTCGCCGCCCCGTGAAGCTCAGACAGGAGGTCAGTGTGCACAAAATCGCGGTGATCCCGGGCGACGGTACGGGTCCGGAGGTGGTGCAGGAGGGGCTCAAGGCGCTGGCCGCCGTGGCGGCGCGGTTCGACATCAAATACGAACTGACCTGGTTCGACTTCGGCGGTGACCGCTACCTGCGCACCGGCGAGGTTCTCCCCGCCGAGGCCGTTGACCAGCTGCGCCGGTTCGACGCCATCTACCTGGGTGCCATCGGCCATCCAGAGGTGAAACCGGGCATCCTTGAGAAGGGCATACTGCTGCGCCTGCGGTTTGAACTCGACCAGTACATCAACCTGCGGCCGGTGAAGCTGTACCCCAGTGTGCCGACGCCCTTGGCGGACAAAGGGCCCGACGACATCGACTTTGTCGTCGTTCGGGAGAACACTGAGGGACTGTACGCGGGGGCCGGCGGCACCCTCAAACGAGGCACGGCCGACGAGGTCGCGGTGCAGGAGTCGATCAATACGCGTAAAGGCGTCGAGCGCTGTCTGCGCTATGCCTTCGAGTACACCCGGCGACGCAACCGGCGCAAGACCCTGACCCTGTGCGGCAAGACCAATGTGCTGACTTACGCCTTCGACCTGTGGGAACGCGCCTTCCACGAGATCGGGGCGCGCGACTACCCGGACATCAAGCGCGAGTATGCCCACGTCGATGCCACGTGCATGTGGATGGTGAAGAATCCTGAGTGGTTCGACGTCATCGTCACCGACAACATGTTCGGCGACATCATCACTGACCTTGGCGCCATGATCCAGGGCGGCATGGGCATTGCGGCGGGTGGCAATATCAACCCGGAAGGGGTGTCGATGTTCGAGCCCATCGGCGGTTCGGCCCCCAAGTACACGGGCCAGAACGTGATCAACCCGATGGCGGCCATCGGTGCCTGCCAACTCATGCTGGCAACGCTCGGTGAAGCGGCGGGTGCTCGCGTGCTGGAAGCTGCCATCGTGTCGACGCTGCCGCGGTTGGAAAGCCTGGCGGCCGGCAAGATGGGTTACTCGACCAGCCAGGTAGGGGACCTGATCGCGGCCGCGGTCGCCGCGGCCTGAAGGTGATCTGGCACCCGCCCGGGCGGCGTACGCCGCCCGGGCGGGTGACTTGTTCCGGGTGCGCAACGCCGTTGGGTGCGGAGGCAGCGCGATGGACGTCGCGACCAACACCGTGGAAGTGTACGACTCAACGCTGCGCGACGGGGCGCAAGCTGAAGGCATCTCCTACTCGCTCGATGACAAGCTGCTCATCCTGCGGCGTCTGGATGCCCTGGGCGTCCACTACGTGGAGGGGGGGTGGCCCAACCCCACCAACCCCAAAGACCTGGCCTTCTTCGCGGCCGCTCGCCGTCTGGGCCTGCGCACGCGGGTCACGGCCTTCGGCAGTACCCGACGGGCATCCCGTCGCCCGGCTGACGACCCGACGTTGGCGACGCTGCTCAAGGCTGAGACGTCGGTGGTCTGCGTGTTCGGCAAGAGCTGGCTGCTGCACGTGACCGAGGCCCTCCGCATCGACCCGGCCGCCAACCTGGAGCTCATCGAGGACTCGGTTGCGTACCTGGTGGCCAAGGGTCGCGAGGTGATCTACGATGCCGAGCACTTCTTCGACGGGTACCGCGACGACCCGGCATACGCGCTCTCGTCGCTGCTGGCAGCGCAGCGGGGCGGCGCCCGGCTGGTGGCCCTGTGCGACACGAATGGCGGTACCCTGCCCAGCGAGGTGAGCCGGGTGGTCGCCGCGGTGGCGCCCCAGTTGCGCGTGCCCTTTGGCATCCACGCGCACAACGACTCGGGCGTGGCCGTGGCCAACACTCTGGCGGCCGTGGAACTGGGAGCCACGCAGGTGCAGGGCACCTTTAATGGCTATGGCGAGCGCTGCGGCAACGCCAACCTGTGCGCCGTATTGCCCAACCTGGAACTGAAACTTGGCAAGACCAGCATCGGGCGCCAGCGCTTGCCTGAATTGATGGAGTTCTCGCGTTTCCTGAGCGAGGTGGCCAATGTGTACCACGACCACCGGCAGCCCTTTGTCGGCGAGAGCGCCTTCGCCCACAAAGGCGGTGTCCACATCGACGCCATGACCAAGAACCCGGCGTCGTACGAACACTGCGAGCCGGCGGTGGTGGGCAACCAACGGCGGTTCCTGCTTTCTGATCAGTCCGGGAGCACGACCATCGCCGGCAAACTGGCCCGCGTTTACCCGGGCCTGGACAAACGGGATGGGGCCGTCCAGTCGCTGCTGATGGAGGTCAAGCGCCTGGAGCACGAGGGTTACCAGTTCGAGGCGGCGGAAGGGTCCTTCGAGCTGATGGCCCGCCGAGTCCTGGGCTCCTATCGCGATCGCTTCCGTCTGGTCAGCTATCGCACGATTATCCGTCGCACCGGCTTGGCCACGGAAGATGCCGAAGCCATCGTCAAGGTCGATGTGGACGGCCAGACCCACCACACGGTTGGCGAGGGAGACGGCCCGGTCAACGCCCTCGATCGAGCGCTACGCAAGGCGTTGCAGGTTGCCTTCCCGGCCATCAACGACGTGCGGTTGGAGGACTACAAGGTGCGCGTGCTGTCGAGTAGCGACGGCACGGCGGCCAAGGTGCGGGTCCTCATCGAGTCATCTGACGGCGTCGACGTGTGGGGCACCGTGGGCGTGTCGGAGAACATCATTGATGCCAGCTGGATTGCCCTGGCGGACAGCCTGCACTACAAGTTGATGAAGGACACCCTGGCGGCGCCCGATCCAATGGCGACGCGCCAGGTCGACACCGGGGAGAGCGGGACATGATCACGATCGAAGGGGGCGGTGTTACCAGTGCCCGCGGGTACCGCGCTGGGGCGGTCATGGCGCGGATCAAACCCGGGTCAGAGCGGCCTGACCTGGTTCTGGTCTGCTCGGATCGGCCGGCGGCGGCGGCGGCGGCGTTCACCACCAACCGCGTCCAGGCGGCGCCGATACAGGTCGACCGTGAACACCTGGAGCACGGGTGCGCCAGAGCCGTGGTCCTCAATGCCGGCAACGCCAATGCCTGCACCGGCGCTCAGGGCGTTGTCGACGCCCGTCGCATGTGCGAGGTGGCGGCGGCGGCCCTCGGGGTCCGCACCGAAGAGGTGCTGGTGTGCTCTACCGGGGTGATTGGCGTGCCCATGCCCATGCCGGCCGTCGAGGCCGCGCTGCCAGCCCTGGCCAACGGCCTGACCGTCGATGGCGGCCCGGCCGCGGCGCGGGCCATCATGACCACGGACACCGTGCCCAAGGAGGTGGCCGTGGAGTTGGCCGTGGCCGACGGCGCCGTGCGCATAGGTGGCATGGCCAAAGGGGCCGGCATGATCGCGCCTCATATGGCCACCATGCTGTCGGTGGTCACCACCGACGCGGTCATTGGTCGCGAGGCACTGCAGGCGCTGCTGGCAGCGGCTGTCGAGCGGTCGTTCAACTGCGTCACCGTGGACGGCGACATGAGTACGAATGACACCATCATCGTGCTCGCCAACGGGGCCGGCGGCGTTGATGTGGGGCCTGGGGCCCCGTCCCACGAGGCCTTTGCCGCAGCCTTGGAGCACGTGTGCCGGCAGCTCGCGCGCATGGTCGCTCGCGACGGTGAGGGGGCCACCAAACTGGTTCCGGTCCAGGTCCAGGGGGCCCTCGACGAGGCGGAAGCGCGGCGGATTGGCCTTTCGGTGGCCAACTCCAACCTGGTCAAAACGGCGATTTTTGGCAACGACCCAAACTGGGGCCGCATCCTCTGCGCGGCCGGCTACGCGGGCGTCGATTTCGACCCTGACCAGGTCGAGGTGTCTCTGTGCGGCGTGCCCATCTTCAGGCAAGGAGCGGGGCTGCCTTTTGACAAGGCCGCCCTCAGCCAGGCGATGCGCGCCGACGAGGTGGTCATCCGCATCGACCTGCAGCGGGGCAGCGCAGCGGCGGAGGTGTTCACCTGCGACTTCAGTTACGACTACGTGCGCATCAACGCCGATTACACCACCTGACGCCCAGCTCCGTGCGACCGTCGCCGGCGGCTCGGGCTCGCCGTGCGACGCCCGCACCGCGGTCTGTGGCCCTCCCGGATTACGAACCACGCGAAAGGCCTTGCCATGCCTCTGGCTCTGAATGTGCAGCGTGTGCAGCCCTCGGTCACCATGCAGATCTCGGCGCGGGCGGCAGCTCTGCGTCGGGAGGGCGTGGATGTCATCTCGCTGTCGGCCGGTGAGCCCGACTTCGATACGCCGCGCAACATCAAGGACGCCGCCATCGGGGCCATCGAGGCGGGGTTCACCAAATACACCACGCCTGGGTCGGGGATCCCCGAGCTGAAGGCGGCCATCTGCGCCAAGTTCCGCCGTGACAACAACCTGGAATACACCCCCCAGGAGGTGATCGTCAACAACGGCGCCAAGCACTCACTCTACCTGGCCGTGGCCGCCGTCGTGAACCCGGGTGACGAGGTGATCATTCCGACCCCGTACTGGGTGACCTATACCGAACAGCCACGGCTGATGGGCGGCGTGCCCGTCGTCGTGGAAACCCGGCCCGAAGACGACTTGAAACTGACGCCCGACGCGCTCCACCGCGCGATCACGCCCAGAACCCGCATGCTGGTCCTCAACAGCCCCTCCAATCCCAGCGGCATGGTCTATACCCGCGAGGAGCTAGCCGCCCTCGCCAGCGTGGTTGTCGAGCACGGGATCTGGGTCCTCAGCGACGAGATCTACGAGATGCTGGTCTACGACGGGGCTGTGCACCACTCGATCGCCAGCCTGGGTCCGGCGATCCGTGACCTGACCCTGGTGGTCAACGGCGTCTCCAAAGCCTATGCCATGACCGGTTGGCGCATCGGCTACACCGCCGGACCGGCCGAGATCATCGCCGGCATGGACAAGATCCAGAGCCAGGAGGTCTCGCATCCGGCCTCCATTTCGCAGAAGGCGGCGGTGGAGGCGCTCAATGGCCCGCAGGAGTCCATCGCTCAGATGCGCACTGCCTTTGACGAGCGCCGACGCTATATGGTTGCCCGTCTGAACGCCATTCCGGGGGTGACCTGTGCCCTGCCTCAGGGCGCGTTCTACGCCTACCCGGTGGTCTCGGCCCTCTACGGCCGCGCCGCCGGCGGGCGCGCGGTAGCCGACTCGGTGTCGCTGTGCGAGTACCTGCTCGAAGAGGCCCGGGTGGCCTGTGTGCCAGGGGCTGGGTTCGGCACCCTGGAGCACATCCGCTTCTCCTATGCTACCTCCATGACGCAGATCGAGAAGGCCATGGATCGGGTCGAGTCCGCCATCGCCAAACTCGGCTGAGTCGTGGCCCCGAAGGGGGCGCGCCGGTTTGGTGTCTGTATGGGGGCGGGCGCCGGCCGCCTGACTGCAGCCGTGGCTGGCCCGCGGGCCAGTGCTGCCCCTGCATCACCCGTCCGCCGACCGGACAGCGGACCCGGGGCAGTGCCCAGGCCGCACCCGTGTCACCCTGGGGAGCAGCGTCAATGACGGCGAGCAGCGGTTTCCACCTCGACTTTGAGCGGCCGATCATCGACCTGGAGAAGAAGCTGGCCGAGATGTCGCGGCAGGCTGAGGTCGATGGCCTTGACGTTACGGACGAGCTGCGCGGCATGGAGCAGCGCCTGGAAGCGCTTCGCCAGCAGGTTTTCGGCAACCTGACTCCCTGGCAGCGGGTGCAGCTCAGTCGGCACCCGCAGCGTCCATACGCGCTCGATTACGTGTCGCGGATCTTCACGGAATTCACCGAACTGCACGGTGATCGCGCCTTTGGCGACGACGCTGCCGTGATCGGCGGACCTGCTCGGTTGGAGGGCGAACCGGTGATGGTGGTCGGGATGCAGAGCGGCCGCACGCTGGAAGAGCGCCAACGGCGCAACTTCGGCATGCCACATCCCGAGGGGTACCGCAAAGCCATGCGCCTGATGCGGTTGGCGGCCAAGTTCGGCCTGCCGGTGATCAGTCTGGTCGACACCTCGGCCGCATTCCCTGGGATCCAGGCAGAGGAACGGGGGCAGGCCGAAGCGATCGCCCGCAACCTGCTGGACATGTCCCAGCTCCCCGTCCCCGTCGTCGTGGCGATCATCGGGCAGGGGGGCAGCGGCGGTGCTATTGGTCTGGCGGTGGGTGATAGGGTGCTGATGCTGGAGAACGCGTGGTACAGCGTTATTGCCCCTGAAGCCTGCTCAACCATTCTGTTCAAGACGCGCGAGCAGCGGGAGCAGGCGGCGGACGTTCTGCGCTTGACGGCCAGTGACCTGAAGGGCTTGTCGATCGTTGACCGCATTGTCGCTGAGCCCTTCGGCGGCGCTCATCGGGATTACGACGAGGCTGCCGCGACGCTCAAGCGCCACCTTTCGGAGGCCCTGGCCGAGCTGCGCGGGGTCACCGCCGACGAGCTGGTGGCGCAGCGCGTCCGGAAGTTCTGTGCCATGGGAGCGTGGGCCGAGTGACCGGTGCCGAATCGGCCGCCTTGAGTTACCGGCGGCCCCAACAGTCAGGGCCCCGCAGCGTTGCCGCGGGGCCCTGAGCCATTTCCAGCTGACGGGTCGTCGGCTCAGCCGCGCCGGATGCGGTCGAAGAGCCGCTCGAGGCGATCGAAAACCGAACGGATCATGTCGTCGTCCCAGTCACCGTCAATGTTGACGCGCACGACGGACTGCAGAGTCTGCAGGAACGCCTTTTGGGCCTCGTTGAGGGTCCGCTGCCCTTTGTCTCCCAAGGGGGCCAGGGGCTCGGGCGGCGCTGGACTGGCCGCCTGGGCCGGCGCCTGGAGCGGCCGCTGCTGCTGTGCCGCGGGTTGGGGCTGCTGGCCCCCATTGCGCTGGGGCTGACCCCCGGGTTGGCGTCCGTCGGGCGATCGACCGCCTTCGCTACGGCCCCCGTCGCGACCTTCGCCGCGTCCGCCCTCGCGGCCCTCGGCGCGTCCACCTTCACCACGCCCGCCGTCGCGGCCCTCACCACGTCCGCCGTCGCGGCCACCGTCGCCGCGTCCACCCTCGCGGCCCTCACCGCGTCCACCCTCGCGGCCCTCGCCACGTCCGCCGTCGCGACCTTCGCCGCGCCCGCCGTCGCCACGTCCGCCGTCGCGACCTTCGCCGCGCCCGC
>CAITNQ010000431.1 GCA_903893785.1 uncultured Gemmatimonadota bacterium
CGGCGGTGTTCGGCCAGCGAATTCGCGTGCGTGCGGTTGCTTGCATGGACCCATGCCCCCGGTGGAGAGGTGAGGTGTTGACCTGTCGGGCGCGCCATCGTCCGCGGAGATCCCCTCCAGCAGATCCCCTATAGAGGGACCGCAGCCGCCCCGGACAGGTCACGGGTGAGTTGGGGAGAAGAAGGGGGAGCGGCCGTGGGCCGCGTTACCGGCGTTCCTCAGTGCCGGGCGGCGACGGCCCTCGGTGCGACCCGCCGGCCACCAACCGGGCGACCTTGACCCGGGACCCGCGAACAGCGGTAGTTAGCAGGCTGCGGGCTGGCAGCAAACCCGGCATCCGCCCGCGGCCGGGCGGCACTCGACCCGCCCCAAGATACCCCGCCATCAGCGCGGAGGCCAGCCTACGGTGGGGCCTGCCCCTGTGCCGTCGTGGCTGGCAGGAATCCAACTGCGGCGGTACGGGCCCGTCGGCCGCGGTCAGCGAGCGCCGCGCCGGCGTCACGGTCCGCCGCCGGGCAGCGCCGGTTGACCGGCTGCCTGGCTAACGGCGGCGCCGGTATCGTCGCCCCACCACGCCCGCTGCCGGGCAGAGAAGGAATGTATCGATGGACCTCGATGCGCCTGTGGCCGGCGCGGCAACCGAGCCGGCGGTGCGTGACCTGCTGATCGTGGGTCTGGACGTGCACAACGGCGAAATGGCCGAGATCGTTGAGCGGGTCAACGCCCGACAGCCCACCTGGCGTCTCCGTGGGTTCGTGTCGCTCGATGGGGCCCGCGTCGGCGAGACGTTCGTGGACTACCCGATCCACGCTGCGCAGGCGCTGCAGGACTGGCCGGAAGCGGCGCTGCTACCCGGCCTGGACGCGGCCAGTCGCTCCCTGCCGCGCGAACGCTACGCCACGTTGGTCGATCCAGCAGCGTGGGTGTCCCGGACCGCCCGGATCGGTCCCGGCTGCGTCTTGTACCCCCACTGCTTCGTGGGGCTGCACGCCCGATTGGGCGACTTCGTCTTGGCGCTGAGCGGGTCCATCATCAACCACGACGATGTCTTGGGCGACCGGGTCGTGGTGGCCAGCGGCGTGCGCCTGGCCGGCCAGGTGGCGGTGGAGGACGACTGCTACCTCGGCCAAGCCTGCAGCGTGCGGCAGTTCACCCGCGTGGGGCGGGGCAGCTTGATCGGCACGGGCGCCGTGGTGCTGCACGACGTCGACGCGGACTCCGTCATGGTGGGCAACCCGGCCCGTCTGCTGCGCCGCCGCAGCGAGCGGTAAAGGGCGCGCTGGCCAGGCAAAGCCGACCTTGCCGTGCCGCGGAAAGCGCGCGGCTGACCGGGTAGGTTCGCACCGGTGCCCGGTTGGTTCGGCCGGAAGCCGCGACAGCTCCGCGGGCCCCGTTCACCGGGCCCGCGTCGGCACCAACTCCCCTGGCCCATGTCGGCGGCAACCGGCCTCGACGTCCGGCCGCAGCGTGCGCCAGCGGCACGGAACGGGTACGCGCGGCCCCTCCGATGTCAGCCACGCCGGTGTCAGGAGGGCATCGGCGCCGGATGCGCTTCAGGGGCGTGCCAAGGCCAGGGCTGAGTCCATCACCGCCAGGAACGCCGCCGGACCCAGGTACCCGACCGGGTGTTTGAGCGTCTTCCCATCCGGCGCCAGGAACAGGACACTGGGGATGCCGATACCCCCGTATTTGGCCGCATTGGCGCCGTACCCATTGGCCACATCAGGCTGCTGGTCGACATTGACGCGCGCAGCAACGAACCCGGCCGCTTTGGCCACCACCCGGGGATCGTGGAAGGTTGTCTCCTCCATGACCCGGCACGGCGGGCACCAAGTGGCCATGAAGTCGATCATCACGGGTTTGCCCTGCGCCGCCGCCAGGGCGCGGGCCTGCCCCGCATCCGTCATCCACACGATCCCTGCGACGGTCGAGTCTGTCGGCGGGGCCACCGATGGCGCCACCGTCGGCGCCCGGGCCGATGGCGTCTGGGCCAGCGCCAGGGAGGAAACGAGCCAGAACCACAGGGCCAGCCCAGGAACGGGCCGCGTCATTCGCTGCATGGGGGCCTCCCGCCCGACTGCGGGGATGTGGTTGGTACTGCTGCCGCCGCTCCTTTGGCTGTTTGGCCGGCGCCCAGCGGGCAAGCCGGATTGCGGCGCAGGCCTACACATTAGCGCGGCCCGGACCGCGGCGCAACGGCCGCCCGGTGGTTGTCGCAGCCTGGCCTGCTGCCTACCTTGGGGCGTGTGGCTGGACGCTGCCCCGGCTGGCTCGGGCGATGAGCGGGGGGTAGACGCCAGTTGCGCTTCGCTCGCCGGCTCGCGGCCTCGGGTGGGTTGTTGGCGCCGCGGTGCGGGGCCGCGGTGACGCGGGCGACGCGCCACGGAGGCGCCGACAACGAAGCAGAAAGTACCATGGTGGGGTGGCAGGACCGATACCTTGGCTGACCAGCCGTTCATCATCGGCATCGCCGGCGGCTCCGGGGCCGGCAAGACTACCCTGACGGCGGCCCTGGCGGCTCGCTTCCAGCCGGCGCAGGTTGCTTGCCTGGCGCACGATGCGTATTACCGCGATCTGGGGCACCTCGCCCCCGCGGACCGCGCCCGCCGGAACTTCGATCACCCGGACGCGCTGGAAAGCGAGCTGCTGGTCGAGCATCTCGCGCTTCTGGCGGCGGGCCATACGGTGTGCGTGCCGGCGTATGATTTTTCCCATCATCGCCGTTCCAGCGGCGGGCGCGAACTGGCGCCGTGTCCGGTCATCGTCGTTGAGGGCGTCCTGTTGTTTGCCGTTGATGCGCTGCTGCCCCTGTTTGACCTGCGCGTGTTCGTCGACGCAGACCCTGACCTGCGGTTGGTCCGGCGCCTGCGCCGGGACGTGGCCGAGCGGGGGCGGCCAGCGGAGCAGACCATGGACCAGTACCTTACCAGTGTTCGGCCCATGCATGTGCAGTATGTGGAACCGAGCCGCCGCCACGCCGACCTGATTGTCCCGGCCGACGGACGCCAGGAGGTGGCCGTGGAGCTGTTGGCTGCCCGCGTCCGCGCTCATTTGGGCGCCTCAGGTTCGGGCCTGGGTGCCTGATGGCGCTTGGCTGGACGCGGACCTCGTATCGGCCCACGCGGGCGGGGACCGGTAGCCGGTGAGGGCGGGCCGCTCCGGCCCACGCCCCTGAAGTGCCGACGCATCCCGGCCTGCCCACTGGCCCCCAGCGCGCCCCAGCGGAGAACCGTGGCCGCCCGCAGCGGCCGGATGACCTGTCAGGAGGCCCCAACCCTTGAACGCCCGGGATTTCGCCGCCGTACTGCCCTTTGGCTCGCATCTGTGTCGTGAGCCCATGCCGCCCATGGCGGAACTGAAACGCGACATGGAAACCCTGCGCCAGCACGGGTTCAACCTGATCAAGCTTCAGGAGCACTGGATGGTGGACGAGCCCCGCGAGGGCGTCTGCGACTTCTCCCGCTACGAAGAGCTGATCGAGTACGCGGGTGACCTGGACCTGGCCGTGTACCTGGGCGTTACCTGCGAACAGGCCCCTCACTGGCTCTACGAGAAGTACCCCGACTGCCGCATGGTCGGTCGCCACGGCGCCCGCCTGCCCTATGAAGCCCCCACCACCTTGCCGGCCGACGGCAAGCCCGGGCCGTGCTACGACCATCCCGGGGCGCTGGAAGCCCAACAGCAGTTCCTGCAACGTCTGGTCGCGTGCCTGGGCCGCTATGACAACCTGGTGGTGTGGAACACCTGGCAGGAGATCGGTTACTGGGCCGATGGTCTGGTTGGCACGGGGGTATGCTACTGCCCGCACACCCTGGCCGCCTACCACCGATGGCTGGCGACGGTGTACGGTGACATCGAGGCTCTCAACCGCGCCTGGAACACCCGCTACCCGGATTGGGCCGCGGTCCAACCGAATCGCTCGACCCGGCAGCCGCAGGCGGCCGACTATGTGTGGCAGTTCTTCATGGACAACATCCAGGTGGGGTCGGTGCTGCAGGGAAGAGCCGCGGCCATCCGCGCCGCCGACCCGCGCGCGCGGCCGGTCTTCGCCCACAAGGGGGGACCGGCGCTGGGGTACGCCCAGGACTGGACCTACGCCCGTTGCCAGGATTTCCTCGGTTGCTCGTGCTATCCTGCCTGGGGCTGCGGCTCGCCCTGGGACGACGGGCACCGGCGGCCCTTCGCCCGGGCCCATGCCCTGCTGACCGAGGCCTGGAACACGGTTGCCTATAACTACGACTACATTCGGTCAGCCAACCCGGGTCAGGGTCACGCCGGTGGAGTCAGCGTGTGGGCTGCCGAGTTCCAGGGCGGGCCCGTAAGCACTGGCTTCCAGAAGGGACGCGTACCGTCACCCGATGACATTCGGCGCTGGCTGTTGACGGCCATGGGAGCTGGGGTCACGGCCGTCTCTTTCTGGGTGACGCGGGCCGAGATCATGGCCGCCGAGCAGAACGGCTTCAGTCTGCTCGACAGCGATGGTGAGGTGTCCGACCGGTGCGCCGAAGCCGCCCGTATCGGTCGGGCCCTGCAGTCCCACGTCGAGCTGTTCGGCCGACCGACGCTGGAGCCGGCCCAGGTCGGGGTGCTGGTCAATGAGTGGAATGCCCAGCTGTGCGGCCACCTGACGCAGGGCGGCGAACACCTGGCCTACAGCACGCGCGGCTGGCACCGCCTGCTGTGGGAGCTCAACCTGCCGCTGGATTTCGTCAGTGTGGATCACGACCAGGAGGCCCTGGCCACCTTGCCGGCCCTGGTGCTTCCTTTCCCGCTGTCGCTGGCCGAAGCCGAGGCAGAGCGGCTCGTCGCCTATGTTGAGGCCGGTGGCCACCTGATCAGCGAAGCGGCCCCCGGCCGCTTGGACGAAAACGGCCGGGCGGTGCGCGGCGAGATGTCGCCGGTTCTCGCCGGGCTGTTCGGCGTGCGCCAAACCGGTTTCACCATGGTTCGGGAACCGCAGGCCGGGGGACGCTGGTCGCCGCCGGAACGCACCTGGGGTGAGTACCGCGACGCGACCATGCTCCGTGGGGTGGGGCCCCTGGCCGGGCACCAACTGCGGGCGAATGTGTATCTGCAGACCTTCGCGTCGAGCAGCGACAGCGAGGCGGTGTTGCTGACGCCGGGACCGCAGCCGGCCATCGCCGGAGTCCGGCGCCGCGTGGGACGCGGTTCGGCCTGGCTGTTGGGCACCTACGTCGGGCACAGCGGTACCGCGTACCGGCTGCCTGGCCACGGCGCCGTGCGGGCCCTGCTGCAGACCTGCGGCGTTTCGAGCCCGCAGTATGGCCCGCTCATCGTGCGCCGGCGGGTCACTCCGGACCGGGAGGCCTGGCTGTTCACTAACCCCACGGCCAACCCGGTCACAGAAATGATCGACGTGTCGGCCTGGTCAGGTGTCGAGGACCTGTTGGGCCAGCCGGTGGCGGGCCGCGATGGCCGCGTGGAGCTGACGGTCGCGGGACTGGATGTGCGGGTGCTGATCGTCTCGCGCTGAGCGCCGCAGCCGCGGATCTGGGGCGTCAACCCGATCGACGGGCCGAATGGCGTCCCCTCGGTGCCGCGGTGCACAGACCCCGGCCGTCGCTCGCCACCGCGCTCTGCGGCAGTGCTATGGCCGGGCGCAGACAGTGTTCTGCCGTCGGGCGCCCGGCGCGCCCGATCCGGCCGCTTGACCGGGGTCCCGGGTCGGCCCGCGTCGGCGCGGGCGGGGGCCGCGGCCCGACCTACGGGTGGGTGGGTACCGGCTGGGTCGCCGTGGCTGCGGCGGGCTCCGCGGTCTGCCGCTCCGGCGTCGGCTGCCACCCGAGCGTGCTCAGCAACACCATGAAGCCGACGACGTAGGCGACGGCAACGAACCACCCGTGGCGGAGCCACAGATACACCGACCGGGCTTCCGGGAACCGGCTGCTCAGGGCGACGCCGGCCGACGAGCCGAACCAGATCATTGAGCCACCGAAGCCGACCGCATAGGCGAGCATACCCCAGTCATACCCGCCCTGTTTGATCGCCAGAGCGGTCAGCGGGATGTTGTCGAACACCGCCGAGACAAAGCCCAAGCCGAGCGCCGCTCGCCACGAAGCCGCGGGCAGCTGCTCAAC
>CAITNQ010000432.1 GCA_903893785.1 uncultured Gemmatimonadota bacterium
CGATGGACTGGTTGCTGCCACGGCAGGCCCGCATCGAGGCCGCACTGGCCCGGCGCCATCTGGACCACACCCTGATCTTGTATGACGTCACCTCCAGTTATTTCGAGGGCCACTGCTGTCCGCTAGCCAAGCGCGGCCACAGCCGCGACGGCAAGAGCGGCAAACTGCAGATCGTCATCGGTCTGTTGTGTAACCGCGACGGGTGCCCGGTGGCGGTGGACGTCTTCGACGGCAATACGGCGGACCCGGGCACGGTGGCCCGGCAGGTGGCCAAGATCCGCCAGCGCTTTGGGCTGACGCGGGTCATCTTGGTCGGCGATCGCGGCATGATTACGCAGGCTCGCATCCGGGAAGATCTGGCCCCGAACGAGGGCCTGTCGTGGGTGACGGCGTTGCGCGCGCCGCAGATCCAGGCCCTGGCGCAGCAGGGCAGTATCGCGCCCTCGTTGTTCGATCAGCAGGATCTGGCCGAGATCACCAGCCCGGCCTTCCCCGGCGAGCGCCTGATCGTCTGCCTCAATCCGCTGCTGGCGGCTGAACGTCGACGCAAGCGCCAGGAGTTGATGGCGGCCACGCAACAACTGCTCGAGGGGATCGTGGCCGCCTGCGCTCGGCCCCAGCGCCCCTTGCGCGGGGCCGCCGTCATCGGCCAGCGCGTCGGTCGCGTCATCAACCGCTACAAGATGGCCAAGCACTTTCAGGTCACCATCACCGACACCGGGCTGAGCTACCGATGTCGGGAGGCGTCGCTGAAGGCGGAGGAGGCCCTCGACGGCCTCTATGTCGTGCGCACCGACGTGCCCGCCCAGACGCTGGACAGCGCCCAGACCGTGGCCGCCTACAAGTCCCTGTCGACGGTCGAACGGGCCTTTCGCACCATGAAGTCCGTCAACCTGCACATCCGCCCCATCTACCACTACCTGGAAACCCGCGTGCGAGCCCACGTGCTGCTGTGCATGCTGGCGTATTACGTCGAGTGGCACATGCGCCAGGCGCTGGCACCGATCACTTTCCACGACGCCGAGCCGGAGACCGCCGAACGAGCTTCGGTGGTCGCGCCGGCCGGCCGCTCGGCCGCCGCGCGAACCAAGGCCGCCAGCCAGCGCACCGTGGATGATCTGCCGGTGCATCCCTTCCCCTCGTTGCTCGATCACCTCGCCACCCAGGTCAAGAACTGGGTCCAGCTGCCCGGCCCCGCCGCCCCGCCCTTCGCCACCACCACCCGCCCAACCCCGCTGCAACGACGCGCCTTCGAACTGCTCAACCTGCCCCTGCCAGTGTAGCCACACGAACGACCGCCAGAACACGACTTAATCAATTGGTCAACAGCGGGTTACTGCGGAAGTCCGCCTGGAAGCTCGGGCTAGCCCTCCGTCGCCAACGGTCGCACGCTGTCTCCTTCGCCCGCTACCCATCCGACCGCCCTCACGGCCGCCTCAACCGGGAATCCTTGCCGAATGTGGGTTGGCCGGACGCTTAGTGCGCCGGGACGAACCGGCGAGGAGTAGTGGATGCAAGAGCCACACAGGGAAGACTCAGCCAGTCACCCTGACCCCGAGTCATGCGTGCGTACCGGTAACGGTGCGGGCGAAGCGTTGACAGGGGCACACGCAGGCC
>CAITNQ010000433.1 GCA_903893785.1 uncultured Gemmatimonadota bacterium
CAACCACGACGCCGGCCCCCACGATCACCCACAGCGAGAAGATCGGCTCTCGCCGTGGCCGATCGTCGATCGACTCCGCCACCGAACTCGACTGGGTCTACACCCTGCGCGGCACTGACGACATCGCCGCCCTGGTCGCCGCCTTCGACAGCATCGCCCCGATGACCGTGCAAGACCCGGTCACCCTGGAGGACCTCTACCGCAACAACATCGACTGGACCCAGCTCGGCAACCGCGTCTGGGAATTCACGATCACCTACATCGACGGCCGCAAGCACGACGAAACCAAGCCTCCCGAGACCGGCGATTACAAGATCAGCGGCAGCACAACCGGCGGCACCGCCAAGATCCTGGTCAGCAAAGAGACCATCGCCCGCTACGCCGCCGCCGGCGGCACGGCCGTCGACTTCAAGCAGTCCATCGGCGTCACGCGCGAAGGCGAAGTCCAGGGCGTGGAAATCGTCGTCCCCGCCATGCGGTTCACCATCGACTACACCCAGCCCAAGGCCGTCATCACGGTGGCCTACAGCAAGCTCCTGGAAGACCTGACCGGCACCGTCAACATCGACACATTCCACGGCCGAGCGGCCGGCGAAGTGCTCTTCCTGGGCTGCGACTTCAGCCAGGGCACCAAGGCAGATCCCACCTGCAGCTACCAATTCCTCCGCCTGCCGAACATCGCCGGCGCCACCATCGGCGACCTGACGAGCATCGCCAAGCTCGGCCACGAGTACCTGTGGATTTACTTCGAAGAGGCCCCCGACCCCGGCGCCAACAACCGCCCCGCCAAGCGGCCCAAGTACGCCTACGTCGAACGCGTCTACGACTTCGCCGACTTCGACGCCCTGGGCATCGGCGGATAAAACCACCATCCGACACCCCAAGCCCAATCCCAACCCATGACCACCACGCCCCCCGAATACATCGACGACACCTACCACAGCATCGCTCAAATTTGGGCCAACAAACATGTCGGCTGCACACGTCGCCTGCCGGTCCCGGCCGGCAACATCGACGTCCGCGAGGCCAACGCCGTCCAGGAGGCGGAGCGTCAGATACTCGATCTAGCCCGCTCCGCCTGCGCCAAGGTAGCCCGCGACACGCACACCGGCCCCACCGCTCCGCCGAAGCCCACCGAGGACGAGGTCCGCGACATGGCCGCCGCGATCGCCGCCGAGGTCCTGAACGCGGACGAAGGCCAAGCCCGCGTAGACCGCACGGTCTACACCAACCTCTGCAACTGACCACTACCCCCTGCCACCTGACACCTGACACCTGACACCTGATCCCATGCCCGTCCGCCAAGTCCAACCCGGTCAACGCCTGCGCCAGAGCGCCGCCGATCACAACGCGATGGCGAACGCCGCCAACTGGGTTGCTGCGCACGGCCAAGGCCAGACCTTCTTGGTCGATCAAACCGCCCGCGAACCCGACCGCGTCTGGGTCTACAACAGCGAGTGCGGCGACTGGCAACGCTTCGACGCCATCCAGCTTACGCGCCCCGTGGTCGATCCCGCCTGCGCGCTCGAGGCCTGGGCGGGCGGAGATCCCCAATTCCACGCCCAGACCCCCGCCGATCACCGCGGCCGAATCGCCATCCTCCTGGAGCCGTGCGACCCCTGCGCCATGGCCCGAGCCGTCGTGTCCGGCGCCGTCCAAACCCGCGTCCAGATCACCAGCACCGCCCACCGCTACGCCACGCCATCAGGCCGCACCCTCGTCAGCACCGACGATCCCGCCGCCCCCTGCCAAATCCTCTGGCCAACCGACCAGACCGGCACCGTCTACGCCGTCGTCCGCCTGTCCAACGGCGACGCCGAATCCACGACCAGCACCGCCGCCGGCCAAACCACCACAACCCCGCCCCCATGCTCCGGCAGCTGCAAGTGGACCTGGTCCGCCTCGACGCTGTCGTGGACCCTCGAATCCAGCACCTGCGGCGCCGCCCCGACCCCGACCACGCCCGCCCCAACGACCAGCACCACAGACGTCCCGACGTCAACCAGTACCTCAACCACCTGCGCCTGCTCGACCACGGCCGCACCAACGACGACGTCGGCCGGCGCCACGACCACGACCCTGCCGCCCTGCAGCTGCCTGTACCCGACCTACTGCGGCGACACGGACGGCGAATGCACCTACACCAACTGCGCCCAGGCCCAGAACTACCCGCCCTATTGCTCTCCGACCACGACCGCCACCCCAACCACCTGCGACTGCAACACGTCCACCACGGGCACCACGCCGGCCCCTTGTGCACTCGGCTGCGACTGGGTAGGCGTCCCGACTGCGGACGGCTGGGCCTGGCAACAGACCAGCAACGGCTGCACCGACGCCTGTCCGTGCGAAGCGCCAGCCGGCGACCCGTTCTGTGCCACCGCCCACACCGAATGTGTCTTGCTGCCGCCCACGACCCAACCGCCCCCGCCGCCCGGCTGCGGAGGCGCTTGCACCTGGTGGTATGTCCCCGCGCTCGGCCAATGGGTCAAGACCGACGACGGCTGTGCCGACGTCCCCAACTGCAACTGCCCGCCGCCCACCATCCCCGGGACCGTCTGCGCCGCGACCAGCACGCCGTGCGCCACCCCCACCACGCCGGCCGCCACCACGACCACACTCGCCCCCTGCGCCAACTGCTACACGTCCAGCACGGCCGTGCCCACGACCACGACCGCGGCACCGTGCGACTCCGGCCGCTGCAAGTGGCAGGGCTCCCCGACGGGAGATTGGACCTTGGTCGAGTCCAGCTGCCCGTACCACTGTCCGTGTTCCCGACCGGCACACGACGCGCAAAATGACTGCGAAGTCGCCTGGACGCCCTGCGCCGGGACCACGACCACGGAGCCGCCTACCACGACAAGCACAACCGGGACCAGCACCACGGCCGGACCGTGCACCTGTCTCGACCAAGGATGCTTGCAGCCGAGCTACAACAACAGCACCTGGCTATGCCAGGGAGGCACATGGGTCCTCTGCGCCTCCAACTGCCCTCCCGGCGAAGGCGGCTCGCCGCCGGCGACGGCATGCGCCGGGGGCGATTGCTTCTGCGCGACCGGCCAATGCGAGCCAACCACCAGCACGACAACGACATCGGATACCCCAACCACACCACCGCCGACTGGTGTCTGCTGTTGCGATTGCGGCTTCTCTGATGGCTGGTGTTCGGACATGACCGCCGCCGATTGCGCGGCTGCTTGCGGAGATCCTTGTTCCTCCAACTGGTACGAATCGGGCACGTGCGATTCGCGTTGTCCTGCCTTGACCACAACCACACCGGGCTACAGCCAAATGCTGGCGGCTGCGCCAGAACTGTTCGGCGTCAATCTTGTTGGCACGGCGCCATCCGAAACATACACTGTTGCACCACAACCTGGCGACGAAGCACGCCGATGGCGATGGATTACGACAGCCGAGTTCTACCGCGACCTGCGACAGGTAGCCTTGGCGTTGCCCCGTCACGTGTCCGGCGTTGCCGGCGTGCCACGAGGCGGAATGCTGGCCGCTTCGTATGTGGCAAGCCTGCTCAATCTGCCACTGTATGGGCTGACTCGTGACGGTCTCCAACTGCTGTCGTCGTCCGGGCGACGCCTTCGCGAGTCCGAGTTCTCCGGACCGTTGGTCGTGATGGACGACGACGTGTATTCCGGCGGAACGATCCGCGCGGCGTTAGCCAACATGCCGTGCGAGTACATCACTGCCGCCGCTTACCAAGTCACGTTTACACACTATCCGCTGGATTACGTCGCCCGCCAGTTTCCGTGTACCTGGTTCCGGGAATGGGCCGCTTTCGCCACTGGCGACTGGTTCAACAGCCGATTGGCCACCGACTTCGACGGCGTCCTATGTCACGACTGCACACCGGAACAGGATGACGACGGCGACAAATACCGTGAATTTCTGCAGACCGCCCGACCGCTGTACGCCTTCGCACCATTCGAAATACCCCTGATCGTCACGGCTCGCCTGGAAGCGTACCGACACCAAACCGAAGCCTGGCTTGCCGCCCAGGGACTACAGGCTCGACGGCTGGTAATGGGACCTTGGAAATCGATCCGCCAGAGGACCTTCGCCAAGGTCGTACGACTGAAAGCCAGCACGTGGGACGAATCAGGACTGAAGTTCTTCGTCGAATCTGACCCGATCCAAGCGGCTCACATCGCGGCCTTGGTGCACCGCCCGGTGATTTGCTCGACCACGGGGCAAGTCTTCAACGATACCGCCAGGACCGAACCGGAGGCTCCGTAACCAACATGCCCGCTCCCAAACTCACCATCGGGATGGCCCACCATTCCGATTACGACGGCGTCTACTTCAGCATCCAGGCCCTGCGAGCGTACCACTCGCCCGCCGAAGTCGAATTGATCGTCGTCGACAACAGCCCCGACAACGAACATGGCAAAGCCGTCGCCAGCCTGGTCAAGCATTGGGCCGGCGGCCGGTACATCCCCATGCCCGAGGCCACCGGCACCACTCAGCCCCGCGAGCGCATCTTTGCCGAAGCCGCGGCTCCCTATGTCGTCTGCATGGACTGCCACGTCCTGCTGGTCAAGGGCGCCGTCCAAGCCCTCCTGGACCACTACGCCGCCGATCCCGACAGCCGAGACCTGATCAGCGGCCCCATGTTCTACGACGACGGCCGCAACCTCACGACCCATTTCAACGAGGTCTGGCGGTCCGAAATGTGGGGCACCTGGGGCGTGGCCTGGTCCTGCCAATGCGGCCAGCGTCGCTTCTCCCCCGTGGACGTCGCCGGCCGAGCCGCCTACTGGTCCCTGACCTCCCCGCAGGCCTTCATCCGCCAGGCGGCCGACGCCGCCGATTCCTGCGACTGCTACTTGCGGTTTCCGCTGCCCAACTGCCAGTTCGCCGGCCACGAAGCCCACCTCATCAAAGCCGGCTACCGCCCCATCATCCAGCCCGGCCAAGACCCGTTCACCGTCGCCGCCGCGGCCCCATTCGAAATCCCCGGATGCGGACTCGGCTGCTTCAGCATGCGCAAAGCCGCCTGGCCCGGCTTCAATCCGCACTTCCGAGAGTTCGGAGGCGAAGAGCTGTACATCCACACCAAGACCCGCCAGCGAGGCGGCAGGGCCCTATGCGTGCCCGCCTTCGGCTGGGTCCACCGCTTCGACCGCCCGGGCGGCGTCAAATACCCGCTCACCCGTTACGCCAAGGTCCGCAACTACGTCCTTGGCTACCAGGAAGTCGGCCTCGACATCGCCCCCATCCACGCCCACTTTGTCGCTACCGGCCTCATGTCCGAAAAGGACTGGCAATACCTCCTGGCCGATCCCATCGCTCACACTGCGCCCGGCCAGCGTACCCCGTTTAACCGCGACCCAACGGGGAGCGCGTCGAAGTCCCCGCCGCAACCTCCCGCATCCCCGGCCGCCGCCGCCCGCCCCCAGCCCCCCGACGGCGCCACCGTCCCCGAGATCCACGCCTTCCTGCGCGAAATCCCCCGCGACCTCGACCAGCACCTCGACCAGCTCCGCGACCTGGCCACCGGCGCCACCCACGTGGTCGAGATCACCAAGCGCCGCGAGTCGACCGCCGCCCTGCTGGCGGCCGCCCCCAAGACCCTGGTCAGCTACCAGCGCGAGGAGGATCCGCTCCTGGCCCGCCTCCCGTGCGACCGCCGTCCGCCCGACCCCCACGGCCTGCCCGCCGATCTGCCGGCCACCGAGGTCCTGTACATCGACGACGTCCACACCGCAGACCGTTTGGGGGCCCAGCTCGACAAATACGCCCCGCTGGTATCCCGCCGCATCATCCTGCGAGGCACCGCCGCATTCGGCGAGCGGGCCGAAGGCGTAGACGCCCCGGGCCTGCTACCCGCCCTGCGCCGCTTCCTCCGCCAGCATCCCGAGTGGACGGTCATCTACCACGCCGGCCACCAATACGGCCTGACAGCCATCAGCCGCGACCCCGCCGACAAGCCAACCCTGCCCGGCGTAATCAAACTCGCCGCCAACTTCGCCCAGGCCGTCGCCGCCCACGTCGCCGACGGCGCCGGCAAAGTCACCCCCGAGGCGCTCGAGACTCGCCTCGAAACGTGCTCCCTCTGCGACCAACGCCGTGACGACCGCTGCAGCGTCTGCGGCTGCTACATCGCCGTCAAAGCCGCCTGGAGGACCAGCGAATGCCCCCTGGGCCGCTGGTCCGCCGTCACCGCCCCGCCGGCCGCTCCGCCCTCGACTGCCTGATTGCCAAACTCGGCAGAACCGGGACAATCGGCATCCCACACGGAGGTTCGATGTCCGCCATCCTCATCAGGCTGCCAAGGCATTTGCATGACGCCCTGAAGCGACGGGCCGACGAAACGGCTGTCAGCCTCAACGCGCTGTGTCTGAGCAGCCTGGCCAGCCTGATTGCGGACGGCACCGCAGTCCCGGAGGTCTCGCCATGCATGTTGCCTGCCTGTGTCCCACCTACGGCCGCCCCAGCCTCGCCGCCAACGCCCTCTGGCTCTTCCTCGCCCAGCAGCTGCGATCCCAGGACACCGCAGACCTGATCATCTTCGACGACGCCGGCCAGCTTGTCCCGACGCTCTGGGCCCGTGACGACCAGCGAGGCACCGCCCTGCAAAAGCGTTGGTTCGTCCACGCCACCCGGCAATGGCAACCGCTGCCAACCAAGTACCCGGCCATGTCCCGGTACCTGGACACGTGCGTCACCAGGACGCCGGACGCCTATGTCATCTGGGACGACGACGACGTCTATCTCCCGTGGCACCTAGCCGCCCACGCCACGGCCCTGGAGGCGGCCGGCCCAATCGCCTGGTCGCATCCGGCCACCGTGCTCAGCACCCACGGCACAACCGTCGTAGACCAACCGCGTGCCGAGCCCGCCGCCGGCCGCCTCTGGGGTTCGGCAGCCGTCACGGCCGAATGCCTTGCCATTGCCGGCGGATGGTGCCAAGATGACCGGGCGGACTACGACCAGCAGAACTTAGCCCGCTGGTCTGCCGTAGGCGCCAAAGCGGACCCCTGCCAATTCTTCCCGCCCAGCTACATCTACCGCTGGGCCGACACCGGCCGTCACCACGTCAGCGGCGACATCCAAGGCAACCGCTACCGCCGCCCCCCGATCCAAGAAGCCGTGGTAGACGTCCACCTCCAACCCCGCCTCGACCCCGCCGCCGCCGCCCTACTCGCCCGCCTGCAGCCACCCCTGGGCGTCTGATCGACCGTCACAATCGCCACATCCGGAGCGTCACACTCGCGCCGCCAGCGGGTCACGGCAGGCACGATAAGCCACCCACTAGCTTCAAAATCCAGTTCCCGTTAAGGGAGTGTGGGTTCAAGTCCCTCCTCTGGTACTTCTTTGCTGATAAG
>CAITNQ010000434.1 GCA_903893785.1 uncultured Gemmatimonadota bacterium
CGGCCAATCGGCCCTGCAGGTGCTGACCAACGCGTCGGTCACCTTCACCGACAGCTCAACGGGCCCCATAGTCAGTCGCACCTGGGCCTTTGGCGACGGCGGCACCAGCACGCAGACATCGCCGGCCCACAGTTACACGGCCGCCGGGACCTACACGGTGGTCCTCACGGTGCGTGGCCAGGCGGACAGCTCCCAGGCCACCGGCACGATCAAGGTTGTGGCGGGCCTGATAACGCTGAAGCTAGCGGCTGAGTTCAACTTGGTGTCCTGGCCCATTGATACGCCCAACGATTCAGTGGAAGCGATTATCCGTCCCATCCTGTCCGATGTCATCCAGGTGCAGGGATTCGAGACGGCCAATATCAAACCCAGCGGCGGTGGCACTGGCGCCAAGGTGTACACGCCCACCGGTGGTCTGTACAACACGCTCAAGAAGACCGATCACCGCCTTGGGTACTGGATCCGCATGCGGACCGCCCGCACCCTGCAGATCACCGGTGTGCCGGTCTACGCCGATACCGTAGCCGTGCCGCTGGCGGCCAACTTCAACCTGATCGGCTACCTGCCCTCGTTCGGCGACTCGGTCCGCTATGCGGTCACCAGCCTGAGCGGCAAGCTGGTGCAGGTACAGGGCTTCCAGACCTCGCAGTGGCCCATTGCCCCGTTCAAGCACACCAGCACCGGCGCCAAGATCTACACGCCCACCGGTGGGCTGTACAACACGCTCAAGTTCATGTCGCCGCAGTGCGGGTACTGGGTGAAGCTGACCGCCGTTGACACGCTGCTGTGGCAGCATGCGGCGGGAGCGGGCGTACCCGCCACGCCGGCGGCGCGCCTGCTGGCCAGTGCCGGCGGCGAGGCCGGCCTGTTCGCGGCCGAACCGGTTACGCCCACCAGCCGGTGGGTGGTGGTTTACGGCCAGGTGCTGGCCGCCGACGGCCAACCGGCCGGAACCGGGACAGTGGTCGATGTGGTCGATGCCACCGGCAATGTAGCGGGTTGGTTCCAGGTCGAGCAGCCCGGTGTGTACGGCTATCTGCCGGTGTACCTGGACGACCCGACCAGCCCGTTGGACGAGGGCGCCGACGTGGGTGAGTGGCTTACCATCCGTGTCAATGGCGTGCCTACCGACACCCGCGTGCAGTGGACGCAGGACAGCGAGTTGATCCAGGTCAACCTGGTTGCTCCACCAACGCCGACCGCGGTCGTCGGTGCCCTGCCGCCGGCTTTTGCGCTGCATCCGGTGTACCCAAATCCGTTCAACCCGTCGGCGACCATTCGCTACGACCTGGCCAAAGCCGAGTTCGTCCACCTCAAGCTGTATTCGCTCACCGGGCAACTGGTGCGCGAATTAGTGTCGGCATGGCAGCCGGCCGGCTCGTACGAGGTGCGTTGGGACGGGCTGGACAGCGACGGACGCGCGGTGGCCAACGGTACGTATCTGTGTCAGCTGGAGACCCCCAGTGACCGCGCCGTACGGCGAATGGTGCTCATGAAGTAACGTGCGGCGCCTCCCGCGGCGCGGCCCCTATCGTCGGATGAGTGGGTCTGTACATTACGACGTCCGCCGACGCCGACTCGTCGTTGGCCTGGCGCAAGCAAGAGAAGTCATAGTGAACCGGGCGGCCCGCTGGCGACCTGGCGGCGCTGCCCGGCACTCCATTTGATCCGTTACCCGCTGCGTTCTGCCCCCACCCCGGCGGACGCGGTGGCCAGTGGCCAAGCCCTGCTGCAGTTCCGCACCCACCCCCGGTCCTGCTGAGCCCGAGAGAGACTGCCCCTGTGGGGGCCTGTGCCTGGCATGGCGCTGGCGCCGGCTATTGGCCGGCGGGGCGCTGCGGCACATGTCTGATCTGTTCGTACCCTCAGCCGCAATGGCACGACAAGGAGGTGGACCCAATGTCGCGTGCACGATCCGCAGCCGCAGTTCTGGCGGTACTCCTGCTGGCGTGGAACGCCGCCGCCGAGACCACGGTGTCGGGAACCATCGCCGAGAACACCACCTGGACACTGGCAGAGAGCCCGTACCGGGTCACGGGCGCCGTCACGGTTGGCTCGGCGGCAACGCTGACCATCGAGCCCGGCGTCGTGGTGACCTTTGACGACAATCAGTACCTGCAGGTGAACAGCGGCCGCCTGGTGGCTCGCGGCACCGCGACCGACTCCGTGGTGTTCACGGCGTACGGGGCCGTCACCCAACAGCAA
>CAITNQ010000435.1 GCA_903893785.1 uncultured Gemmatimonadota bacterium
AGTCTCCTGCTGCCGCCGCAGCGCCATGGGCCCGGCCGAAGTCAGGCCTGCCTCGCTGCAGGCCGCGCCCCCACGGCCGGGACGTACTGCGCCGCCAGACTCTCACACCTGTCAAGCCGCAACCGATGCCCCGTGCCGACGGCCCCATCGCCTGGTGTGCCGCACCGCCGCCGCGCTGGCCCATCGTTGGCAGCGGCGCGCGCGCCCTGGCGC
This sequence comes from uncultured Gemmatimonadota bacterium, assembly GCA_903893785.1. GTDB lineage: Bacteria > Latescibacterota > UBA2968 > UBA8231 > UBA8231 > CAITNQ01. Next base: position 214 of record CAITNQ010000435.1, read on the forward strand.
GGCCTGCCTACCCGCGCCTCGCGCCATCCGCTGACGAGCCGCTGCGAGCAGACCGTGCCGTCACTCGTTCACGTGCTAACCGGCCGCTGCGAACAGACCGTGCCGTTGCCCGTTCACGCGGTGACCGGTCGCTGCGAGCAGACCGTGCCGTCGCCCCAGGCCACCTGCTGACGGATCGCTACGGGCACGCCGTGCGGTTCTACCAGCGCCACCCGTCGATAGGCCGCGGCGAGAAGACCATGCGGTCGCCGGCCCACCCGCCGCCGTGGCTGTCGCTGGCGCCGGGGCCTGCCCGGCGCCAAGCTCAACGAAGACTCAACAGAATGGCAATGCCCAAGGCCACGCGGTAGATGACGAACAGATACGTCCCGTGCCGCTGCAGATACCGAAGCAGCAGGCCGATGGTAGCGTAGCCGCTGACCGCTGCGGCCACCACGGCCACGCCGAGGTACAGCAGACCTTCTCCAGCCAGGCCCCCCTTAACCAGGTCGTGCAGCTCCAGCAGACCACTGGCGGCCACGGCCGGCAGGCTGAGCAGGAAAGAGAAGTACGCCGCGTCTTCGCGCGTCAGGCCCAGAAGCAGCCCGCCCATGATAGTCGAGCCCGACCGCGAGCAACCGGGCACCAGGGCCAGTGCCTGGCACAGGCCGATCACCTGGATCTGCCAGAAGCCCAGTTCAGCCATGGTGCGGGTGCGCCGGCCCAGTCGCTCGGCCAGCAGCAGCAACAGGCCCAGGACGATCAGGGCGCCAGCGATCAACGCCAGCGAACGCGCCCCACTCTCAACGAAGTCCTTGAACGTCAGCCCCAATACCCCGATGGGCAGCGTGCCGACGACGATCGCCCAGGCCAGCCGGGCGTCCGGCGAATGGTTCAGGTCTCGCCGCCACAGACTGACGACGCCCGCTGACACCAGGCGCTTGACGTCAGCGGCGAAGTACACGAACACCGCCAGCAGGGTCCCGAGTTGGATGACCGCCGAAACGGCCGCGCCTGGATCGGTCCACCCGAGCACGTGGGGGACCAGGCGCAGGTGCGCCGTGCTGCTGATCGGAAGGAACTCAGTCAGGCCCTGGACCACACCCAGAACCATTGCTTGCCACGCGTCCATGGCCACTCCTCGTCACCGGGATACCTGCCAGAACGTGCCAAACTAACCGAGCCACGACTGGTTGACAAGGCCGCCTCCGGGCCCCTAACCTATTTCGGCCCGATCGGTGGGCCGCGCGGTCGCCCTGCCCATCGGGCTCGCGGACGGGCCGCGGTCGCGCCGGGCGCTGGGGCCAGCACCGCTGGCCGCCGGCTGCCCGGAGCCCTTCGGAGCGCCGCCTTGTCCGGACCGACCTTGACCTTGCCTGCTGCGACCGTGCAGACCCGTTCGGGTCTACCCGGTCAGGCCCGCTGCCCCCGGCCCTTTTCCTTCGGAGACCCCCATGGCCGCACCGGTCACTGTTCGCGACGTCCAGACCATTCTCACCCAGCCGGCGGGTTCGCGCCTGATCATCGTCAAGGTGTTGACCTCCGAGCCGGGGCTGTACGGGCTCGGATGCGCCACGTTCACACAGCGCTTCCGCGCCGTGTATACTGCCATCCAGGAACACCTGCGGCCCTTCCTCATCGGGCGCGACGTGGACCGCATTGAGGAGATCTGGCAGATGTCCATGGTCAACGGGTACTGGCGTAACGGGCCCGTGCTCAACAACGCCATTTCCGGCATCGACCAGGCGCTGTGGGACATCAAAGGCAAGCGGGCCAACATGCCGCTCTACCAGCTCTTCGGCGGCAAGTGCCGCGAGGGGGCGGCGGTCTACGGCCATGCCGGGGGCAGTTGTCCCGAGGAGGTGGTCGACAGCCTGCGACGATTTCAGGCCCAAGGGTACCGCTTCATTCGCGTCCAGATGGGCGGTTACGGCGGCATCGCCAGCGGCATGGTCAAGCCTGATGGCGCGCCCGACGGCGCCTACTTCGACCGTGGCCAGTACCGCCGCGACCACCTGCGTCTCTTTGCCCACCTGCGGCGCGAGGTCGGCGACGAGGTGGAACTGCTGCACGATGTCCACGAACGCTTGCAGCCCATCGAGGCTGTAGGCTTTGCCAAAGACGTGGAGCAGTTCCGACTCTTCTTCCTGGAGGACGTGCTGGCGCCCGAGGACATTGAATGGTTCCGCAACATCCGGCAGGTATGCACCACGCCGCAGGCCATGGGCGAGCTCTTCAACCACCCACGCGAATGGACGCCACTCGTCGAGGGGCGGCTGATCGATTTCCTGCGCATGCACGTCAGCCAGATGGGTGGCATCACGCCGGCCCGCCACGTGGCTGCCTTCGGCAACCTCTATGGCATCCGCACCGCCTGGCACGGTCCCGGCGACACCTCGCCTGTGGGCCACGCCGCCAACCTGCACCTGGACCTGTGGGCGCCCAATTTCGGCATCCAGGAATGGTGTGGTTTCCCTGAACACGTGTACGAGATTTTCCCTGGTCTGCCGCGCGTCCGTAACGGGTATATGTACCCCAACGACCTGCCCGGGTTGGGTATCGACGTCAACGAGGAACTGGCAGCGCGCTATCCGGTGGAGGACGAGATCATCGGCTGGACCCAGACGCGTCTGCCGGACGGCACGCCGGTCCGTCCCTGAAGCACCCGGTCGCGCGGGGGTCGGGAACGGTGGCAGGCCCCGGAACTGGGTCCGCGCGTCAGCGACGCTGGCTCGGCGCCGCGCCCGTGTCGGCGCCCCTTGCGGCACGGGCGGCGGTCTGCGGGGGGCGCAGGCAGAGCTACGCTGCCAGGAAATGATCGCAGCACCGCACGTCGTGGCCTCGCGGCGTTGAGCCACGGCACGCGGTGGCGGCGCTGCTTCGGCACTGCGGCTGAGTCCTGGCACCGTGGGTCCGAGGTCGGGCCCATGCCGGTACGCCTAGCGGCATCGACCCCGGTTCGCGGCAGCGCGATCAGGTGGCCAGTGGGGCGCCGCGCCGCCGGCGCCAGGGCCGTCGGCGATCCGTCGCCGGGTCGCGCCTGAGATCAACCCCGTTGCCGGCCCCCGCGGCCAGCCGCGGGTCGGACCACTGGGTCATGTACCTGTGCTTCGCTGCCGGCAGTTGCCGGCTCTTCGCCGCCCCTTGGAACCGTACGGAGCCGCGCCATGAAAATCCTCGTCGCCAATCTGGGTAGCACCTCATTCAAGTACAAGGTGTTCGATATGCCCCGGGGCCAGGTGTTGGCTCGTGGTGGCATGGACCGCATCGGTGGCCAGGGCTCGGTCCACACCTGGCGGTTAGGCGACGGCCCCGAGACGCGCCAGGAGGTGGCGCTGCCGGACCACGCCGCTGCCATCGACGAAGCTCTGCAGCGCCTGATCGGGCCTGACCGGCCCCTGACGGCGCTGGATGACCTGGGTGCCGTCGGCTTCAAGACCGTGCACGCCCGCGGCATCTCCGGTGTGGTGGCGCTGGACGAGGACGTCATCGGCCGCATGGTGGAGTATTACCCGTTAGCCCCGGCTCACAACCCCGCCTACGTGGCCGCCATCCGGCAGTTCGCCAAGGCGGCCCCGGCGGCGCCGCGGGTCGGCTGCTTCGAGAGTGCTTTCCACGGCCAGGCGCCGCTGCGGCGCCAGCTGTATGCGGTCCCCTATGACTGGTACGAACGCTACGGAGTGCGCCGGTACGGCTTCCACGGCGCCAGTCATCGCTACGCCGCCGAGAAGGTCATTGAGTTGGAGGGCACGCGCGAACTGCGACATGTCAACTGCCACCTGGGCGGTTCGTCATCGCTGTGCGCGGTGCGCCACGGCGTCTCCTTGGGCGCCTCGCATGGTCTGAGCCCGCAAAGCGGCGTGCCGCAAAACAACCGGGTCGGTGACCTGGACCCATACGCCCTGGACCTGGTCGTGCGCCGCGAAGGCATCACCTTCGAGGCAGCCTTGGAGGTTTGTGCCTCCCAAGGGGGGCTGCTGGGCATCTGTGGACGCAACGACATGCGCGACATCGAAGACGCGGCCGTGGCCGGCGACGAACGCTGCCAGTTGGCAGTGGCCATGCTGAGCACTGCCGTGCGCGATTACCTGGGTGCGTACGTGGTCGAGATGGGTGGCCTAGATGTCATCAGTTTCACCGGCGGCATTGGTGAAAACTCGTCGATTGTCCGTGGGCAGGTCCTGGCAGGCCTGGAATTCCTCGGCGTCAGCCTCGACGCGGCGCGCAATGAAGCGCTGCGCGGTGAAGGCACCCTACATGCGGCCGACAGTCGCGTGCGCATCCACGTGCTGAAGACCGATGAGGAACTCGTGGTCGCCAAACAGACCTGGGAGTTCCTGCACCCGGCCAGCGCGTGAGCACCGGGGCCGCCTGGTGGACCCAGGCCGCGTTCGACGTGGTCTGCGAGTGGGGCGAGCCGGGAGTAAGCGCGCTCGCCCCTGTCTGCGATGGCGTCATCATCGTAGACGTGCTGTCCTTCTGCACCACGGTCGACGCCGCCGTCGCCGCCGGTGCGTCCGTCTACCCGTGCCGTTGGCGTGACCACCGGGCGGTTGAGCAGGCGGGCGCGCTGGGGGCCGTGCTGGCTGGTCCTCGCGGCGGTCCTGGGTTCAGCCTGTCGCCGCTGTCAATGGCTGGCGTGGTCCCAGGCACGCGCATCGTACTGCCGTCGCCCAACGGCGCGACGCTAAGCCTGATGGCGGGAACCACGCTGGCCTGGGCTGGCTGCCTGCGCAATGCCGCGGCCGTGGCCGCGGCGGCCTCGCGAACTGGCCGCCGGTTGGCCGTGATCCCGGCCGGTGAGCGCTGGGCAGACGGTGGCCTGCGCCCGGCGCTGGAAGACTGGCTGGGTGCCGGGGCCATCATCAGCCGCCTGCCCGGAAGTCGTTCGCCCGAAGCCCAGGCCGCAGCCGACGCCTTCGCCGCTGCCCGCGCCGACCTGGCTCAGCGCCTGCGACAGAGCGCATCGGGCCAGGAGCTGATCGTTCGCGGCTATGCGCCTGATGTCGACTGGGCGGCGCAAGTCGACGCGAGCACGACCGTGTCCAGGCTGGTGGCCGGGGCGTACCGCGCTGCCCCATGGCCAGACAGGCTGTTACCGCGTGGTAACACCCCCGTGGCTGTGGCGTGACGGTCGGCCGCATGGCCCGCCTGATGGGCCGCCGTGCGGCCGCGGCACGGAGTTTGCACAGTCCCACCTGTGGCTTGGCGATCGATTCGCGCCTCAGTACATTACGCCTCAGGGGGCCGCCCATGTCTGAAACGCCAGCACGTGTTGTTGAGCCGGGAGACACTCCCTGGG
>CAITNQ010000436.1 GCA_903893785.1 uncultured Gemmatimonadota bacterium
GCCGCCACCACCGCCGGCCCAGATCACCATGCGGCCTGCAGCCGGTGTTACCCCCAACCGCGCCAGCTCCGACCGCGCACCAGCCGAAGCCCATGGCGCCCCGCTCCCGCAAGCACGCGAGCCTGCACCTGACCACTACCGATCCGTCAGGCTGCCGCCATCCCGCCCACCGGCTTGGTCATCATGACGGTCATCGAAGAGAACCCGCAGCGCTCGCAGAACGCGATGGCACGGTGGCTGAACCCAAACATGTGGAGCCTCAACCGGTTGCAGCCGAGGCGTCAGGCGCGTCTGTCGGTCCACGCGATTGCTTTCGCGCCAAAACCCCTCGACCGGAACTGACTGAGGATGTGGATGTCGGCGAGGAACAGGGTCTTGCTGGGCCCCTCCATGAGCCAAAGGTGACCCACCTTTCGGTCCCCTTGGTGCAAGACGTGGAAGTGCTGTCCCGATGTCTCCTGGTCTTGAGGTAGGCCTCCCTGGAGCTCTTCGTCGCATGCCTTCCGGGCTTCCGGCAGCGACAAGGCGTGAGCGACCGCGTTGGACACCGGGTAGTTGCGCCTCAGGACCGCCATGTGGGACGCGTAGTCGCGCGGCGTGGCACGGACAACCCGCATGACCCCGTCCTCTCAGTGCAATGCGGGACACGCGGCAGCTGCCGGCCAAGGTCGCAGCCAACTAACCGGCGCCCCAGCGATCGCGTAGTGCATCTGCGCCGTGCGGTTGTTGTTGAGCTGCTGCTCCGCGGCGGTCCAATCGGGGTCGGCAGAGCCCGTGTAGTCGCCGCCGCTGTGATCGCCGTCGATCATGAACTCGATCGAGTCGTTCCGCCAGGTCTCCCAGAGATCGCCCCCGGCGTACGTGTTCATGTGCACATCGTCGATGCGCCCATGGGCTACGTAGATGCGGCCGGTGGCACCGTGCCAGGCCAGCCAGGTGCAGTGGTCCAGGTCCGCCGGGTCGCACTGCGCTCCATCACCGATCGTATGGTCGGGGTGGAACCGGCTGGCCACCAGCGATGGCTCGGGCAGCAGTTGCTCCCAGTCAGCAACCGAGGCGTCGTGCAGGTCGAGCCGTGACAGGTCGCCGTCGGTCAGCTCGTAGACCGGATAGACCTTGCCGCCGATGTGAGCCCAAGTTGGGGTGGCCAGAGCCATGGGCAGCAGCAGCGCGGCGGCTGCGCGGAACTGCACCAATAGCGCAAGGTGGGAGCGGCGCGCGGTCAGGATGGTACAGGTCTCCGGTGGTGAATGGCAGGGCGTACCGGCGGCCGTCAGCTGAAGCACGGGGTGGTACGGCGCGACGAAGCGCCACGCTCTGGCTACGCACCAATTGACCCGCTGTGCACGGCCGAACCAAGCCGAACCGGGAGGGCAACGGCGACTGGATTGGCTGCGTCTGCGCCGCGTGGTACGGTTCGGCTGAGCTGCGCTCCCCCACTCGCCCCCTGCTACCGGCCGCAGCGCCGGCCAACTGATCGGGCGAAGCGGTTTGATCGGGTCAGACGTGTCGTTGCAGGCAGCGGTAACCCCATCGTCAGCAGCTAGTGGCCGAGAACACCGGAACCAGAATGGGCCAGCCGACGGCGTCGACTGCCGCGCGACTGACCCCATCTTGGTTCGGTTCGTCGACCTACTTCATCAGCACCATCCGCTTGACCGCCTGGTAGGCGCCGGCACGCAGCTGTGCCATGTACGCGCCGTTGCCGACTGCGTAACCTGAGCTGTCCCGCCCATTCCGCGCCCGTTCCGTGCGGCCCCGTTTGCCTGCGCCAGCGCCGCGCTGCCAGCTAGTCAGTCATGGAGAGGCCGGCATCGGTTGCGGAAGTGCTCCTCCCACTCCGGCGGGATGGTCCCCGCCACGCGCACTTTGATGTGCCCGTTGTCTCCAGCGCAGGGCCGAGCGAGAAGCTTGGGTTCGTCGCCGACGAAGACCACAGCCGGGTCGTCGCAGTGGGCTTCGCTCAGCACCACGTCACCGACCTGGAGCCGCCGTGCCTCACCCAGACTCAGCTGCCCACGGCCTAACTCGACCCGCAGTGGGACCTCGGTGAGGGCCAGACGGCTCCGATTCGCCGCCTGCGGAACCCCATGATCGATCCGAGGGCCTCTTTCGTAGCTCTGCTGCCCCAACCGCGGCAGGATCGACTCCAGGGTGAAGAAAGGGTAGCACAGGCTGACCAGCCCCGAGGCGTTCACCGAATTGACCTCGAAGGCCAGCAGGATGACGATCTCGCTAGCCGCGGTGATCTGCATGAACCCTGGGTTGGTCCCCAGCTCGATGTCGGTGATCCCCGCCCGCAGGATCGGCTGCCAGGCGGTCTCCAGATCCTCGATGACGCGCTTGAGGATGCGGTTGATGACCCCGGTCTCGATGGGCGTCAACTGCCTGGCATCGATCCCCGAGGAGGATCCTTTGCCCCCGAAAATGCGGTCTACGAAGGCAAAGACCACGGGCATGGCAAAGTCGATGATTGCCTGGCCGTTGGTCGGCCCCAAGGTGAACCGGTAGGAGCAGGACGGGTTGGATAGGGACGCGATGAACTCGGCGTAGGTGGTCTGGTCCACGAAGGCCGTGTCGACGTCGACCCGCATACGCATGGCGCCCGACAGGGTCGAGCTGAGGAGCCGGGCGAAGTTGTCGTGGAGGTTCTCCAGGGCGCGGAGCTGGTCCTTGTTGATCCGGGCTGGGTGTCTGAAGTCGTAGCCGGTGATGATCCGCTGGCGAGGTCGGTGACCCTCCCTGGCCGCCTCGGCCATCTGCTCGACCTGGGCCACGCTCTCGGCCACCGCCTGCCGGAATACCTCCTCGCCCACCTCAGTGATCGCCTCGTCGAGGTCGGCCCAGGAGCCAAATCCCTCGGACTTCTGGCACCTGGCAAGCACATAGGTCTGCAATGGCGCTATCCGCCCGACCGCCTGGACGATCTCGTCGAGGGACGCCTGGGTCTCCTTCGCGGCAACTGAAGGCGTCGGGGCCAGCCCCTGCCGGAACCGGACCAGTATGCGGTCGGCCTCGATCGCCGCCACCAGCGCGTCGATCTCTTCCTGGCTCAGGACCTGATTCTGGAACAGAGAGACAGCCATAGACACAGTTCCTTTCAGACGAACAGGTTGCAGGCATTGCCGCGAACGATGGTGACGGCTCCCTGCTCCTCGAGCTGCCGCACCTGCTTGACGATCCGTAGCTGCACCTCTTCCACCTCGGTCAGCGGCATCGGCCCGAGAAGCTCCATCTCCTCGGCAATGGAACCGCGAACCTGCTCGGAAATGTTGCTGACTACCTTGTTCTTGAGGTCCTCGCTGGCCGCCTTGAGGGCGACCACCAGGTCCTTCTGGTCGATTTCACGCAACAGGGTTTGGACGTCGCGGTCGGTCAACTTGGCGATGTCATCGAAGACGAACATCAGGTTGCGTATTGCCTCGCCTACTTCCGGATCCTGAGCGTCCAGCTGCGCCAAGACCTTGCTCTCCACGCTTGAGCCGCTCAGGTTGAGGATGTCCGCTACCACCTTGGCCCCGCCGACATCCAGGTTACCGCCCAGGAGGTCACGCAGTGAAGACTCCAGGCCTGTCTCGATCTGCTTGATGACGTTGGGGGTGATGTTCTCCATGGTGGCGATCCGGTAGGCCACGTCCGCCTGTGTCCGCTCGGGCAGTTGAGCCAAGATCCCCGAGGCCTGGGCTGGATCGAGCTGAGACAGGATCAAGGCGATCGTCTGCGGGTGCTCGTGCGAGATGAGCGGCGCGATCTGGTCTGGCGCCGCGTCCTTGAGCATGTGGAACCCCGACGTGACCTGAGTGATCGCGCGCTCCAGAATCTCCCGAGCCTTGGCCGGACCGCACGCCCGTTCCAGCATCCCCCGCGCAAAGTCCAGCCCACCCTGACCGACCCAGGCGGCGGCGTCCAGGTGCTGCTGGATCTCCTCCAGGGCTCGGTTCAGGACCTCGGCAGTGGTATTGTTGAGCACGGCGACACGCTGGGTAACCGCCTCGATCTCGTCGTCGGTGAGGTGCTTCATCACCTCCCCCGATACCGCCTGGCCCAGGGCAACCATCGACAGGGCTACCCTGTCCCTGCGCGGGAGCTCCCCTTCCGGGCTTGACTCCTCCCGCAGCATCGTCCTGACCAGTCGGGCAGCGCTCTCCGGCTGCGTCAAGACCTGCTCCCGCAGGTCGCCGGTCTCGGACCCCTCGCCCCGAGGCGCTCTGGCCGGTCGGGCTAGCTCAGGGGCGGACGTCACGGTCGGCGGCGGTGGGACTGCGGCGCGAGATACCCCCAAGGCGGCGGGTACGGTCGTTCGGCCGGCATTGGCGACCGTCGAGTCGGCCATTGCGGTCATCCAGCGCCTTAGCCTAGGCAGCTCGATCGGTGACGTGTCCATCTCGGTTTCGGATAGCCAAACCATCGCCTTGATCTCATTCTGTTTCTGTTGACCGCTCTTGAGCACGCCCATCATCCGGCCTCCTCCAAGGGTGCAACCAGGCGGGTGATCCGCACGGCCACCATCTCGTTGACCACCACCACCTCGCCGAGGGCGAAGGGCCGCCCATTGACGCGGACCTCGAACGGCTCCCCAGCAAGTTTGTCCAACTCGATGACATCCTGCACCTTGAGCGCGCGCGCCTCCTTGAGGGTCAGTCCCTTGCGCCCGAGCTCGCAGCAGACATCCACCGCCACGTTACTAAGATCAAGTTCACTGTCCATCGTATCCGACCTTTCAGGCCCGGCCCACGATCTGGGTGATCCGCACTCCGAAGTGCTCGTCAACCGTGACCACCTCGCCTCGGGCGAACAACCGGCCGTTGAGCAGCAGGTCCACAGGACCTCCCACCTGCTTGCCCAGCTGGATCAGGGATTGCCTGCCCAGAGCGAGCGTCTCCTCGATCGTCGCCCGCGATCGGCCCAGCTCGATGCTCAGGGTCAGCGGCAGATCGTCCAGCAGGTCAAGATTGTCCGTTGGTCCTTCCCCCTGGGGGCAGCCCACCTTTTCCGGCGGCCGTACGCTACTCCCGATGGGTTCCGTGGTCTCATTGGATTCCATGTCCGTTCTCCTTCTGGGTTTGCGACTGACGTCCCCGACAAGCCCCCAAGTGTGGGTCTCCCTCTCCTCCTCTCGCGCGTGAACATCATGGTCTGCCGGTCACTCGGCCCTCCAAAGCTGCCAGGCTGCGTCCGTAACCTTGCTGCTCCAGCCGCCGTCAGGCCGCGGGGTTACTGCACACTCCGGAAGGCACTGAGGCGGCCGCTCAGGCGGCCCGTTGGCACCGTTGTCGCGCCAGCGACGTCGCGCCGGCGGCCCGCACAAGACCCTGCGGGCCGGACGATCCGGGCCATGCGGGCAGCCTGACGGGGCCCTTCGCACCAGGATGGATCGCGCCCCGGCGCTTCCCTCTTGGGGGCAAGCGGCGCCGCGTCCGCCATGGCCAGCACTCGGGTCAGGTATCCTTCGGCGGGAACCTGACGCCCCTTCTCCGACGGGAGCAACCCGTGCCGCCGGAGGATTGGCGCCAGGTGGCGCTCGCACGCTTGGCCGAATGGCTCACGGCACTGGTCGGGATCCTGAAGCAGGCAAAGACCACCCACGAAGCCGGCACCTCTGTCGGCCCCATAGAGGATCTCCCCGAGCGGCGGCGGCCGACCATCGCCAGGCCACGCCAGGTCAGCATCCGGACGGGTCCCTTGCCCCCTTAGCGCCCGAATTTCTGGATGCGTTGGTTGCCCGGATCAGCCACGTAGACGAAGCCCTCGTCGTCCACCAGAATGCTGCCGCTGAAGCCGAAAGTACCGTCACGTACCTTGCCCCCACTGCCCAAGTCAAACTCGCCCGCCGCTGCGCCCCGGCTGCCCCAACGGGTGATGAAGTGGGGCTGACGGTCGAAGGCGACGACGTTACCGCGCTCGGCGTCGAGCACC
>CAITNQ010000437.1 GCA_903893785.1 uncultured Gemmatimonadota bacterium
GCGACCCGGGCCAGGGCGCCCCGCCGGTGGCCGACAATGGCTTGACGGATGCCGCAGCCGCGGGGGGGCTGCCGTCTGACTCGGCCGGTGGCCGGGCCGAGGCCGGTGAGCTGCCGCCAACCGCAGCGAGTCCCGGTGACCCGGGCCAGGGTGCCGCCGCCGGGTCAGGGTCTGCGCCGACATCCGGGGTTGTGCCCGCGCCCGCCTGGTTGGACCTCGGCGCCGGCGCCCCACCGGCCTGCTGCCAGGAATGGGCCACGGTACTGGCCGCGGCCGGCATCGACTACAGCTTCCGCCTCGACGCCGATCAGGCCGAGCTGCGCGTCCCCTCGGCGGTCGCTGGACAGGCGGCGCAGGAACTGGCGGCGTACCAGGCCGACAGTTGGCAGTGGCCGCCAACCCCGGCTGCGCCGCCCACCCCGGTGCTGCGGCCGGTGCCCATGGTGGGTTTCTGGGCCGTGCTGTTGACGCTGCACGCGCTGCAGGTCCATCACGCCGGCGGCTTGGCCTGGTACCATCTGGGCGCCGCCGATGCTGACGCGTTGCTCCACGGCCAATGGTGGCGCGCGGTGACGGCCCTGACACTGCATGCCGACGGCGAGCACCTGCTGCACAACCTGATCTTCGGCTCGTTGTTCGGGGCGTTGCTGGCCGCCGAGTTGGGCAGTGGCCTGGCCTGGCTCTGGGTGGTGATCGCCGGCGGGGTTGCCAATGGTCTGAGCGCCTGGCTGCAGGCGCCGGACCATGTCGCCATTGGCGCTTCCACGGCTGTTTTTGCCGGTCTGGGGCTGCTGTTGGCGTGCCAGCGCCGCGGCGCTGGCGCTCTGCCGGCCCTGCGGAGGTGGGCGCCGCTGCTGATGGGCGGCGTGTTCCTGGGCACCCTGGGCATCGGCGGCGAACGCACTGACGTGGTCGCTCACGCCTGCGGCTTGGTCGTCGGCGGCGCCTCAGGGTGGATCCTGGCCGGGCCGGCGCAACGACTCCGTAACCAGACGTCGACGCAGCGGTTGCTGGGGGTCCTCGCGCTGGCCGTGCTGGCCGCCAGTTGGGGCTGGGCCATTGCGGGATGAACCGCCGCTATCGCGCCGGCCCGGGCCCCATGGCGTGGCCGTGCCATAGGGCCCGGGCTGCCGCCGGCGGCAGACCAGGGCGCGGGTGCCGGAGCCGGTTTCCCCGGTCCCGGGCCGGTGCTGGCCCGGGGCGGCCCACTGCCCCTGGTGGCGCGCGGTCCGGTAGCACTGGCGGCGCGGCGATCGAGCCGGTGGCCGCCGGTCAGCCGGCGCGGGCACCTGCGGGCGCCGACGGGGTCGCGACCGCAGGCATCGGCCGCTTACTGCACGCGCGTGTACACCAGCCGGTACTGCAACGGACTGGCCAACCGCTTGCCGGAGATGGTGGCCTGCAGCACCACGCCACCGTCGCTGGCCAAACGGTATTCGTTGACCCGTTGCCCGTCCTCGGCTTGGAAGGTCTGCCGCAACACCTGGCCATCCCAGACCGTGCTGACGTCGAATACCTCCCCGTCCTCGCGCGTCCACTTCACCGGGGTGCCATCGGGCTGCGTCACGATCGGTGCCCGCACGTCGGTGATGATCGATACCTGGCTGGTCGACAGCGCCAAGATCACCCGCTGGTACGGTTTGTTGGTCTTGGTCAGCCGGCCCCGAGCGATGGGCCGGATGAGGAAGCTCAACTCGGCCACTGTTTTCTCGATGGCCTGGGTGACATCGTCACTGCGGTCGGGGTCCAAGGCATAGGTGCCGGTCAGAGTCAGCGGCGCGGCAGCAACGGCGGGGGTGGGCGCGGCCGGCGGCGCAGCCGGAGCTGGGGGCACGCCGACGGCCGCCAGCAGCACCAGCACGGCCAGGGGGATCAGGCGTCGATGGCTCACAGGGGTCTCCTATGCTTGGGGTGGACGCTGACGCGCACGATGGCCGCCAGCGACGGTGGCGTTGGGTGACAGTGGCTCGGTTCCTCCTCCGTGCGCCGGGCCGGCGGCCCGCTGGCTGCGGCCGGCTGCGGCTGCCGCCAGCCTGACCTCGGGCGGCGTGCCGACACGCTCGGCGACGCGGCGCGCGCGCCTCTGCCCGGGTTCAGCGCTCAA
>CAITNQ010000438.1 GCA_903893785.1 uncultured Gemmatimonadota bacterium
ATGCGCCGCGGGTTTGGCAGCCCCAACTGTTGTATCTTACCATGGGCCAACGATGCGTTCGATGCGCCACCCATGCGCCGAGCCGCGCCCAACCCGGGCGCCTGCCGATCCCTGGCCGCGCTGCGCTCGCCGGGCGTCTCGCGATAGGCCTTGGCGTCCGTGCCCGCGCCTGACACGAGCCGCCGGAACCCTCCTGCGCAAGGGAGCTTGATGCCTGGTCCGTCCCCGCCACCCCAACCCCTTGCCGACGGTGATCCGCGGCCAGTGCCCGACACGGGCGTGCCAGCGGCCGCCGGCCCTGCCGATCCGGCCATGGTGGCGCCCGGTGCGGTGACCCCGGCCACGGGGCCCCGCGAGCGACGCCGGGCCGAACGCCGGTTGCGCGATGCCGTGTGGCACATGCAGGCGAGCGACGACATCGCCCACGTGGTCGCCACCCTAGCGCAGTGCTTGCGCGATCTGGGCCTCCGTTTCCATCACTGCGGCGTCAATGCCATCGTTGCCCAGGGCCCTTCGGTGGTGTCGGCCAGTCCGGTGCTGCAGGTCGACGGGTCGGTGCGTTGGGTGCAGGATCCAGGCGGCGGGACCCTGGCGCGGATATGGCGTGAGCGGCGGACAGCGTACCGGCCGGACCTGCAGGCGGCAGATCCGTACGCCGAGGCCGCTGACTTGGAGCACGGCTACGGCCGGCCGATCCGCAGCGTGGTGGACGCGCCCTTCTCCCATGGCACGGTCGCGGTGAACAGCGAAGTTCCCCATGCCTTCGACGCCGATGCCATCGCGGCCATCGAGGGCTTGGCCGAAGTGCTCGAGGAGGCGTTCCATCGCCGCGATGACCTGCGACTGCAGGAACAGCGGCAGCAGCAGTTGGAGGCTGAGGTGGCGCAGCGCCACGCCGCCGAGTCAGCCCTGCGACAGGCCCTGGACCGCGAACGCCTGATGGGCCGCATCCGCGACCACATCCTGGGCGCGGCCGATGTCAGCTGCTTCTCCCCGGCTTTGGAGCGCGAGTGGCTGGACGACCTGCGCGAACTGGGCCTGCCCGCGTACCGCATGTCCCTGCAGCTGCCGCCCGACAACACCGGGGAGTATGCCTTCCGGTGGTCTTTGTGGCCCGGCCATGGTGCCGCGACCGAGACCGACGAGCGGCGACTGCACTACCCCTGGGTGCGCGAAGCCTGGGCCAGCGGGCAACCGGTCTGCGTGGACCGCGAGCGCTTGACCACCTGCGGGTTCTGGGACGATCAGGTGCAGGCCATCGTCGAGGTGCCCATGGTGGGCGGCGGGTCGCTCGGAGTCAGCAGTCTGCAGCCCGACGCCTTCGACGATGCGGCGGTGGCGACCCTGCAGACCTTTGCCGGCCTGCTTTCTGTGGCCTTGCAGCGCCAGCGCGATCTGCGGGCCCTGGAAGAACGCGGACGCCGGTATCGCGAGCTCTTCGAGAGTTCGCCCAACCCCATCTGGGAAGAGGATTTCTCGGCGGTCAAGGCCCACCTTGATGGGTTGACCCGGGCTTCCACTGCCGGCCTGCGCCACTATCTCGAGCAGCACCCCGAGCAGGTGGCTCACCTGGCCTCGCTGGTGCGCATCGTCGACGTCAACCAGGCTTCCGTGGCGTTTTTCGGCCTGGCCGACAAAGACGCCGTGGACCGCCGCCTCCCCGACTACTTCGGCCCGGAGTCGTTGCCGGTGTTCCGCGAGGAGTTGCTGGCTCTGGCTGGGGGCGCGCTCCATTTCGCCGGCGAGATTCCCATCCGCGTCCCGGGCGGCGGTGTGCGCGACCTCATGCTCTGGGTCTCGGTGGCACCGGAAAGCGCGCAGAGCTGGTCTCAGGTGCTGGTGACCTTCGTCGACAACACCGAGCGCAAACAGGCGGCGCTCCGTCTGGCCCAGGACCATCAGCGCGAGGCCGTGATGGGCCGTATCAGTGCCCAGATCTTGGCCCTGACCAGCCTTCCGGAGCTAGTGGCGCAGTTGGCGGGCCCGTGGCTGGACGAGCTGCGGCGACTGGCACTGCCGGTAT
This sequence comes from uncultured Gemmatimonadota bacterium, assembly GCA_903893785.1. GTDB lineage: Bacteria > Latescibacterota > UBA2968 > UBA8231 > UBA8231 > CAITNQ01. The sequence goes on from CAITNQ010000438.1 coordinate 2,024, forward strand.
ACCGGCTGTCGATCCAGACCCCGGCCGCCCCTGGTACCTACACCATCCCGGTCCGCCTGCCCTCTGCCGGTCCCCGTCCGGCCGGACGCCAATACCCCCTATCCGAGTGCCCCTGGGTGGCCCAGGCCTGGGGCACGGGCCAACCCGTGACGGTCGATCGCCGACGCTTGACCGAGGCCGGCTTTGGGGTGGAGGCAGCGCAGGCCCTGATCGAGGTACCGTTCCCGGGCGGGGGGGGCTCCCTGGGCGTCACTAGTACCCTGGCAGACGCTTTCGACGAACGGGCCGTGCGGGCTCTGCAGCAGTTCGCGGCGCTGGTCGCCACGGCGCTGCAGCGATTGCGGGATCTGGACGCCCTGCGGGAGAGCCAGGCTCAGTTGGCCGCTATCGTCCGTACGGTGCCTGACATTATCTACCGGCTCGACGCGGCGGGTCGGGTTACCTTCATCAACGATGCCGTGCGACGCTACGGGTACGCGCCGGCGGAAATGCTGGGCCAGCGACTGCTGGACTTTGTTCATCCCCGCGACCGAGTCACGGCGCAGTTCCGTCTGAACGAGCGCCGCACCGGCGAGCGTCGCACGCGCTCGTACGGCGTGCAGTTCCTGTGCCGGTCGTCGTCTGCCGATCCTGGCCGCGGCGCGGCGGGTGCTGCTGTCCCGGTGGTGCCCATGGCCATCGAGGCAGAGGGCCTGTACGCGTCGGCTGAACCGCAGACCCGCACCTTCATGGGCACGCAGGGCGTCGCCCGCGACGTCAGCGATCGCCAACGGGCCGACGACGCGCTGCGCGAATCCGAGCGCTTCGCGCGCTCCACGGTGGATGCGCTGTCGGCCCATCTGGCGATCATCGATGAGCACGGGACTATCCTGGCGGTGAACCAGGCGTGGCGGAATTACGCCCTGGCCAACGGGGGCGACCTGCGGACCGCTGCCGAAGGCGCCAATTACCTGGCGGTGTGCGATGCGGCCAACGGCCCCGACGCCAGCCTGGCGCACGAATGCGCTAGAGGTATCCGCGCGGTGCTCGCCGGCGCGCAGGACGATTTTGCCCTCGAATACGCCTGTCACGGCCCCCAGGACGCACGCTGGTACACCGTCCATGTGACGCGCTTCCCGGGCGCCGGTCCGACCCGCCTGGTGGTGGCGCACGAGAATGTCACGCCGCGGCGTCTGGCTGAGGAGGCCGTGCGCGAGCGCGAGCGCCGGCTGTCAACGCTGATCAGCAACCTGCCGGGCGTGGCCTATCGGTGCCGCAATGATCCCAACTGGACCATGGAGCACCTGAGCGGTTCGGTGAAGGAGCTGACCGGGTACACGCCCGAAGACCTGCTGGGCAACCGCACCGTAGCTTTCAGCGATCTGGTGCCACCCGACTGGCGCGAGCCCCTGTGGCTCAGATGGCAGGAGGTGCTGGCGCAGCGGCAACCTTTCGAGGAGGAGTACCCGCTGCTGACGGCGTCGGGGGAGACGCGCTGGGTGTGGGAGCGTGGCCGCGGCGTGTTTGACGCCAACGGCGAGTTGCTGTGCCTGGAGGGCTACATCCTCGATGTGACCGAGCGTCATCGCAGCGCCGAGGTGCTGCGCGAAAGCCGCGAGCAGTTCGCCAAGGTTTTCTATCGCAGTCCGGCGCTGATGTGGCTCAGCCGCCTCGACGATGGCTGTCTGCTGGAGGTCAACGACCAGTTCTGCGCTGTCACCGGGTTCAACCGCGAAGACGCGATCGGGCGTACGGCCGTCGAGATCGGGCTGCAGCCCGCGCCCGGCGGGCCGGCTGGGTTGGCCCAGGCCGGGGCCCAGGACGTGGCCGCCGGCGTGGAGGTGTCGCTGCGGGCCCGGAACGGTGCCCCCTTGCGCTGCGTCTGTCGGGGCGAGGTGGTGGTGGTCGGCGGCGAGCAGCAGCTGCTGACCCTGGCCCTGGACGTGACCGAGCAGCGACGGGTTACCGCTGAACTGGAACGGCAACGGGTCCGGGCCGTGCAGGTGGACCGACTGCAGGCCCTCGGCGAGATGGCCACCAGCATTGCCCACGAATTGAACCAACCGCTCAACGGCATCCGGGCCTTCGCGGAAGGCATTCTGCTGGCGCCGCGGATGGGTTGGACGCCGACCGCGGCCGAGGCCAACCAAGCCTTCATCGATATCGTCGCTCAGGTCGACCGCATCAGCGAGATCATCGACCACATGCGTGTGTTCGCCCGCGATGACAGCGAGCGCAGTGCCGAGACCTTTGACATCCGTCGCTGCGTCGCTGGGGCCCTCAAACTGATGGGGGCGCAGTTGCGGGTGCACGGGATCACCCTCGAAGACCAGTCGGCCGGTGACACCCGGCCGTGCGAGGGTTGGCCCAATGCCATTGAGCAGGTCATCCTCAACCTGCTGAGCAACGCCCGCGACGCGCTCGACGACCGCCGGCAGCAGCAGCAGCTGGCCGGCCGCGGCCCGGATCCCTCCTGGCAGCCCAAGATCCTCCTGCGCGTTGCCGCGGGGGCCGACAACACCGTCAACCTCATGGTCGAAGACAATGGCGGGGGTATCGACGAGGCGGCCCTGCCGCGCGTCTTCGAGCCTTTCTTCACCACCAAGGCTGTGGGGAAGGGGACGGGGATCGGGTTGCCCATTTCGCGCGCCATCATCGAGCGCCACCATGGCAGCATCGCCATCGACAACCGGCCCGGTGATGGCGTTACGGTCCGCGTCTGCCTGCCGGCGGCCGGAACTGCCGCCCCGCTACCCGTGCCGACCGCGACCCCCCAGGCCGCCGCCGCGCCGCCCCCCGGCGTCGCGGCCGACGGCCCGGACGCCGCTGATCGCGGCGGTCCCACCGGTTAACCGCGGCCCTGCCGCTGCCTGGGGTTACCTTCAACGCGGTCCCCTGGCCGGGCGCTGTGCGGGCGCACGGCGGCCCCCGCAGCCGGGCCGCCACCTTAGCGCGGCGGCCAGCTGGCCAACGCAGCCTCCGCCGACGCGCGCTGTGCAGGCCAACGGCCGCTTGGCCGTTCTGCGGCCTGCCTTGGTGCGCGGCGAGGCGTCCGGGCCGGCGCCCGGGCCCTCCGCGGGGCTACCGCACCCGCACCAGGCGTCCCGTCTGCGGCGGCATCCCGGCAACGTGCAGTCGCGCCAGATACACCCCCGAGGCCAACTCGTGGCCCCCGTCATCGCGGCCGTCCCAGACGCTGCGGTGCTCGCCGGCGGCCAGCAGCTGGCCGTCCACCAGCACGCGCACCCGCTGCCCCAGCGCGTCGTACAGGTCGAGCCGCACGGTGGCCGTCACCGGCAACCGGAACGTCACCTCGACGCCGCCATTGGCCGGGTTGGGGAAGGCCGGCAGCAACCGGAGCCCAGGCCACGTCACCTCAGCCGCCGGCCCCAGGACCGCGGTAGGCGCACCGCCCCGGGGCACGGTCAGACGCACCTCGTCCAGCCACACCGGCGTGGTGGCGCGGAAATGCACGGCGCCAATCAGGGCCGGCGTGGGGGCCGCGTTGTAACCGGTACGAGCCGGCTCGGCATAGAGCAACTCAGCCGGGACCACCACATGGGTCCAGGCCCCGGCGGCCAGCCGCGGTGTTGCCTCGGCCGGCACCGCCTCAATGGCCAGGCGTGCGCCCGCCACCTCGGTGTAGGCCCACAGGTCGAGGGTGCGGCCGTAGGGGAGCAGGCCCTCGCCCTGCCAAGAACAGGTCAGTTCGCCCAAGACGCGCACCGACCGCTGGCCTTTCCAGGCGCGCTCGGTCGATGTGGCGTCGGCGCTGTCGCCGCCCACGCAGCGCCAGAACGGTCCGGGCTCGTCCGTGTAGATCGCCTGGGCCTCGGCGGGCACCACCCGGTACCCCTGCCGCTGGCTGGCCTGCGTGAACGGCCGGTCGTGCACCTGCGCGGCGACTACCACACCATCGCTGCCATAGGCTTCCTCCGCCGCCACGACGAACGACGCCGTCCAGGTCCCGTCACCAGCCACCCGGTCGGGCGCCACGCCGTCGTCGCGCATGGCCGACCAAGTGCCGGTCGCACGAGGCAGCAGCCGTACCTCCAGGTCGGCGGGTAGCGGCGCCGTGGCCGTGGGCCACGCCGTCAACTGCGCGGTGACCACTGCCGTCCGGGTGCGTTGCAGCAGCGAGTCAACCTGCACGCTGGCCACCCGCACGACGTGCTCGGCCACGCGGCGGGCCAGGGCCTGCTGGCCCTGCCCAACGTACAGCACGCCCAGCGAATCCACGCTGAGCCCGGACATGGTCAGCGTCGGCGGCAGTCCCTGGCCCTGGCGCTGCCAACCACCGCGGTCCACCGACCGGTAGATCACCCCCCGTCCACCCATGGCAGCGTACAGCGATAGCGGATCGAGCGGATCCACGGTCCACGGACTGCCACCCACGCCCTCCTTGCCGGTCAACGCCGAAGCACTCAGCGGCACGACACCACGCGCGTCCGCCGCCCAGACCATGGGGTCCAGGTCGGCATTGGTGAAGCCGCCGCGCCCGCCCGCCCCGGTCCACGTTACGCCGCCGTCGCGGCTGCCCAGGTAGCCTTCGTTGACCAGGTGCGAGAACTCGCCTCGGTACGAGGCGTAGATGAGGCCTTCCCAGCCCGTTGCCAAGCCGCGCCAGGCGTAGCGCATGTCGGCATCGCGGGGCGTCCAACCCGCGGCATATCCCGGCTGCACGCGCAGCAACGGCTGCGGGTCAGCCAGCGTGCCCTGGCGGCCCAGGTACGGTGGCAACGCGGTTTTGCGTACCTGGCGCCAGCCCAGCTGCGCCGCCGTGGCGACGCGGGTGCGGTACCAACTCCCGTGGCGGCCGAAGTAGACCACCTCCGGGTCGGCCGGATCGCAGCCCACCGCCGTGATCGACGCCATGGACAACACCTGGCGATCGGTAAGGTCCTCCCAGGCCAGGGAGTCGCGATGGAGGCGGGCCCGGTACAGGCCTTTGACACTGTACGTGTTCGTTGGCCATTCGCACCGCGTCGTCAGTTCGTCCGTGGCCATGAACAGGTAGTGGCCGTCCGCGGACCGGTGCAAGGCCGCCACCGCCGTGGCCTGGGGCGGCAACGCCACCTTGCGGTCGTCGAGGTACAGGCCGTCGGCCGTGCCCAGGAAAACGCCGCCGTCCGGGTGCAGCGCGGCGGCTCGCACCTGCTGGTCGTAGTTGCAGGCATTGTCCGTCGTCTGATGGAGCAGCAGCTGCCAGCTGCGGCCGCGGTCGGCACTGCGCCACACGTACACCTGTTGCGTGGCCGTGCCCAGGAAGTCGGTGGTCGGCGTCTGAGCCGCCAGATAAAGGTCCCCGGCCGCGGTGACCGCCACCAGTCGCAGGCTCTGCAGGTCGGCCCCCAGGCCCGCCGCCACCGCTGCCCTGACCCGCTCGAACGGCAGCGCCAACCGCGCCGTGGGGTCCTGGGCAAAGGGGCGCGACCAAGCCCCGGCCGGGATCGCGGCGCTGTCCACCCGCACCGCCTCAGGCGGCGGCGCGGTTACCTGCACCGGAACGGTCCCTGTCGGCGCTCCGGTCCCGACCGCCGCGGGCAGCGGCGAGCGCTCGGCCGGCGGCACTGTGCCGACGGTCACGACGCTGTCCGCGGGTACCGGCGGCTCCACGGGCACCGCGGCCACGTCGGCACGGGCCGCGCCCCCGACCAGGCGGGCGTTGTAGCCATGCCCCGAGCGATCGGCGACCTCGCCATCGCCCTCGAAGTCGTACCGCAGCACCAGCCCGGCGGTGTCCGGCGGCGCCGCGGCCATGGCCTGGTTCACCTCGGCCGCGGTCAGCACCCGCGACCAGAGGCGGAATTCGTCCATGCATCCGGCGAAGTACCGCCAGGGATTGCCCCGCTCGTCATCGCCCCGCCCGAGCAGCGGCTGGGCCATGTGGCTGCCCACATTGCTGCCCCGGGACTCGACCTCAGCGACCACGCCGCCATCGACATACAGGGTGGAATGATCCGGCGCCATGGTCCACGCCAGATGGTGCCAGCGGCCGCGCAGATCGCGGCCCACGGGCAGCCGGTCCTCCTCGTTGTTCAGGTACGACATGTTTTTGTTGGCGCAGATGCCGATGGTCCCCGCGGTCAGGTTGAGGATCACGTCACCGGCCCACCCCGGGGTGCCGTCCATGTAGATCACGCCAACCGCGCTGGGCTCGGCCGGCCGCAAGAGCACCCACACTTCGATGGTCATCGCCGTCAAATCAGGCAGAGGGCCCTGCACGGACGCGAACCCGCTGGTGCCGTCCAAGCGCAGCACCTGGCCCCCTGGCGCTGCCGCGGCGCTGCCTGACAGCAGCGCCAGGAGCAGAACAAGCACCGCCATCACGGACCTCCTTTCCGTCGGCCGGCCGCGTCGCTGGCCGTGGCCGCGCCGCCAGACGCGCCTATGGCCCCGCCGGCCGGGCGCGGCCAGCACCCGCGCGGCCCTTGTCCAGCCGGCATGGCGTACTACGGCTTTCGCCGCACGAGCGTCAAGGGTCGGTGCGCGCGATCTTGGCGGCCAGGTCCCGCGGTCTGCTCGCGCCACCACCGACCGTGCAGTTGGGGCCGGCACGGCTGGACGCCACCCGTGCCGGCCGACTGCGCCCCATTTGGCACCCGCCGCGCGCCAGCGTACCGTTGACGCATCCGACGGCAGCGCCCTGTGGCGCTGCGTCAACCGGGAGATCGCCATGTTCGGAGACATCACTCGCATCACCCGCGCGCGCACCGGCCGCTGCTCTTCTTGGGACATCACCGGCGGCAACGCCGACGCGTGGCGCCTGGAGCCGGGCGAGAGCCGCGTGTTGGCGGATCTGCGTGGACCGGGCAAGATCACGCACATCTGGATGACGCAGCACCAGCACTACCGCGAGTGCCTGCTGCGCTTCACCTGGGACAACGCCGCCGCCCCCAGCGTGCTGGTGCCGTTGGGCGACTTCTTCGGCCTGGGCCATGGCCTGGTTAACTCGTACCAGTCCCTGCTGTTCACCGCCTCGACGGCGCAGAACTGCCGTTTCAACGGCGGCTGTGCCCTGAACTGCTATGCCCCCATGCCGTTCGGGGAGCGCGCTCTGGTGGAACTGGTGAACGAGAGCAGCGAGCCACACGGGCAGTATTTCTACGTCGACTACGAAACCTATGGCCACGACCTGGAACCCGGCACCGGGTACTTCCATGCCGAGTTCCGCCGCCACAACCCTTTCCGCGGTTGGGAGGAACAGCTGCCGCCCGGCACCGGCAAGGGCAACGCCGTCAACAAGGAGCGGCAGGCCTGGGACGACAACTACGTCATCCTTGAGACCCAGGGGTGCGGTCACTACATCGGCTGCAACCTGAGCATCACCAACTTCCACAAGGGGTGGTGGGGCGAGGGCGACGACATGATCTGGGTGGATGGCTACAAGTGGCCGCCTGACCTGCACGGCACGGGGAGCGAAGACTACTTCAACCAAGCCTGGGGCATGCAGGACAACGCCTTCCTGCGCAATGGTTCGTCGATCTTCGAGGGCGGCACGACACTGTCGTACACGAACCATCCCTGGGACGAGGGGGCGTACCAAACCAGTTATGTCCACCACCTCGAGAACCCGGTGCGTTTCCAGCGCGAGATCAAGGTCACCATCGAGCACGGCCATGCCAACAACCTGAGCAACGAAGTCTCGTCGGTGGCGTATTGGTACGCCGACGTGCCGACGCGCACGGTCGCGGTGCCGCCGGTGGCCCAGCGACGGCCCGTGCGCCGCGACAATCAGGGCCAGTGGCTGTACGACCACAGCAATCAGTGCCCGGGCCAGCCAGTGCCTCTGGTCGATGGCGTGAAGCGCGCCTAGCCGTACTTCGGTGGGCCGTCGGGCGCGACACCGGCCCGCGGTCCACCCGCACCCGCAGCGGAGGGGTACCCATGGTGACGATGGCCGCGACGCCTGAGAGCGGTTGGCAGACGCATGCCGTGCGCTGGCTGCAGGGCGACCGGTACCGCGACCTGCCGGCGCGACGGCAGGTTCCTACGGCCGGATGGAACCGCGTCGCCGGCATGCCGTACCTGGCCTACATGCCCGAACGCGACCAAGTGATCATGCTGCTGTACCTGGACTACCGGCCGACCCGGCCGGCGGTCATGTTCAGCGACGACCACGGCACCACGTGGACCCCGCCGCGCCTGCTGTTGCCCCAGGCCACCGAGACCGGGAACGAGCATCTGGGCGTCAGCCTGACCTACCTGGGCCACGGCCGTCTGGTGTACAACGACGAGCAGTCGCGCTGGTTCAGCACCGACTTCGGCCAGACGTGGCCCGAATCCATTCCCATTGCTGCGGGCGCCAACGGCAAGCCCTGGGGTGGTTGGCAGTGGGAACCGTACCTGGTAGACCGCGACCCCGTCACCGGGCGGGTGACCCGCATGGCCGAGGTGGCGTACAGCCACGAGGGTGCCGAGTACCCGGCCATGGGTTATTTCAGCCAGGCCTATATCCGTTTCAGCGACGACCAGGGCATGACCTGGGGGCCGGAAACCGCGGTGCCCCAGTGGCACGGGATCAACGAAGTGGCTCTGGTCCGCGCCGCCAACGGCGACCTGGTGGCCGGCTGCCGGACCGACCTGCCGCGGTGGTTCCGCGACCCGGCGCACCGGCCGCCCGGCCTGCACGAACCAGACCTGTACTCAGGCTTCGGCGTGTCTCTCTCGCATGACCACGGCCTGACCTGGTCCGAGGTCAACCTGGTCCACGAGCACGGCCGGCACTTCACCAGCATGGTGCTCCTGCCCGGGGGCACGCTGGTCATGACCTACGTCGTTCGGATTGGGTACGGGCACAATCCCGACGGCTTTCCGCTCTTCGGCATCGAGGCCATTGCCAGCCATGACCACGGTGCCACGTGGGACCTGGAACACCGGCTCATCTTGGACGAGTGGACCGGCCGTCTGCGGGGGCCGTGCTCCTGGTACCCCAGCCCGCAGTCGACTTCGACTGTGCTGCTGCCGGACCAGTCGCTGCTAACCGCGTACGGCCGCGCCAGCCACTGCCTGCCGGCCGACAACGGATCGCCCGGACCCCCGCGGGACCTGGGACTGGTGCATTGGCGGTACCCCGACCGCGACTAGCCACACCAACGGGCGCCGTGGAGGCGCCGGGGTGCCCCCCGCCGGGCGCGGTCAAGCGCCCTGCAGTCTCCGCACCATCGTCCTGCTGTGGAACGCCCGTGTGGGGGCGCCCGGCAGCCAATGCGGCCGTCGCCGCGGCCACGGCCTGAGGCGGAGGGTTGCCGGTCGCCCAATCCGGCAGGCCCTCCGCCAGTTCCGGGGTCATAGCCGCGAAACCGAGCCGGCCAAGCGAACCGACGTGCCCGGCGCATTCGGCGCGCGCAGTTGGCGAACCGTTCGGCCACCTGGGTACCCCCGTGGGCCCACCCCGTGCTCTTCTGGCGGCAGCCGGCAGGAACCGCCATGATGTGCAGACCCATTCGCGCGTCAATCCTGGGAACCCCTGGTGCGAATGGGCGACCGGGTCGCCGGTCTGGGGCCGGTTACCGCATGACGGTTATCCAGAACTCCATGGCTGCGCCGAAGGGTGCCACCGAGGGGGGGTATGCGTCGAAGTGCAGGCCAATGTCGTCGGTCCCCATGTGGAACTGGTAACCCAGTCGCTGGATCAACTCATAGGCATTCGGGCCGCCGTGGTCGAAGTCCTCAAAGCACATCCAGTCTGAAGCGCCGATCCGCTTTCGGAACGGGGCATGCTGCGGGAACTGCGCCTGCAGCGGTACGAAGTCCGTATGCTGCGTTTCCTCGATGCACACGGTGTACCGATAGTCGCCCTTCCCCTGACATTCGGGGTCCCATGAGCCAAGCCCCAGGACCCACGGCGCAACCGCAGAGGCTTTGATAAGCCCCTCGAGCCTGCCGTCGGCGGTAACGTCCCGGACCAGTTGCTCTGCGGATGTGTCCTTGCCGACTATGGCTGTGTACCCTACCACGGTGAAGGCCGGACGGGTCCAGATACGCACCCTGTACCCGGTGATCTCCTCGGCGCGCTCGATGTATTGCATCGGCTTTCCGCCTCCTTCTGCCTGGCCAGCCAGTGCCGCAAGCCACCCCCGGAATGACCATTCTGCATTGGCGCCGGTTGGCGAATTACGGCATCATCCGCCGGACGCGCCAAGTTCGCCGGCGATGAGCGCCCGTTGTCTGGCCCGCGCCGCTGCGCGCAGGGTGCCGTCTGGGCGCTGTTTGCCCGCGGCGCAGTCCACGCCCATCTTCGGTCGGGCCAGGCGGCGCGGCTTGTGTTTGTCGACAGTCGGAACGGGCCGGCGGCCCCCTTGCCCATCCTCGCTCGGCCTGCCCGGCTCTGCCTTCGCGCCGGCTCGGTCCGACGGGGGCGGCGCTGCATCTGCGGGCGTGCGGTTCGGGCCAGGGTCGGCGCCCCTGGTCGCGTTCGGCCCGGCGGCGCCGACGCGACCGCGTCCGCACCGGCCCTCGACCACGAACATCTTCCGGAGGCCCTGATGTCCCCGTCGCCACCGGTCCGCCAAACCTTCGCCTACGCGAGCCGCGTCGATGGTGTCGAGCCCCTGTGGGCTGATGTGGCCTATCTCGCCAATGGCCACCGCAAGCCGCTACTCGTTGTCATGCACGGCTACGGCGGCGGCCGTGATGCCGTGGCCCGCGACCTCGACGAGTTGGCCTCCCGCGGCGTGGTGGCCCTGGCGCCGGATTGCCGGGGTCGCGGCGAATCGGCCGGGTCCTGGGATTCCGGCGGGCTAGACGTGCACGATATCCTCGATGCCGTCGGTGCGGCACTGGCGCGTTACCCCGCCGAGATCGATGCCGACAATCTCAACCTGGTTGGGTACAGCGGCGGCGGCGGCCACGCCATTGCCTGCGCCGTCCGCTTCCCCGAGGTCTTCCGGACCTTGGTCTCGTTCTTCGGCATTGCCGACTACGGCGCCTGGCACCGCTCCGGAGGGCGGCCGGACTGCAACGAATGGATGGAGTTCGCCCTCGGCGGCCCGCCTGACCGGTTGCCCGATGTCTACGAGTCCCGTAATGCCATCCCGGCGGCGGCCAACGCCCGGTGCAGCCGCCTGCACTTCTTCTGGGATGAAGAGGAGACCATGTGTCCGCCGGCGCTGGTCGAGGCCTGGATCGAGGAGTACCACCGGGCTGGGTTAGGTCCTGCCGCGGTCCACGTCAGTCGGTGCGGCGACGTGCGCCGGTGGATCCACAACTACCGGACCGGCAATCCGGACTTGAGCGCGGCTGACGACCTTTTCCTGCCAGATGTGCTGGCCACACCGACCCGAGTGGCAGCCTTGCCCGAGCAGGGCCGCCTGGTCGTGCCGGGGTTCGTCGTGACCCGTACCTTCTCGGTGTGGATCGGCGACGGCCAGCGCGGCCGGGTGACCGTGGAGTACGATCGCCGCGGCGCAATGCCGGGTGTCCGCGTCGTGGCCAACCCGCGCGGGTATGCCGTGCGCGTTGGCCCAGGGGTCGATCTCGCCGCACGATGATGGGGCCAGCGACCGTCCACCGCTCGGTGGACCGGCCGGCCGATCGTGGCCATGCGACAAGGGGACCGATGGCGGCGGCGACACAGGACGGCTTGAGCGACGGCCTGGCTGGGGCCGACCGACCGTGAAGGCCGGCGGGGCCTGGGAACCAGGAGTGCGGGCGTTCATCGCGGCTCATCGGCGCGGCGGCGCGGGCCGCTATGGCTACGCCGCCGGCTGCGCCACCCCGACGCTCTATTCGTCCACCTACGCCGCCATGGCGCGGCATCTGCTCGGTGACCTGCAGGAGCTGCCGCCGGGCGAACGCGCCCAGTGGGTCGCCTATCTGCAGAGCCATCAGGACGACGACGGCCTGTTCCGCGACCCGGTGATCTTCGACCAGGGTTGGTACCGGGGCGACCCGGTCGATTGCGGCCGGCCACACCTGAGCGGTCACGCCGTCGCGGCGCTGGCCTGCCTGGGGAGCGTGGCGCCCAAACCGCTACGCTGGCTCGCGCCCTGGCGCCAAGAAGACGGTCTGGTGCGCTGGCTCGCGACGCGCGACTGGGGGGCGCGGGTGGCGTGGACTGGCAACGAGATCATGAACGTCGGCACGCTGCTCCAGTATGCCCGGGACTTCCACCACGACGTCGGCGCGGGTCGGGCCGTGGCGGTGCTTCTCGAGTGGCTGGCCAAGCATCACCTGAACCCGTCCACCGGCGTCTGGGGGGACGTGGATACGTCCGATCCGGTCTGGCGTAGCCATGCCGTGCAGGCGGCCTATCACTGGTGGCCGCTGTTTGTCTACGACGGCGTGCCGATCCCGCACCCCGAACGCGCCATCGACACCGTGCTGGCGACGCAGAACGCCAACGGCAGCTTCGGCGCCGGTGTGCACAATCCGGCCGAGCCGTGCCTGGCCAGCGCCTGCGAAGACATCGACTCCATCGACCCGCTTTGCCGCATGGCGCAACAGACCGACTACCGCCGGGCCGAAATCGAGGCGGCGCTGGTCCGGGCCGCGGGCTGGGTGCTGACCAACCAAATGCCCGACGGCGGGTTCGTATTCATCCGCGACCGGCCGTTCGAGTACGGCCACGCCCAACTTCGTGGTACGGCCTCGCAGGGGGCCATGTTCCCCACTTGGTTCCGGCTGCTCTCGCTGGCGCTCATCGGCAAGGCGCTGCCAGCACACCCGCTCGGGCGCCTGTCGTGGCATTTCGTGCGCTGTCCGGGAATGCAGTTCTGGGCCCCAGGCGAGTCGGCAGCACCGAACTGAGCCATCGAGCCGACCCGCCCGTCCTGACTACAGGAGCAGGCAGATGCCGAACCAGCGGCTGGACTTGGGTGGTACCTGGGACTTCGTCGCCGACCTGGACCCGAAGTACCACGCCGTTCACGGCGGCTTCCACCGCCCGGGGGCCAACCGGCGTCACTGGCAGCAGGTCCCCGTGCCCGGCGTCTGGCAACGCTACGCCGAGCGCTACGACGTGTTCGAGGGCGTCTGCTGGTTTGCCCGCGAATTCGTGGTGCCCGAAGGGCCGCCGGGCGCCCCGGCCTGGTTGCGCTTCGGTGCGGTGAACTACCTGGCCGAGGTGTTTCTCAACGGCGAGAGGGTCGGCAGGCACGAGGGGGGCTATACTGCGTTCGCGCTGGAAGTAACGGGCAAGCTGAAAGCCGGCACCAACCACCTTGCCGTGCAGGTAGACAACCGTTCGCTGATCACCAAGTGGCCCCCCTGCCTGGGGTACTTCAACTACGGCGGCATTCACCGCGGCGTGACCCTGGAGATCGCCACCGGGCCGTGCCTGGCCGATCTCCGCCTGGAGGCGGTGCCGGCCGCCAACGGCTGGGAACTGGCGGTCTGGGCGCGACTCGAGACCGCGGCGCCGCTGGCCTCGTTGGGCCCCCTGACTGTCTGCATCGCCGGCGGTGGCTCCTGCGGCGAAGCCCCCTTGAGCCCGGATGGCACGCTGACGGCCCGGGTGCCCTTCCTCAACGTCGCCAGCTGGACCCCCGAGGCCCCATGCCTGGTGCCCATCACCGTCGAGCTGCGCGACTCAGCCCGCGCCGTTCTCGACCGACGCGAGGTCCAGTTCGGCTTCCGCGCCGTCGGCATGCGGGATGGCCAGGTGCAGTTGAACGGCCGCGCCTACCCGCTCAAAGGGGTCTGTTATGTGTACGACTCGCCCGTCACCGGCTTGGTGATGACCCCCGAGCAGATCGAGACCGACCTGGGCCTGATGAAGGAAGCCGGCTGCAACGCCGTCCGCTGCCACTACCCGATGGACAGCGCCTTCTACGCCGCCTGCGATCGTTTGGGGCTGCTGGTCTGGATCGAACCGCCAGTTTACTGCTACCACCCGGGCGATCAGGAGACCGGCACGCGCTTCGCCGATTCAGCGTGGCTGGCGCTGGCGCAGCAAATGGCCCGCGAGATGATCGCCGTGGCCCGCAACCACCCCAGCGTCGCCATCTACAGCATCGGCAACGAATGCAACACCGCCAATCCGGAGGCCGAAGCCTTCTTCCGCCAACTCGCCGCCACCATCCGCCAGGCCGACCCGACGCGCCTGATCTCGTACGCCGCGCTCTACGGGATCGTCGGCCCCATCGCCGACATCGTCGATGTTCTCGGCATCAACTCGTACTGGGGCTGGTACGACAAGATCTGGGCCGACCTTCAGCCGGAACCGGGAACCCACGCCGGCGAGTACCGCCCACCGCCGCAGCGGGAGCCGATCGACCTGGCGCCCATGCGCGGCATGCTCGACCAGGTGCTGGCCAGAAAACAGGATCTGGCCCTGCTGTTGACCGAGTTCGGGGCCGACTCGGTGGCGGGCAGCTACTCGGCCAACCGCGATCTGTGGAGCGAGAACTACCATGCCGACCTCGTGGCGGCGATCCTGGCTCTGGCCCGGGAATACCCGCGCATCGTCGGCACCTTCCCGTTCTGCTTCAGCGACTACCGCGACCCGTCGAAGGTGCCCAACGGCTACTGGAATGAACTGAACCTCAAGGGCCTGGTTGACTACCGGCGCCATCCGAAGCTCGCCTTCAGCGCCGTCCAAACCGTCTACCTGCCCGCTGCCCGCAACCGCGCCCCGGCGGTCGCCGCCGCCAGCGCGGCCATGACCCGACGCGAGCGCGTCCTGGCCACCCTCAATCACCAACCGGTGGACCGCTGCGCCGTGCTGGAGCAGCTCAGCTACAACCCGCGCGTCATCGCCGACTGGACCGGCAGACCGATCCGCGGTTTCGATTACACCGTCGACGACATCTGCATGGTCATCCGGCAGACCTGCGACCTGGCGATGCCGCCCACGGCCCCGTGCGGCACCGACCGGTACACCACCGACGACGGGTTCGTAATCCAGAACGACAACTGGAACAGGTGGCGGGTCTCACGGCCCTTCATCGATGCCGAAGGCGCTCGCGACTGGCTCCTGGCCCGCACCCGGGCCATCTTGGCGACGCCCTTCGACCCAGCCCGGGCCCGCCAGGAGTACCGCGGCGCCATGCTCGAGCTGCAGTCCAGGATCGGCGACACCGTCATCCTCAACTTCTCCTGGACCGGGTTCTCCAACGCCTTTGACAGCATGGGCCTGGAGATCTTCACCTTTTTCCAGCTCGACTATCCCGAGGTCCTCAAAGCGTACATGGAAGCGTCGGTCGCCAGCGAGTTGCGCCGCATCCACGCCGTGGCCGACCCGGCCTTGTCGCCGGTGATCCTCATTCCCGAAGACTTCGCCACCCGGCAAGGGCCGATCTTCAGACCGGAGTTCCTCCACGCATACCACTACCCCGGCATTCGGCAGCTGGCCGACGCCTGGCACGAGCACAAGATCACGGCGCTCTACCACAGCGACGGCAACTGGAAGAAGGCCATCCCGGACTTGATCGGCTGCCACGTCGACGGTTTCTACTGCCTCGAACCGAACTGCGGCATGGACATCGTCGAGCTGAAGAACGCCTGGCCCGGCCTGGTCTGGGCCGGCGGGGTCGACGGCGTCGACCTCATGGAGCGCGGCACGCCGGCGCAGGTCAGGGCCGAAGTGTGCCGCCACCTGGGCCAGACCCGGGCGCTGGCCACCGGCGGCATGTTCGTCGCCAGTTCGAGTGAGATCAACCCGCCCATTCCGCCGGAGAACTTCCGCGCCATGGTCGAAGCCGCCCATGCGGCGCCCGACGAAGCGATGGGGTGAACGATCGCCGCAGGCGCTCGGGGTGACCGTGAGAGCCCCTGCCGCCGGTGGCCTTGGGCAGGCGACAGCGGCCGTCCGGCCGACCCCTCGGGGTCCGCCCATCGGGGAACGTCGGTCTCGCGACCATCGCGCCGGCGGCTTCGCGCGGTAGGGAGTTACACACTCGGCGCGCTTCCGGGGATGGGCGCCTCAAGCATGGTCCGAAGCGCTTGCCCGCCCCGTCGTGCAGTCCGTTCCCGCCCGCGTCACGCCGACCCACCGTTGCGGCGAGGTCGGCACCGGGACAGGTGGCGCCCCGGCCCGCACGGGTCGACAACATGCGCGAATGCTCGCTGTGTCCGCGCTGTCACCGGGTCGTGTTACACTGGCAGTGCGAGGCGCATTCTGCCCCAAGGCGGTCCGCGCCCGCAATCTGTTCCCAAAGCGAGCCATTGTCTCTGCCGCGCCTGACAGATTGCCCCTTGACATTCCGCCATTGCCATAGTTCAATTAAAACAGCTCACCAAAACAGCTGCTGTTTGGCGAGTCAGCAGGCCCTGCGGGACCGGCCGCTGCGACGCTGGCTTCGGCGGCGTGTAGCCCGCGGTAAACCCCCATCCCAAGGAGTTACCATGCGACACCGCGCGGCGCGCATCAGCCAGTTTATCCAGTCACGGCTACACCAGTCCGGCCGTGCTTCCGTTACGGCGGTCGAGGCGGGCGCATGGCTTGACACCGCCGGGATCCTGCGCGAATCCAGGTCCAGGCCGGGAAAGCCCCTGCGGGACCTGCTGCGCGCGGGGCTGATCTGCGGCCAGCGCCAGGAGGCCAATCGCCACTGGTTCATCGACCGTATAGCGGCCGCAGACCATGAGCCACCGGGCTCGGCCGGGGAGGCCGGTACGGCGAAGGGACCGGCCCTCCCAACAGGTTCCAGCCATGGCCCGGGGGACCCGCTCTTGCGATCGGCCATCGTGCCCTCCGTGGCGGAGGATGTGGGCAAGGCCGCCTATCTTGGGGCTGCGGGCTTTCAGTGCGTGGGCTGCGTCGCGTCGCTCTTGGAGGCAGGGCTCCCGCCGGGCCAGGGCTTGGACAGCTGCGGTGTCTACGCGGTTACGACGCCACCGTACTACGTTCCTGAGTACATTGGCCCCGAACCGGCGCTGGCCGAGGGGAACGTGCTGGCCCCTTGGCCGGTTGGGAGGTTGGCCCGAAAATGGGTGCCCGACGCCGAGGTCGTGTATTACGGGCTCGCCGGGCGGGACCGCCCGCGGTCGCTCCGCTGCCGCCTGATGGACTTGCTCCGCCACGCGCAGGGCGACACGACCGGCAACGGTCCGCACAAAGGAGGTGAGATCATCTGGCAGCTGACGGGATGGCGGCAATTCTCCGTCTGGGCCTATGCCACCCCGGGCCCCGCAGTCCCGCGGTTGACCGAGATGGCGCTCCTCCAGGCGTTCTGCGCTACCTATGGCAGGCCGCCGTACGGCAACCGGCAAGGCTGAACTGCTGGCGGGATACGCGGCGCCGTGCCAGGCGCTACCGATCCCGCCGCTGTGTCACCGCGGAAGGCACAACATGAATGCAGGGGACCGACTGAGGGGCGCCCTCGATGAGAAGCGAGCCGGCGTGGAGGCTGCACTAAGGGAAGCCGAAGCCGAGTTAGCGGCGCTCCAGGAACGGCAGGCTGAACTGCTGGGTCTGATCGCGCGTGCCCGGGCCATGCTCGGCGAGCCACACACCCCCGACCCCGAGCGGGCAACGCTCCATGAGGCCATTGCCCTGCTGTTGAGGGAACAGGGGAACCGCTGGATGACCGTAAACGAATTGGCCGCCGAGGTCAATCGCCGCGTGCTGTACCGCAAGCGCGATGGGACGGCCGTGGAGCCGAACCAAATCCACGCCCGCACCAAAGCTTACCAGTCGCGGTTCGAGAAGGACGGACCCCGCGTGCGCCTGCGCGACGCGCCGTGGTCGGCGTAGTCAACCTGCCGTCTGGGCGGGCCCCGCAACAAGGGTTCACTCGGCCAGGGGCGTGCGTCTCCCGTGAAGCCCCGCTTCCCATGGCGTGTCGGCGGTAGCCCGCCGTGGCTCCTGGCTGCCTTCTACCCCTCACGGCTTCATCGCACCCACAGGAGGAAGGCCATGTCCGGCACGCTCAGTTGCTGCTGCGCCGCACCGTCCAGCCCGCGTCTGGTCACCACGGTCCAGGTGCTGCGTCGGCGGTTGCGCCAACGCTTTGGCGTGGAACTGCAGGAGGGGGCCTCGGAGTCCGCGGCGCAGTTGGTGCTGGCCCTGCAACCCGATGCCGGCCGCGCCGAGGGTTTCTGCCTCGACCAGCCCCAGGCAGGACAGGTGCGCATCACGGGCTACGACGACAGTGGCCTGCTATACGGCGTGGGGCAGTACCTGCACACCTGTGATCACGGGCCCGAGGGGTTCGTGCCCAGCCCGTGGCGCGGCCAGTCAGTGCCACGACGGCCGGTGCGCGGCATGTACTTCGCCACGCACTTCCACAACTTCTACCACGAGGCCCCGCTCGAACGCGTGCACGAGTACATCGAGGACCTGGCGCTGTGGGGCTGCAACGCGCTCAGCGTCTGGTTCGACTACCACCACTACACCGGCATCGGGCAGCCCGAGGCCCAGGCCATGCTGACGCGTCTGCGCTCGCTGCTCCGACACGCCGGTTCGGTCGGCATGCACGCCGGCCTGACCTCCCTGGCTAACGAGGCGTATGCCGATTCGCCCGTGGCGCTGCGCGCCGACCCGGAGACGAACCGGGCGCACTACCGCGTCGAGCTGTGTCCCTCCATTCCCGCTGGGCGGGATCTCATTCTGCAATGGCGCCAGGAAATGCTGGCGGCCTTCGCCGACCTGGACGTGCGCTACGTCTGGATCTGGCCCTACGACCAGGGCGGCTGTGCCTGCGCTGGCTGCGCGCCCTGGGGCGCCAACGGCTTCCTGCGCCTCGGCCGGGACGTGGCCGCGCAGGTGCGGCGCTTCTTCCCGCAGGCGCGTGTGGTGCTGTCCACCTGGCTCTTCGACTTCACGCCAGCGGGTCCCGGCGACCAGGGCGAGTGGCGCGGGCTAGCCGAGGCCTTCGGGCGCGAGGCGCCCTGGGCCGACTACCTCATGGCGGACTCACACTGGGAAACCTTCCCGCGCTACCCGCTGGAACACGGCGTGCCGGGGAACCTGCCCATGCTCAGTTTCCCGGAAATCAGCATGTTCACCGGCGGGCCCTGGGGCGGCTGGGGGGCCATCCCGGCGCCGGAGCGATTCCAGCACCTGTGGGACCAGGTGGGCGCGCGGCTGGCCGGCGGATTCCCATACTCCGAGGGGATCTACGAGGACATCAACAAAGTGATCTGCCTGCGCCACCAATGGGCCGACGAACCGGCGGACCGGTCCCTGCGGGCCTACGCCACCGCGTATTGGGGCGCCGCCGCGGCCGAGGACGCCGCCCGGGCCATGGCCGGCATGGAGCAGACCGCGGGCAACCACCTGCCCACGCCGCCGCCTACCGATGTCACCGTGCCGCTGTACCGTCGGCACCGGGTCGGCGATGTGGATGCCGTGGTGCGCCACCTTGATCGGGCGGAAGCGTGGCTTGATCCGCCAGCCCGGCAGGGCTGGCGCTGGCGCCTGCTGCGCCTCCGCGGTGAACTGGATCGCCAGATCGAGGCCACCGGTGGCCGGCCCAGCGACGGCACCGATGGGCTCTTCGCTGAGTTGGAGGAGATCTACGCCGCGCGTCAAGCCGAGTTCTGGGTGGCCCCGCCTACCCGGGCCCGCCTCCGGCAACATGGGTATCGGGTGGACCCGACTTGACCCGTACCGCCCGTGGCGTGGCGCCCACGGGTTCCGGCAGGGTGCCGTCGCGTTGACCCGCTCGTCGCACACCCGGGCTCCCAACGGGTCTGCAAGGCATCGGTCGACGGCGGGTGCCGGCTCGTCGGTGGCGCGGGGTTGGGGTGCTGCGCGGTGGCCGCGGGCCTCAGGGCGACCAGCGATCGCACGCGCCAAGTGGGCTCCCGGTGTCAACGGTTAGCGACGTCCTGCGCTCGAACGGCCAGGCCACCGCTTCGGCGCGGTTGACGGGTCCGCCGGCGCCAGCCTGGGATGCCCTCAGGCGGCCGCCACATTCACTCCACGACATCCACGATGTGGATGGATTTGCCGGTGGCGTCGAGGTTCCCCAACGCCCTGAGGTGCCCACCCTCCTGGCCCTGCCCTCCGGCCACGCCATCCAGGTCGTCGTCCCTCAGTGCCGACGGCTGCTCCGGAATCACCAGGGTGTACACGCTGGGGGTGTTCTCAACTACGTTGACGGTCATCCCTTCCGGCACCGCCATCCCCACCGACTTCAGGGCGGCCGCCGGATCGGCCAGGAGCCGGCGCTTGAACGCCTCATCCGTCCAGCATCGCTCGATGATCTGCCCCATCCCTGCTGCGTTCCATTCCATACGTGCGCTCCTTGGTGTGTTGCCGGCCCAGGGCCGGCCGGTGGCTTCAGCGGCCGCGGCCCTGCGCGCGCGCCCTGACGGTCTTTCACCGGGCACGTCCGGCGGGAAGCGGCGTGACCTTGGGCCGGCGCGCACTGCCCTTCTTCACTTGGCAGCCCCCGCCGGCGCTTCCTAGCGGCGTGCCTCTGAGGCGGCCAGGCTAAGCGCCCTGCGTCTCTGGATAGAGCCTGGTGGCCTGTTCGCGGAAATACGCGCGCTCAGCCGCCGACAGCATGGCCCAGCCGTGAATCAGTTCCTCGCAGATCACCCGCCTCTCCCGGCACCGGACCGGGTCAACCTGGCGCAGGTCGCCAGTGACGGCCCAGTTGTGGTACAGGCAACCGCCGCCGCACAGGTAGCGAACGGGGCAGGAGCTGCAGGCCGGTATGGTGTCGACGAACACCCGATGGCAGTCGTTCGGCACGGCGGCGGGGTCATCCTCGAGCCGGCCCATCTGGAACTCCCGGTGCCCGACGAAGCGGTGGCAGGGATACACCTCGCCCGCGGCCGAGACCGCCCGCAGTCCACGCCCGGCGCCGCAGGCGCTGTGGTTCCGCCTGCCTGTCGCCAGGGCAGACAGCAGACCGGTCAGGACGCAGGGGCTCTCCAGGTCCAGCCTTCGCGATCTGACGGCAGTGAAATAGCGTGCCACCTCATCGCGTCGGTAAGCGAGCATACGGAGTGCCAGTTGCTCCGGCACCTGCGCCGGCGGCCCGGCGTCCCTCTCGGTCCGGCCCGCCTCATGGCCGACCATGGGTGAGGCCGCGTCCAAGGTACAGGCCGTAAAGCCCACATCCTCCAATCCCTGGCGTACCGCAAAGGGATCACTGTTGCCGCAGACCGTGGCCCGCACGGCACGCAGTGGCATCTGCCGGCGCAGCAATGGGAGCCTCGCGACTACCTGCTCGTACGAACCCTGGCCATTGGCGAACGGGCGCTGCCGGTTCTGTACGTCGCGTGGCCCGTCAAAACTGATGCGGACGTGGATCGACTCCCTCGCCAGGTACTCCGCGATGGCGTCGTCCAGCAGGCTGCCGTTCGTGTTGACCGTGAAGGCTATAGCCATGGTCCGCTCCGCGGCACGCTTCTTGGCATAGTCAACGACCTGCTTGAGGACGGCCATGTTCAGCAAGGGCTCGCCGCCAAAGAAACCGATGGACACCTGCCGCGCGTCCCCGCAGTGGGCCATCAGCCAGTCGACCGCGGCCCGCGCCGTCGCCGCCGTCATCAGGCCCGACTCGCCGTATTCGCCGCCGTCGCCGTAGCAGTAGATGCAGCGCATGGTGCACGTCTGGGCGAGGAACAGGATAGCCCGTACCGGAAGAGCGATCGCCGCGGCAGCACCGCCCTGCGAAGGCCGCCCTGCCTCCGCGTCCGCGTCCGCCACCAGGTGGCAGCCGCGCAGTTCCTGCATGAGTCGATCGGCGATCAAGCCGTTGGGGGGCAGTCGCGCGATGGCCGACGCCAGAAGCGGAGAGATCCTGATAGCGGCCATTTCGCGCACCCGGAACAACACCCAGACGCCTTCGCGGCCAACGAGGTGGTGTTCCTTCAGCACCACGCCGCCGTGGTAGAGTCGACCGCCGGAGTTCACCTCATAGGAGCTCAACACCGCCGACCCTCCAACAGGGAACCCTCCCGAGCAGGCCACGGCCCCAACGCCATACCCGGGCTGCCCGGCCTGACGAGCGCAGTACCTTCGTAGTCGCACCCCACCGGACCGGCTTGGGGAGAAGTCGCCTCAACGAAAAGCCTCGGGGTCAGGCCACGCAACTGACCGGTGGGCGGCAGCGGTGCATGTCCACCGCGGGCCGATGGCAGAAGGCCTCAGGCGAGACCCGCGCGCCGGCGTCGGTGCCATGGCTGGCCTCGGCTCGACAGCACCGACCTCCATTCCCGAGTCAGGCCAGGACCCTGATCTGGGCCCGGCAATCCGCCCTGAACACGCTCAGGGTCCCCCGGCTGGCGTGGCCACCCGCCCGGACGGGCCTCTTCGCGCCCGGACCCGGCGGCCCGGTCGGCCCGGCCCCCACCGTCGCTCGGTTGACGGCAGGGCCGTCGGCAGGCGATAGTTAGGCCTAGGGCAAGGGGACAGGGGGCGGCTGACGGGAGGATATTGCCATGCAGGTGTACATGTGGGGCACCAGGGGATCGTTGCCGGCGTCGATCACCGCGGAGAGGGTCCGGACCCGCATCGAGACCGCCATCGCGGTGGTCCGCCGGCGACCGCCGGCAGAAGAAGACTCCATCGCCGGCTACCTCGAGCAGACTCTCCCGTTTGCCGTGCGAGGCACCTACGGCGGCAATACCTCGTGCATGGAGCTGCGCGGCGGCACCGACTTCGTCGTCTGCGATGCGGGCAGCGGCCTGCGTGACTTCGGCGCCTACGTCGTTGGGCTCCTGCGGGCCGGGCAAGCCAAAGCACCACTGACGTTCCATCTTTTCGTGTCCCATCTGCATTGGGACCACATCCACGGCTTCCCGTTCTTTGTGCCCGCCTACATCCCGGGGACACGCCTGCACATCTATGGGTGCCACCCAGGCATCGAGGCCGCCTTCACCCGCCAACAGGAACCCCCGTTCTTTCCGGTGCCGCTCGGCGCCATGCAGGCCAGCATCGACTTCAGGTCGCTGGAAGTGGGCCGCGAATACGACCTCGCCGGCTTCACCGTGCAGGCCATCAAGCAGCACCACCCTGGCGACTCGTACGGCTATGCCTTTGCGGCTGGCGGCCGGAAAGTCGTCTACTCCACTGACTCTGAGCACAAAGAGGGCGCTGACCAGCCAGACAGCCCGTTCGTGGCGTTCATTCGCCACGCGGACCTGCTGGTCTTCGACGCCCAGTACAGCCTGCTCGATGCTATTGGCGCCAAGGAGAACTGGGGCCACTCCAGCAACCTGGTGGCGGTCGAACTGGCAGTCCGGGCCGGCGTCAGAAGGTTGTGCCTGTTCCACAGCGAGCACACCTGCGACGACGACTCACTGGATCGGTTCCTTGACGACACCCGCAGATATCAACGACTTCACGCGCCGGATTGCCCGCTGACCATCGACCTGGCCTACGATGGATTGACGATCGACGTGTGAGCCTGAGGCGTCCCTGCCGCCACCCCTGCGCCTGCGGTTGCTGTCGGGGGGCCCCCCGGTCGTCCCCGGAACGGCGGCTCAGGCGCGGTCGCCCAGCTGCCGCCCGGCGCAGGGCAGCACGCGGTTGGGATGCCTCAGCCTGCCGGGACGACCGTCAAGCCCCAACGGCAGGCGCCTCGAAGCCGTCGCGGGCCCTCCGGCGGGGGAGCGCCGCGGAGCCTCAACAGACAATCACCTCGGGGTAACCAAAGCCATTGTAGTCGCGGGCTGACGCTACGTAGGCGCCGGCTGGAAACACATAGAGCTGGTCGCCGCTGCGCAGCCCTACCGGCAATGGGACGCGGTCGGCGAAAACATCGCTCGCGTCGCATGTGGGACCGGTGACGACGCACTCGCGCAACGGCCCACAGGGAGCCGCCACGGTCCCCACTTGGTAGGTAACACCCGCGTACACCCAGTAAAACCCCTGATTGACGCCGGCATCGACATACACCCAGGCCCGCCCCTGCCGCTCGATCACTTCCACTACGGTGCAGAGCATCACGCCCGCATTGGCCGCAATGAACGATCCCGGTTCCGCGTACACCGACAGGCCAAGCTCCTGGCGCAGGCGGCGCAGGGGCCGTTGCAGGACCGTGGCGATGGCGCGCAGGGCTTGGTAAGGGTCGCCGCCGTGGGCCGGAAAGCCGCCGCCGATATTGACCGACTGCAGCGGCACGCCCGCAGTGAGGCAGGCCTCGGCCACCTCGACGGCGTCCTGGATCGCCCGCGCCCAAGTGCGCAACGAGCGATTGTTCCAACCGACGTGGAAGGCCAATCCGGAGGGGCAGAGACCCAGTTCCTGCGCCCGCAACATGAGCGGGACGGCTTCCGCAGCGGCGGCG
>CAITNQ010000439.1 GCA_903893785.1 uncultured Gemmatimonadota bacterium
CCTGGGGTCGGAGGGTTCGCCGGAGCTGTGATTCGGGGCGAACGGGCCTGACCGGAGGCGGAGTGGATGAGGGCCCTCAACGCGGGCGGGCGGTCGTTCCGGTCAGTGGCGGGGCGGGCGGCGTTGCCGGTCAATGCCGTCGGCCCAGTTGATTCCGGCGCCGGGTTGCGCCCGGGCGCCGCCAGCCCGGCTACTGCGCCCGGGCGGCGGCGATCACCAGCAACACCTTGACCTGGGGGGAGACCCGTTCAGCATCGACATAACCGATACTGCCGGGCGTGCCGGCTACCCGGTTCAGCATCTCGGCGTCATCGGCCACCGCCACCGGCGGGTCGTGCTCGCCGAGGAGCAGCTTCTTCATCCAGATCGACTTCAGTTGTGACGGCGTGCGGCCCAAGTATTGGTACACGGCTTCCTTGGCCGGAGCTCGGTCGCGCAGGTCGAACACCCGCACCGGGGCCCGATCAGCCCAGTAACCCAGTTCGCCGGCGTAGATGTCCAACAGCACGGTGCGGTCGAGCGCGACCGGGCTGACGCCGGGGTGGGCGATGATCGCCACGTCGGCGAGGACCGCTGTCGCCGCCAGCAGGTGCAGCGCGAACACGCTGATCCACCCACAGGAGCGCCGAACGCCGCCGCGCCGCGCACCCGGGGCCCGCGCCGGCAGACATGGGCCAGAGACAAGTCGCCGGCGCCCTGGGGCTGCGCCGGGTGCAGGCCGTGGCGGCGCTGTCGGGCGCCGGTCGGTGCCATCGCGGTGAAGGTGCGGACCGGGAGGCATCAGAAGAACGCCGTCACGGCCAGGCTGACCGTGTTGCCCGTCTCGCTGTTCTGTTGGACCGGGAACAGCGGCTGCAACCGCGTGGCCAGGCCCAGGGCCTGGTCGATGATGGCTGCCTGGGCTTTGAGCACGACGCGATCGTTCACGTGGTACGCGCCACCACAGGAATACACCTGTAGCGAGGTGCGGTAACCGTCGATCAGCAGGTCCTCGTTCACCTTCCAGTACGTCAAGTAAGTGGCCCAGGGTTCGCGCGGGCGATAGCCGGCGGTCACGTAGAGGAATCGCTTGCCCATCCGGACCTGCAACGACCGCGCCACGGCGGCCATTTCGGGTGGCAGTTCAGACGTCGCCCGTGGCGGATCGAAGGCCGGGAGATGGGTGTAGCGTACGTCGATGAGTTCGCCTTCGGCAAAACAGCGATCACTGGCCCATGAGGCATCCAGCCCGCGTCGCCAGCGGGTCAGGCGCGGTACGGGTCCCAGCCCCCAACCCACCGCCAGCGCTCGGGTCTGGTGCACAAACGAGTTCTGAATCGAGGCCAACTCGACCGCTTCCCGCGTCCCGGACAGGCCCAGGCGCAGGCCTCGGAAACGGCAGCCCAGGCGCCCCCCCACCATCGGCACACCAGTGGTGTCGATACCCGTCTGTCCGGCCTCGGGGTCGCCGTTCACATTCGGGCTGTTCCCGGCATAGACGGCGTACTCCACCTTGAGGCGTCCACGTGGCAGCAGGCCCGACACCTGCAGATAGGCGCGGCCCGGCCAATACTCGTCGAGCGCCATGAACTCGGCGAACGATGACTCGTACACCAGGGGCCGCACGATATAGGGGAACAGGGGCGTGCGGTTCTTGATCTCGTTGAACGCATTGAAGGCCGGTACCAGCAGGCCCGCCTTGACTTGGAGGCGTCGGTTCGCCGTGTAACGCACCCAAGCCTCCTCGAGGCTGAAGGAGCCCCAACGGCGGGCCGAGGAATATGAGTTGACGGCCTCCAGGTTGGCAAAGGCAGACCAACTGCGGCCTACCTGCCGCTGCATCATCAGGTTGAACTGCTGCAGCGAAAAGGTGTTCGTCGCCCGGGTCTCCGGGTAATCCTGGTAACTGACGTAATTCTGGAAAAAGCCGAACACATGCAGGGGCGCTTCGTCCTCCGCCACCGCCGGGCACAGCCCCGCACCCAGAAACGCCCAGACCGCGACCAGCTGCGACCACCGGACCCGGCGCCGCGCGGTCGGCGAACGGGCGGGCCAGAGCCGGGCCGGGGCGTGCCAAGCACCGGCGGTCCCCAGGGCCTCTGGCCCCGGCTGCCGGCTGGGCCACCTGTACCTGAGGCGCGCTGCCAGGGTCAGCATGCGTCGACCCCCAACACCACCACGGTCTGGTCATCGTGCGGTGTCTGGCGCTGCGCGTGCGCCTGCACTGCGGTGACAATGCGGTCGATGATCTGCTCGGCTGATCCCCCCTCGCGGCAGGCCGCCAGCACCGTCGCTACCGTGCGTTCGTAGCCGAACATGTCGTCCTCCGGGCTCAACGCCTCAGGGATACCGTCCGAGTAGAGAATGACGCGATCCCCCGGTTCCAGTGCCACCTCGCGCACGGGATAACGCGTGTGGGCGCTGACACCCAACGGTCGGGCCACCAACTCGACTTCCTCGATCTGGCCACCGCGAGCGCGGTAATGCAGCGGGTACGGGCAGCCCCCGTTGGACAGCCGGATGAGCCTTTCGGATGGCATCAGGTCAACCAGCGAGAAACAGACGAAGGTGCGGGGCTGAAGGACGCGGTGAAGGGTGCGGTTCAGGCGGGAGAGCAACTCGGCGGCATTGTCGTAGCGCTCCCCCTCGCCCTCGAGCAGGCCGCTGAAGAGCGCCACGGGGATGGCCGCGGCCATGGCATGGCCCGACACATCCGCCAAGCCCAAGCCCAACCGCCCCCCGGGCAGCGCCAGGTACTGGAAAAGGTCACCGCCAACCTGCTGCGCCGGCAGCCAACGGCCGGCAATGTCAAACCCGGCTACCTGCAGGCGCTCCTTGGGCATCAGGTCCTGCTGCAGCTGCCGCGCGGTCTCCAGCTCGCGTTCCACCTCGCGCCGCAGCGCCCGTTCCTGTTCCAGGTTGATGGCCGACAGGTCGCGAATCCGGACCACCTGCTCGGCTAACTCGTCGTTGGCGCGCGAGATGGCCGCCCTTTGCTCTTCGTCGCGCTGACGCGCCCGGGCCAGCGCCGTGGTCATCTGGTTGAACGAAGTGGTCAGGCGCCCCAACTCGTCGCCGCCAGGTCGGTCAAGGCGCACGGCCAGGTCGCCCCGCGCTACCTGGTCGGCGGCTTGAGCGAGGGCGGCGACCGGTCGGACCACCATGCCCACCAGGGCCACGCCCAGGACCACCGAAACAAGCAGGGTGGCGGTCACGGCGGCGATGAGGATGGTGCGGGTCGCGGCGTACGCGTCGCGTGCCTGTTGCGCTGCGGCGAGGAAGCCGGCCCGGTTGAGCTCCACCAAGCCGGCCAGGTCGCGGCTGATGGCATCGTAGACCGGTCCGCCGCGCCCGCCAATCAAGGCCACGGCGGCGTCGTCTTCGTTGGCCAGCGAGTGGCGCAGGACCTCGAAGGACAGGTCTTGGTACTGCTCCCACTGCTCGCCGAAGGCGTGGTACAGCGCGGCTTCGCGCGTCGGGTCCACGCCCGCCGGACCGTCGTCGCCCCGCAGGCGTTCGTACTGCGACAGGGCGCTCGAGATGGTATCGAGCAGGCCCACCATCTTCTCGGCCTGCAGTCGTTTGACCGCTGCGTCGCTGGCCACCGAGTGTTGGAGCTGGGCGGTGCGCAGTTCCGCGATGCTGCGGTTGAGGTCGAAGATGGCAAGCAGCGGGGGTAGGCGGTGCGAGTTGGTGGCCTCAATCTGCGCGCGCAAGGCGGCGACGTGGCTGAAAACAAAGAGCGTGGCGCCCGTCATGACCGCGATCACCAGGCCGAAACCGACGGTCTGTTTCACGCCGAGGCGGATGTCGCGTAACTTCATGGCAGCAGACCGGGGGTGGGTGACGCGGCCGCGCGC
>CAITNQ010000440.1 GCA_903893785.1 uncultured Gemmatimonadota bacterium
CCATACCGGCCGCGCCCCACTGGACCGGGTTCAGGCAATCAACGCCAGCCGCGGCGATGTAAGGGATCAGGCCGGGTACCGAGCCGCACGTGTGGATCCACACTTTGACGCCGGCGAACTCGTGCACCGCGTCGCAGAGGATCTTCCATGCCGGTGCCATGCACCGACCGAAGAGCGCCGGCCGAAAAGCCTCGCGGTCTTGTGTGCCATAGTCGGCACCGCTGAGCACAACGACATCGATATCGCCGCCCACCGCGGACAGGAACTGCCGGGCACGGACCGCCATCGCTTGCGCATGCGCCACGGTATAGGCGAGGCAGTGGTCGGGCTCAACGGCCATCTTCATCGCCCATTGGAAGAGACCACCGTAGCCTGAGGTCAGGTTAAACGGCGGCGTCACCACCAGCGCCCGGTCAGTGGTAGCCCGCTGGGCGGCGATGCGGTCGCGGTAGGACGCCAGAACGGCATCGCTCAGCGGACCCGGCAGGGACCACTGGTCTTCGTTCAGGTGCGGTATTTCGAAGGTGTCCGTGAGGTTGGGCACATGGATAGCGTCGAAATAGCGCCCGCCATGGGGCATGCGCGCTACGGGCTCGGTCCAGTCGGCTCCATCACCGATCAGCAGGTCGCCGTTGGCGAGTCGCTGGGGACGGAACCCGGCCGGCACCTCGAAGGTCTGGCCGTCCCAGAAGGTGTATTCCTGCCAGTCGCCGCGGGTCAACCCGTAGGGCAGATGCGGATCAGGAACCATGGCGAAGTCGCATCCGAGCGCCTCCAGAACCGGTTCCTCGACTTCGGCGAGCATCTGGAACAGGTCGTAGACCCGGGTGTGACCTCCGGTGATTCCCAGCGCCCGTTTGAGGGCGCCATAGGTCCACGCTGAGGTGCCCGTCATGCGGGTCGCCCCCAGGTCAATGGCTGGTCGGTCCGCCTCCTGATGGTTGAGGATACGGTGGGCGCGCTGGCGTGGGGTCACCTGATGTCCTCCTTCATTTCGGTTGGCAGGCCGGCAGTGACGGCACCCAACTTCGCGACGCGCCCCGGTCGCCGTCAAGCGATCCGCCGCCGCCGGCCCCTGCCGCGGCGCTGTCCGCTTCAGGGCCCCATGCGGCCCGCGTCCCACAGCTCAGGCGCGGCGCGGTGGTGTTCTATCCACTGATCCCCGGGCCCACGTGGGCCTGGCAGGGCGCCTGGGTTCCGCGCCGAAAGACGCAGGTCCCGGTTCGCATGCGGACCGGGACCTGCGATGGGGCGTAGTGAGGCGTGTGATGGCCGGCCGGATGGGCCCTGCCTCGCCTACGGACTCGGATATACCTGCTGCGCGTGCGTGTTGGCAGGGGTCTTCAGGTACCAGTCAGGGGAGGCGACCCCCCCACTCTCGGCCCATTCGGCGAAGTGGGTGTAGGCCGAGACGATGGGCGCGCTCTCCACCGGGTAACTCCAGCTCGTGGCGATGTTGACCGCCCACGGGAGCCCGGTGCCGCCTTTGTAGTAACCGGCGGTCCGGCTGGCGTCGTCACCGGTGTTGAGCAGACCTGCGGTTGCCAGGCTGGTCGGCGCGCGTCCCGGCAGGTGGACCTCCTGCCCCCGCTGCCGGTTAATGATCGCAAACGGGTTGTATGGCGGTGTCATGGTCAGGTGGCGCGGCGTGGTCAGATTGATATCCAGTGACACGGTCTGGGGGGCGACGGACGGCGCCCCCAACTGCGTATTCACGTAGTACCCGGCCGGCCGGGCCACCACCGTCCCGGCATTGTCGAAGACCACGGCCACCGCCTGGGCAACACCGGACTCAACGCTGTTAGGGGGCACGTTCATGTACGTCTCCGTCAGGTGCGAGCCGTGCACGTAGTTGATGTCCGCGGGCGACAGCGGCAAGGCGATGGCCAGGCCGTTGTCATAAAGCGCGCCGGCAGCCCGGACCTTGAAGTCCCCCTTGATGTCGACCGTCAGGTTGGCGGCATTGGTGACTTCGTTGATGCGGTAATCCACCACCAGGTCATTGAAGTCGTAGTCACCCTTGGTGGGCCACATGTCCTCGTAGGCCAGCGTGGCAAAACCGTTGGTCGAGGGGAAGTAGTTGTTGTACGCCCGTGCCGGGTCCAGTGGATAGTCTTCAGAGAAGTCGCCGACTCCGTCGTGGTCCGTGTCAATGACGCCGGTCACGGTGGCCATGTTGTCGGTGACCACGGCTGAGAAGGGAACGGCGGTGACGTAGAACACCGCGTCGTTGAAGTCGTTGTCACTGCTTTCGCGCCGCAGGTCCTCAAAGCCCATGACCACCCGCTCGCGACCCCGGTCGCGCAGCAGCACCGTGTGCTGCTTAAGGGTGGGGTTGGCTTCGGGGTTCAGTTGGGGCTCGGAGAACAGTGTCCACTTGCGGTTCAGCACGCGGTACACGTCGTATCCATCGGTGACCAGGAACCAGTCGATCTCCGTGCCTGCGGCGAAGTGACCCAGGAACACCCGGTCACCGGAATGCAGGCCGCCGCCGCTGTTGACGTAGGAGACGTTCGGGAAGATCACCTTCAAGTCGCTGATGTCAGCCAGGGAAGTGGGCGACTGGCCCACCGGATGCGTGTAGTAACCGAGCGCGTTGCGGTACCCCGCCCCTTCGTGGACGAAGGTGATCCAGACATCCGCGGCCTCCCTCAGTTTCACGTCGGTCACCGCGCCGTTTTCCAGGTACGCGGGGTGGAACTGAGGCACTGGCCGGTATTCCGGCAGGGAGGCATTGATGTCCGCCAGGAAGGCTGCGTCGATGGTGTCAGCCTGCGGCTGCAGGTAGGTGGGCACGCCCTGGTTGTCCCACGACCCCATGTACGTGTAGACGCCGGGGAGTACTGTCACCTTGCCGTTCGCGGGTACCGTGCCGGCCGCCCGTCGGCCGGTGTCAGTCCCGAACGTATACGACACCGACCCGTTGACGATCGGCACCGTCGCTTGGCCTGAAACGCCCACGTATGCCACCTCGAGCTCCAGTTGCTGTGTGTGCGCCGGCACCTCGATGCGCCGCTCGAAGCGCCCCGCGGCGTCGGTGGCACCGCTGCCGCTGAGTATGGCCGCACCGCCTTCGACCGGGCGACGTACATCGACGCGTACGCCGCACAGCGGTGCGCCGGTCGGATCAACCACGGCGACCTCCACATCAACCCCTTGCGTGGTGGCAAAGTCGAAGCCGGCCGGGACCTGCAAGCTTTCCATGGTCCGGGGCGTGGCATTGTCGTCATTGGCTGACAGCGTCTGACCCTTGCCGCCACAACCGACCAGCAGCGAACCGGTCAGCGCGGCAACGATGAGCAGAGACAAGCGGCCCATGGGGGCTCCCTTCTATGGCGCCCGGTGACTGGCGGACAAGAACGAGTGGGCGTGGTTGCGGTGCGCTCGCGATTCGAGCGCCCCAGCAACCGACGATGACCTTTGTCACTAAGATAACTAAAATGACTAAACTGTCAAATAGAAGTAACTAATCATTGATGTGGCTTTCCCGCCGTCGGCTTGACGCTGCTGGTATGGCTGGCGCCTTGGGCCTCAGTTATGGGTTCGGGGGGGGCGGCTGGCGCGCTCACCGCAGCGGGTCGACAGGGCCCCGTGGCTCGTAGGGATCGGCCCGATCAGGGCCGGCGGGCTCTCGGTCACCTCGCCCGGCGGTCGGGCCCGGGATCGACGCGGGCCGGCACCGGGCGTAGTTTGGCCATGGTCGCGGCATCGGTCGGCGCGCCGATGGAGGGTGATATGGGGCCTGGTGCCGAACCCGGGCGATGGTCGTCGCCCGGCCCGGTGCGACCGATCGGCGTCGTCGGGCCAGGCGCCGCGCCAGGGTGCCGCTGGGACCTGGCGGCTTGGTACTCGGTGGCCGCCGCCGCGACGCTGGCCGCCAACACGCCACACAGGTAAGGGAATGGCTGCTACTGACCCCGTCGGTGCCCGCGGTGCGAAACCAGGTCCAGCACCGGTGTTCCGCCTGTCGGTGATGTTCTTCCTCTTCACCATGGCCGAGGGCGCCGCCCTGGTGCTCCTCAGCGGGCACCTGGGGGCCCTCGGCTTCTCGGGGCGCCAGATCAGCTACGTCTTCGCCACGGGCGCGCTGGCCGCCCTGGTGTCGCCGGTGGTCGCCGGGTGGTTGGCCGACCGTTACTGGCCGGCCCAGCGGTTCCTGGCGGGTTGCCAGTTGGTCAGCGCCCCGATCCTGCTGGCAGCCTGGCGGCAGCAGAGCTTTCCCGGTTTCTGGGCCGCCTTTGCCCTTTTCGCGCTGATCCGCCTGCCGGCCATGACCTTGACCAACGTCATCGCCTTCCACCACCTGGGCCGGTCCGAACGCTTCGGTTACGTACGCGTGTGGGGGAGTATTGGTTGGATCGCCGTCACCTGGGCCCTGAGTCTGTACCTGTCGCTGTGGCCCGACCAGGCAGCCCACCTCGGTGACGGCCTGCTGGTGTCGGCCGTGGTTTTCGCCGTCTCCGGGGTGTACGCGCTGACGCTGCCGCACACGCCGCCGGGAGCCGCCAGCGCCGTGCCGGGGCGCGGCTACTCTTTTGCCTCGGCCCTCGGCCTGCTGCGCCGGCCGGATTTCGCCGTGATCGTCCTGGTGGCCTTCCTGTCGGCCACGGTGAGCCCCTGCTACGACAACTTCTCGTTTCTCTTTCTCACCAGCGCGGATGGGTTGCGGCTGTCTCCCAGCATAGCCAGTTGGGCCCAGAGCCTCGGCGTGGTCGTTTAGGTGGGCGTGCTCCTGGCCCTAGCCTCGTCGCTGCGGCGACTGGGCCTCAAACGCATCCTGCTGGTGGGCCTGGGAGCGCAGGCCGTGCGTTTCGCCGCCTTTGCTGCCGGCGGGCCTGCGTGGTTGGTGATCGCCGCCATGGGCACCCACGGCCTGGTGTTCACGTTCTACTTCATTGGCCTGGTGATTGCCGTTGAGGAACTGAGCGAACCCGAATACCGCGCTTCGGCCCAGGGTCTGCTCAGTTTCTCCCGCGGCGGCGTCGGCGCGCTGGTCGGCCAATTGGTGGCTGGCCGACTCTACGATGCCTGCGCCCTGCCCGGCGGCGGCCGGCACTGGGCGCCGCTGTTCGCCTTGCCCGGCCTCGTGGTGGCGGGTGCCCTGGTGTTGCTGGCCCTGCTGTTCCGTCACCATCCCGGCCGGCAGGGCCAGACCGCCGACGGGGGCGTCTGAGGGGGCCGTGGCGCCCGGTCGGCCATGGCCGCCGTGGCCTGACGGACCGCCGGTGGTTATCCATCGGGGCCGGCAGGCGCCCGCATGGACCGTGGTCTGAGCTGGAGGTAGCCATGGCGCGTTGGGCGGTGTTGGCGATCTGCGTCGGCTGGTGGGGGGCGGCGGTGGCCCAGCCCGTGCTGCTGGTGGACGAACCCTTCGAAGATGACGCCTGGGCAGCGCGGGGGTGGTACGACGAGCCGCGTCTGGAGGTCACCGACCAGGAACATCAGCCCACTGGCAGGCGCGCCTGTGTGTGGCAATGGGAGCACGCGGGAGATGTCACGCCCAAGGGCAGGGGAGGACGCATCCGTTTTGCGCCCACCGACGACGTGGTGCTGGAGTTCGCCGTCAAGCACTCGCCCGAGTGGCAGTGGACCGGGGTTCCGTGGCACCCGCACGAGTTCAACCTGCTGACCACGGCTGACGACCCCTTCGTGGGACCTGCCTACACCCACCTGACCGGTTACGTCGAGGCCGTCAATGGTGTCCCGCGGCTGGCCATCCAGGACGGCCGCAATGTCGACGAGAGCAGCGTCGGGCAGGACCTCACGGGGCGGACCGAAGCCCGCGCCGTAGCCGGGTGTAACGGCGATGGGGACGGTCACGGCAATGGCGACTGCTACCTGTCCGGCGGGGTGCACGTCAACGGCAAATACTGGGAAGCTCCCCAAGCCGCCCTGACCCGGGAACCGGGCCCGCGCTGCCAGTCTGACTGGCACCACGTGCGGGCGCGGCTGCGCCTCAATCGCGTCGTCAACGGCGTCGGCGTGCGCGACGGTTGGGCGCAGCTCTGGCTCGACAGTCAGTTGGTGATCGACCAACGGGACGTGGTCTTCCGCACCGGAGCCCACCCCGATATGCGTTTCAACCAGCTCCTCATGGGGCCGTATTACGGACCGGGCGTACCCCACCCCCAATCAATCTGGGTCGATGACCTGAAGCTCTGGGACGCCCGCGGACTGGGGGCCGACAGCGCCGTCCTGGAGGGCACCGACAGCACGTGGGGGAGAGCCAAACAGCCGCGTCCCTGAGCTGGTCTGGACGGCCCGCGAGCCGCTGCGGTACCCTCACTCGCCGTAGGCTTCGATCTCGTACACGACGGTGCTTCGCTGCCCCGGCGGATTGGCGGTTACCACGATCTGCAGCGACCGGGTCGCTACCGTCTCGTCCAGGTCGACCACCACCGAGTCGCCGCCGGTCCAGGATCCGCGCCCCACCACCCGGTCGCCGGCCGGCGCCGGCAGGCGCGCTTCCACGGTCGCCACGCCGTTGGCCCACAGGACCAGTCGGCGCAGCCGCTGCCGCTCGGGCCATTCCACCCGCACCCAGTCCGGCACCTGCGTCGGCGTGCCGTCGATCCAGGCCATGCCGTCCGTGATGCCGTCGGTCAGGCGCGTCGGGGTGGAACCGTACGTGGCTGAAGACGAGACAGCTACGTGGGTTCCGTAGGTCTCGAAAGCCAGATTTCCGGGCCGCCGACGGGCCGCATCGGCCCGCGCGATGGCGGCGGTGACCGCGGTGAGGTCCTCGCGCCCGGCCAGAGGTGTTCCGGTGGTGTACACATGGGTCGCGTACGGGCCGAAGGAGTCGTGCACGTACCGACCCGCAACCGGCACCGCACGATCCTCCGAGACGACTCGGAACGAGTCGGCCCGAACCGACGCCGGCAGTTTGAAGCGCACTTCCTGAACGCTGGTATCGGTGTTCACCGCGATCAGCACCCAGGCATCGTTGGCGTGCCGCAGGGCGGCATGCATCTGATCCGGCCGCGAGGCCTGCACCATCGGCGGCGGGGCTTCCGGAGCCAGCAGCCACGGCGCCAACTCCGCCGCCTCGCGGGACAGCCAGCGCAGGCCCAGATCCAGATCCGGGTAGTTCCGGGCCTGGGAATACGTGTACCACAGGAACCCCCGCGCCCCGTATACCGCCGCCTGGTACAACTGATTGCGCAGCTCCAGCAGCCGTGGCGCGCGGTTGTTCTCGCGGCCGTAGTCGCCGTAGTTGAATGCCTGCGGCGTCACCCACACGGCGCGGTGGCTGTCCGCCGCCACGGCCGCGGCCCGCATGAAGCGCGCCACCTTATCGAGCGGTTGTGCGGCCCCACCACCCTGGAGGAACAGGGGGTACGGATCGGGCATGAGGACGTCGCCGCCCTCGCGGTAATCGCGCAGGCCGTCCTCGGTGTCGTTGAGCATGATGCACGGGTGGGCCGAGTCCTCCTCACGTATGACCTCGTAAATGCGGCGGCAGCGGGCGGGCAGGGCGGGTACGAGCTCAGGTTCGTCGGCCATGTACCAGGCGAATAGGCCGGGGTGGTCGCGCAGAGCCCGGACCCGCTGGCGCAGATCGTGCTCCTCGACCTCGGTGAGCGGTCGTCGCCAGGCTTCGTCCGTGACGAACTCCGGGTACGGGTAAGGGTACAGCGTTGCCGCCGAGCCGGCCGTTACCACCTGATCGAGGAAATGCCGCAACTCCTCCACGGACTGCCAGTAGCCACTGTAAGACTGGACCACCGTGAACGCGTGGCCGGTGTCGGCCAGGGCCTCCGGGGGCATGCTGAACCAGCCGAAGGGCAGCACCGCGGTACCGTTGTGACGCAGCACCAAATCGGCATCCAGGCGCCACTCCTGCGCCATGGGGGCCAGCTTACGCAGCTGCTGGCGGGCCGTGTGGCGGATGGTCCCGCCGCCGCCTTCGCGCAGCGCTGCCTGGACCCAGTACGACCCGGGTGGCAGGTCGGCCACCGGCAGATGCACCAGCGCTCGCGGGCTCGCGGCCCGCGCGTCCCGGGCGAGGGGGCGGTCAGCGCCGCCGTCTGGCCCGGCATCGGCCGGCCAGAGGGTGGTCTCCAGCTGCAGGCCTTGGAGGCGGGCCGGTGGCAGGTCAGAGCGCACCTGACAGACTGCCTCGGACACTGACTCGGTGGCGTAGATCGTGGCCCGGTACGCCGGCCGGCGGATCTCCACCGCCAAGGGGACGTACTTCAGGTCCACGGCCAACTGCCGCACCGCCACCAGACGGTTGGTGTCGTCCGCCGCCAGCTCCAACCGTAACAGGCTGGGACCCAGGGCCGGCTTGGGCACGATGATCCGGGTCTCCTGTGACTGGCCGGCTGCCAGGCGGCCCGTTAACCAGGGCCCCCGGGTCTGGCCGACGATGCCGCGCACGCGGTAGCTTCGCTGGCTGCCGGTGCCATTGGTCAGCCGGCAGGCGGCGGTATAGACCGGCTGATCGGCGGCATCCGGGGTGACGGCTTCTGCCTGCGGGTATCCCAACTCCCAGCGGAAACGCTCCATGTCCGCGCCGGGCAACCGGAGGCGGGCGTACTGAGTCGCCTGATGGAACCCGCCACTCAGCGGGGCGTACGTGGACAGCTCCTCGGCGCCCGCGTGGCGTTCGCGAGCGACGTTGATGGCCCAGTCGCCGACCGAGGCAGGGGTCAGACCCAGTTCCACCAGGGGCAGTGCCAGTTCGACGGTCCAGCCAGCGCCACTGATAGCGGCCGCGGCCATGGCCGTGCTGTTCCACGCCGCGCTACGTACGTGACCGCCCTGCCGCAGCTGAGCGTCGTACAGGGTGCCGCGAGCGTTGACCACGAAGTGGTAGTACTCGACGCGCTCGCCGGTGGCATCGATCATTACCTCGACGCAGTCGTCGCGGTACACCGGCCCATCACGGTCCATGATGGCCGCCTGAATGGCTCCCGCATCAGGTTCGTCCGCGGCGATGCCGACGTACACATGACTGGCGTCGAACAGCACCGCGAACCGGGTCTGGGTCTGCGCCAAGTCGGTCGGCCGGTCGAGGGGATGAAAACCGGTGGCCCACTGGGCGGTCTGCCAGCCAGCCTCGGTCAGGTGACCATCGACGGTCATGGTGCCGCGGACAGGGGCGGCGGTCACGGGTGGCGCGCTCTCGCCACCGAC
>CAITNQ010000441.1 GCA_903893785.1 uncultured Gemmatimonadota bacterium
CGCAGCCCCGGCAACGAGGCAGACCCCTTCGAACGGCGGTTCCTGCAGGCGTCCATGGCGGATTCGACCCTCACGGTATCCGTCGCCGTGAGGGATGGCGATGGCGCGCCCTACCTTGAGTATTTGCGGCGCGGCGAGGTAATGGCGGCGCCGTGCCTGCGCTGCCACGGCGAGCCCGGTGATGCCCCGGCGGCGCTCCGAGCGCAATACGGGACTGAGCGCAGCTTCCACCGCCGCGTTGGCGAGTTGGTCTCGGCGGTTTCTATCCGCGTGCCGTTGGCGTCGGCGTACGCCAATGCCACGCCCTTGTTCTGGCGGCTGCTGGCCGCGCTGCTGGGCGGGTTCGCCGCGCTCCACGCGCTCCAGTTCTGGGTCGGCAAGCGGCTCCTGTTTGACCCGCTGCGGCGCCTGCGCGACCATGCTCGGCTCATTGCTGCCGACGAGAGCTACCTGGGCCAGACCCTTGACTTGCCGCCAGGTCGCGAACTGCAGGACCTGACCAGAGCCTTCAACGCCATGTCCGCGTCCCTGCACGAAGACCGCGACCAACTGCAGCAGCGCGTCAGGCAGCGCACTGAAGATCTGGAGCGACTGGCGGCTCAGCTCCGTGCGGATGTTGCCGATCGCGAACGACTGACACAGCGGCTGCAGCAGACAACGCGGCGCCAACAGGCCATGTCGCGCATCCGTGACCAGATCTTTGGCCTGGAGAGACTGACCGAAGTCGAGGAGCTGCTGCACACCACTTGGTTGGAGGAGTTGCGGCAGTTGCCTCTGCCGGTCGACGCCGTCTGGGTACAGTGGGCTAATGGGACCCCGGGTGCGTCGGACGATAGGGCGCTGGCCGAACGGCAGGGGAAGCCCGACGCCTGGGTGGGCGGGTCGCCGGTAGCGGATGCCGTTCAGGGCGGGGCTGCGCGGCCCCATGTCCCGGTCGCCCTGTCTGGCGGCGGGGCTTCCGCCATGGCATTGGCAACGGACGCCGCCACCTGGCTTGAGGTGCCGTTGGCGGGCACCGACGGGCTGCTGCGGGTACGCAGTGCTGCCGCCGGGGCGCTGGCGGGTACCGATGCGTCCGACACGCTGCGCGAGTTCGCGGGCCTGCTGGCCGTCGCTTGGCAGCGCGTGGGCACCCTCCAGGCGCTGCGGCTCAGCGAAGAGCGTTTCTCCAAGGCCTTCCGTACCGCGCCCTACGCGATCACCATCACTACCCTGGATGACGGCGAATTGGTCGAGGCCAATGACGCCGCCATGCGCCTGTCGGGATATACGCCCGCCCAGGCGCTGGGCCACTCAGTTGCTTCGTTGGGTCTGTGGGTTGATGCGAGCGATCGCGACGCGGTCGTTCAGGCGCTCCGCGCGGGCCAATCCATGGTGGATCAGGAGTACCGCTTCCGGTCCAAAACGGGTGATGTCTTTGTTGGCTCCCTCTCGGCCCAGATCCTGCATCTGGAGCGCGGCCCTTGCATTCTGGCCAGCATAGCCGATGTCACTGAGCGCACGCGGACCGCCCGCGCGCTGCAAGAGGCGCAGCAGTGGCTGCTGTCCGAGCAGACCATCCGTCTGGCGATTGCGTCCATGGCGGCGCCCGAGCAACTGGGGGAGGTAGTCGCCGAGTGCAGCAGGCAGTTCCAGGTACTCGGCGGCAGCGAGTTCGAGTCGATGGCGCTGCAGGTGATCAACGATGCTGGCACCGACTTCATCTCGCTCGGACCCGGCCGTCCCATGGGGGAGCACTCGTTGTGGGTCGACGGCACGGCTTGGTCCGGCAGCAGCGAGCAGGTGTGTCGGTACCCTTGGGTGGGCCAGGTGTGGCGGGATCGCCAGCCGCGCTACGAACGGTGCAGTCCGATCGGTGGGCCCATGGCAGCCGGCATGTCGGTGATCGACGTGCCATTCTCGCACGGCACACTGGCCATCAGCCACTGCCGGTCGGACGCCTTTACCCAGGGCGACGTACAGCTCTTGGGGCGCCTGGCCGAGGTGGTCTCCGACGGATTTCGTCGCTTCACTGACCTGATCCAGCACCGCCGCGCAGAGCGCCAGTCTGCCGTTGCCGCGGCGTTGCAGCGCGTGCGCAACGAGGTTCTGACCATGGATTCCGAGGGTGACTGGATCCGGGTCGCCGCTGTCCTGAGCCAGGAGCTCTCCAACCTGGTTACCTGCACCGACTGCGCGGTCAACCTCATCGACGTGGGCGGGGAGGACGACGGTACTGTGGTTGTCAGCGGTGGTCTGACGTATCGCAGCGATAGGTCCTGGCGCCAGCGCCCGGCCGTTCGCCGGGCGCTGGAGACCGGGTTGCCCGTGTACCGTGAGACGCGTGACGATCCTCTGTTCAACCAGCGCATGTCACCCGAGATCCACTCCGTGGTGGACGTGCCCTTCTCGGGCGGCACGTTGGCCGTCAACAGCGTTCACGCACACGCTTTCACTGCTCAAGACCTCGACGTGCTCGGGCAATTCGCGCAGGTGTTGACCGAGGCCCACCGACGGTTGGCCGATGTGCGCCAGATCGAGAACCAACGACGCGAGGCGCAGGCCCAGCTGGAACTAGACGTAGCTCTGCAGCGGGCCCGGAATACCGTGTTGGCCATGGAGGTACCCGCTGACTGGCGCGGCGTGGCCCAGCGGCTGCGGGACGAACTGGGCGAACTCATCGCCTTTGGCGCCTGTGGGATAAACATCGTGGACCTTGAGCAACGGACGTTCACTGCAACGCTGCTGACGCGGGACGGCAGTGTAGAGGAGGCGCGGTACTCCGTCCTGCCGCGTTCGCTGGAACAGGCCATGGTCTCGGGCCAACCGGTGTACCGCCGCAACCGTGGCGAGATGGCCGCGTCCGGCGAGTCGCTGCAACCTGGCGTGGGATCTGTCGTCGATGCGCCGTTCGCGGGCGGCACACTGGCGATCAACAGCGAGCGTGAGGCAGCCTTCACGGCCCGGGACATCGACATTCTGACCCGCTTTGCCGAGGTCGCTGCCGAGGCCCATCGCCGCGTTCAGGACCTTGCCGCCCGCCAGTCAATGGCCGCCGAGCTCGAACGCCAGTGGGTCAAGGGGCTCGAGGCCAGCCGGCTGCAGACCCTGGGTGAGATGGCCACGGGAGTTGCCCACGAGCTGAATCAGCCGCTTAACGGCATCCGGGCGTTCGCGGAAGGCGGGCTGTACGCCACGGCGCACGGTTGGGAGGTGACCGCCGCCGAGACCGACGAGACGTTCAGCGAGATCATCCAGCTCGTGGACCGGATGGGGGCCGTGATCAGCCACATGCGCGAGCTGTCTCGCGATACGCAGGCGTCGGATCCGGCCGGCTTCTCTGTCGCGCAGGTGGTCGAGGGGGCCATGGCGCTGGTGGCAGGGGAGCTGCGCGAGCACGGTCTGTCCCCGGTGATCACGATTCCTGCCGACCTGCCGTGGGTAGCAGGGCATGGCAGCCACATCGAGCAGGCCCTGCTCAACCTGCTGGGGAATGCCCGCGAGGCCCTTGAACGGCGCCGCGAGTCGGAGGGGCGGGTTCCGAAATGGCGGCCACAACTGCTCATCGCGGCTGAGGCCGACCCCCAGGCCGGGACGGTCTGCCTCAACGTGACCGACAACGGCGGCGGGATCGCCGAGAGTGTGTCCGGTCGGGTGTTCGACCCATTCTTCACCACCAAGCCAGTCGGCAAAGGCACTGGGCTGGGGTTGTCGGTGGCGCTCTCCCTGGTGCAGCAGACCGGCGGCAACCTGACCATGGCCATCCGCCCCGGCCACGGAGTCACGTTCACCATCGTCTTGCCCGCGGCGCCGCCGGCCATGGGGGGCTGACGCGACGCGTACCGATCAATGGAC
>CAITNQ010000442.1 GCA_903893785.1 uncultured Gemmatimonadota bacterium
CCGCAGTGCGCGGGCTTGGCGCGCGAGCGGTGGCTGGAGAATTGGAAACCCCGCCTGCTGGACTGCCCGCACAGCCACTGCACGCTGACCACGCCCCAGGAGTTGATCCCGCTGTGGCGGTACAACAAGCCGGCGTTCAGCGGGCTGCTGTTCCACGCCGGCACCGACGCGCTGCGGGAGTTGCTGGCCGATGAGGAATATCTGGGGGCCTTACCCGGCCTGCTGGCCGGCTTGCATACCTGGGGCCAGCAGGGGCAGATCCACATCCACCTGCACGTGCTGTGCACCTGGGGCGGGCTGAACGCCGAGGGCCAATGGGTCGAGCCGAAGCGGCGCTGCCTGTTGCCGCGCAAGGTGCTGATGGCCAAGTTCCGCGGCAAGTTCTTGGCGTATCTGCGGAAGGCGTTGGACAAAGGCGAGCTGGTCCTGCCGCCGGACAAGAGCCTGGCTCAAACGCAGAGCGTGCTCAACCGGTTGGGCCGGCAGGTGTGGAACGCGAAGATCTTCGACCCGTACGAGCACGGCCGGGGCGTGGCCACGTATCTGGCCCGCTATCTGAAGGGAGGTCCGATCAGCCATGGGCGCTTGGTGGATTGCCGTGATGGGGTGGTGCGTTTTTGGTATCGGGACAATCGCACTCCGGACGAGGAGGACGGGCGTGGCCGGCGGAAGATCCTGTCGTTGCCGGTGGACGAGTTCCTGTCGCGACTGCTGGAACACGTGCCGCCGCCGGGGCTGCAGACAGTGCGGCCGTACGGCTTGTACGCCAGCAGCAAAAAGGACGCGCGGGCCGCGGCCCGGGCGCAGCTGGACCAGCCGGCGGAGCCACCTCGCGGTCCGTCGCTTCGGTGGTGGGAGCTGTGCGAGCGGCTGGGGCTGGAGGTGCAGCGATTCTGCCCGGTGTGCGGCCGGCCGCTGGTGGCGCACGGCCGGTTCGAGCGTGGTTGGTATTCGCGGCACCGGTCTCCGTCGCCGCCGCCGTTACCTGAGAGCGACGACGCGCCGCCGCCTGTGGCCCAGCCGCCACCGAAACAGGCGGCCTGATGGTCGAGACGCCGCTTTCTTCCTCCTGTCCTCCGCTGGTCCTGGCTACCGCTCCGCGCCGGCTCGATGCTCCATCCCTCGTGTAGGGTGTGCGGCAGCGGTATTCGGCTCCACAGCTGCCTCGGATTGTCCGTTTTCTCCCCTTGCCATTGCCTGGCCAAGCTGCTCTTCCCCCGCGGTTGAGGCAACATAATCGCCGCGGATGCCCCCGCCCGGCTTGTGCGACGGGGACGAATTTCCTAGGCTAACTCTTGGACGCCAGTTCAACCATGAGTTGAACCCGCCGGCGGTCGAGTCGTGGACGGTGGTCGCTCCTCTCGTCGCCGGCGGGTTAACTCATCGTTGAACTGGCCGCTTCGCGGGGAACCGCATATGGCCCTTGGGTGGTGGCTGTTTCAAGGCTGAGCGAGATGCTCGGCCTTTCTTGTTGCGCCGGGTAGACCACGCATGGACATCGGTGCGGTTTGTGGACATCTCTACCGTTTGTGAACGTACGGGCACTTGCCTAGATGTACACGCCGGGGCGGTTGTGCTCTAATGGCCGCATGCCGCTCACTGTCCAAGCCATCCTGCAGGAGCACTTCGAAGCGTTTGCCAAGACGCACCCGCTGGCTCCCTACCAGCGGAAGGCGGCCCGGGAAATGCGCGACTGCCGGACCGCCGTCATGGGCGGGCACTGGTGCAGCTGTCCCGCAGGCCACGTGCAGA
>CAITNQ010000443.1 GCA_903893785.1 uncultured Gemmatimonadota bacterium
AAGCCCGAGCGCAGCCAGACAAGGTCAAGCAGGTCCTGGACAAGATTCGCACCGACGGCCTGTTGCCCACCCTGGAGACGGTGTTCAACCGCTTGGACGAGCCGCTGCCCTTGGGGTACTGCAATGTGGGCACGGTGGTTGAGGCCGGGCGCGGCGTGCACGACCTGGCTCCCGGGGACCGGGTCGCCTCTAACGGGCCCCATGCCGAGTTCGTTTCCGTGCCCCGTCGCCTGTGTTCCAAGGTGCCCGCGGGCGTCAGCGTGGACACCGCAGCGTTCACGGTTTTGGGCAGCATTGGCCTGCAAGCCATCCGACTGGCAGCCCCCACGTTGGGCGAGACCGTGGCCGTGATGGGTATGGGGCTGGTGGGACTGGTCACAGCCCAGTTACTGATCGCCAACGGCTGCCGGGTGCTGGCGACGGACGTCAACGCCGACCGATTGGCCCTCGCAGCGTCGTACGGATGCACACCGGTCAACGTCGGTGCGGGTGGCGACCCGGTGGTGGTCGCCCATGCTTTGACCGGTGGCCGGGGTGTGGATGCCGTGCTGATCGCCGCCTCGGCCAAGAGCGACGACATTGTCCACCAGGCTGCCGAGATGTGCCGTACCCGCGGCCGCATCGTCTTGGTCGGTGTGGTGGGCCTGAACCTGCGGCGAAGCGATTTCTACGCCAAGGAACTGAGCTTCAGCGTCTCGTGCTCGTACGGGCCAGGCCGATACGACGCCAGCTACGAAGAGGTCGGCCACGACTACCCTTACGGCTTGGTGCGCTGGACCGCCGAACGGAACTTCGAGGCTGTCCTGGAGACCATGCGCACGGGGCGGCTGGCCATCGACGCACTGGTCACCCACCGGTTCCCCCTGCCGGCGGCCAGCAGCGCTTACCAGGCGGTACAGCGCGACCCGCGGTCGTTGGGCGTGCTGTTGACCTACCCGGCCGACGCGCCGGCGGCGCATAGCATCGCGGTGGCCAAGCCAGACGGGGTTGGCGGCGTCCGGTTGGCGACGGCCGAAGGCGCCCACCCGGCCGGCGCGGATACCGGCCCTGTCGCCCAACCGGGCCCGGTGGCGGACGGGAGCGGCCTGGCCGCACCTGCCCCGCCTGGCGTGGAATCTTCCGAAGGGCACTGGCCCGCGCCGGACACGAGCCACGGTAGCGCCGGACACGGTTCGCGCCCCAGCGGCAAGGCATCAACACGACCGACTCGCCCGGTGGTGGCTGTCGTGGGCCCCGGCAACTTCGCCAAGATGACGCTGATGCCGGCACTAGCGAAAGCCAAGGCAGAGGTGCGGTACGTGGTGGGCCGCTCGAACCCGGCAGCCGCCCAGCACCTAGCCGCCAAGTTCGGGGTGCCGCACGCGACCACGGACTACACAGAGGCCCTGGCCGATCCAGCCGTGTCGGTGGTGGCCATCACGACGCGGCCGGACAGCCACGTGCCCCTGGCCATCCGCGCCCTGGAGGCGGGCAAGCATGTGTTTGTGGAGAAACCAGCCGCAGTCGATGACGCAAGCCTGTGGGCCTTGGTTGCGGCCGCCAGGAAACACCCCGAGCTGCAGTTCGTCGTCGGCTTCAACCGACGACACAGCCCGC
Source organism: uncultured Gemmatimonadota bacterium (assembly GCA_903893785.1). Classification (GTDB taxonomy): domain Bacteria; phylum Latescibacterota; class UBA2968; order UBA8231; family UBA8231; genus CAITNQ01. Next base: position 1,597 of record CAITNQ010000443.1, read on the forward strand.
ACGTGCAGCGGTTACGGCAACTGCTGTCGGGACGGGGCGAGCCGCTGGCCATGCACTACATGGCTAACGCCGGCGTGATCGCGGCAAGTCACTGGGTGCACGACCGGGAGGCGAACGGGGGGCGGATCGTCGGGGAGGCCTGCCACTTTGTGGACGTGCTGGCGTACCTGGCCGGGGCGCCAGTCGTCAGCGTGGCGGCGAGCCAGATGGGAGGAGGGGTCGCGGTCCGCGAGGACAAGATGTCAATCGTACTCACCTTTGGCGACGGTTCCGTGGGCACCGTAGACTACTTCGCCAATGGCTCGCGGCAGTACCCCAAAGAGACGCTGGAGGTATACAGCGAAGGACGCGTGGCGCGGGTGGACAACTACCGGCAGACGCGTCTGTACGGATTCGGGCGTGCGGCCGGGGTCAAGACCTGGAGCCTGGACAAGGGCCACGAGGCCCAGTTCGCGCTGTTGCTGGAACGGGTCAGAACAGGCGGGCCTCAACTGATGGAGCCCGGGGAGTGGGCCAGTGTCACGTCGGCCACCTTGGCTGCCATGGAGGCGGCCACGCGGCAGCGGGTGATCACGTTGGACCCCATTGCCCCGCTCGCGTCCTGACCCGAGAGCCGCCGGCCATGGCGGCAACCAGTGTGCGACGGCCGTGAGGGGAAGCCTGGGGGGCAGCGGCGGCCCTCGGGCGAGGGGCCACGTGGCGGCACAGGCCCGGCATCGCTCGCCGCCCGCAGCACTGCGGCGGCCCGATGGAGCGCAGCGGCTACCGGGAGCCACTGCGCCGCAGGCAGGCACCACAGTCGGTCACCCATGCACCGGCCGCCCTTTCGATAACCGACCAGGCACACTGTCGCGCGCAGCCGCGGCGCGCGCGACAGCCTCAACCCGCCCACCCATGCCCCACGGCCTGTCCGCAGCCCTGCAGCGCCGGGTCTGGCAGCTGGCCGCCAGGCCGGTTGGGTGCGGCAAGGGTCGCGGCCAACGGCCCGGCCGTAGGTCAGGCGATACCGGGCGCCCTACCGGTCTCGGGCTCAACAGCCAGACTGTACGCGGGTACCTCGACCGGGATCGAGTCGCCTCCACCGTCCGCGGTGACCGTGCGCCATAGGTTCAGCGTGAGCGCCAAGCATACCCAGAAGGGCATGGCGCCCTTCTCGCTCAACTCTACCGCGTCAGTCAGGCTGTATGCGAGGAATGCGATCATCCCGCCCGCCAGGCCGAGTGCCTCGGCACGCCATCGCGCGCCTGGCCGGGCCGAACTGGTGAGCCGACGCAGGTCCCACACCAAACCACCCCACGCGCCGAGGAGCAGCCACAGTGCCATGTACCCGGGGTAACCCGCGGACGCGGCCACCTGCAGATACAGGTTGTGCGCGTGCGGCACGGCCGCTTCGGGTCCCATGAGGAACAACGGGTACAGCAGATCCACCACGGTGCCGAAAGTAGCCAGGCCAATGCCGGTGAAGGCGAAGTCCTGCGATATGAAGACCGCCCGTTGCCAGAGTTCGAACCGTACATCCCAGGTCCGGTTGATGGCATCGGTGCCAACCGGGTCCAGCACGAACCCAGCCCGACCCGTGAGCGCTGCGGCCGCCGCAGCCAGCAGCGCCGCTAGCGCCACGGCGCGAGCCCAACGCCACTGTGCCGCGGCCGTAGCCGCGATGGCGACTGTGGCGGCGGCCAGGGCACCCCTTGACTGCGTCAGTAGCAGACCAGCCACGATCAAACAGAGTAGGACAGCTGACCGGATACCGTGACTTCGGTCGGCGAAGACCGTGCGCCAGAGCGCCAAGGGCGCGAACAGCACCAACGCGCCCGCCACGTAGTTAGGGTGCAAGGTGCGCGGTACCGGGCTGGGAAGGCTGGCGAACGCAGTGGCCACAAAGGGCAGCTTGGTCTGCGCCGGGAACATCACCATCGCAGCAGCCAGGGCGATGGCGGCCCCAACCATGAGATAGGCGGTTATTGACTCAGTTAACCGCGTGGCTGTGGCCGGCAAGCCGGCGACAAGGGTGAAGGCGGCCAGGCAGCCGGCGAGCTGCAGTACCCGAACAGCCGTGTCGGCGGGAGTGGGCGACGCGTACAGACCAAGGGTGGCAGCCAACGCCCACAACGCCATAGCCGGCCCCATCAGCGGAGACGCACCGCCAACCCGGGCCCCAAGCAGTCGGGCGACCGCCAAGTGGACCGCCAGGCAGGCGAACACCGAAACAGCCAACGGCATTGGCAGACGGTTGGCCGCAAGCAGCAGCGGGGCCGCAAGCAATGCGGATGCCCACCAATACCGCGCCACCATGGAGAGCACACCCAGGCGCGCTTGGGGCTCGGAGCTGCACCTGGCAGACACCGTCTGACCGGCGGCCGGTGGCGCCACTTGGGCAGGACGCACCCACCGCCGCCAGCACCAGAAACCCAACCCAGCCCCGGCTCCGCCGCAGAGCAGTAGCGCGGCCACCGGGAAACGGCCCGACAGCGAGATGGCAGCAAGTGTGCCGGTGAGCGCACCCCACCCGATCGAACGGCTTCGGGCACGAACGACCCCGTGCCCGCGGCGGTCTGCGTTGTGGGTCGGCGCGTCCTTGTCCTGGTCAGCCACAGGCACAGTACCGGTGTGCCCGGTTGACCCGCGCCGGGCAGACCGCCGGCGGGCCCCAGGCCATCTTGGCCACTGCGTGCAAGGACGATGAGGACACCGTACAGCCCCCGGCATGTCCGCTGCGGGGACCCCGTGATGGACCCGACGGGTTGGGCGCGGGCCCGTTGGCGCGGGACGCGATGGCTCCCGCGGCGCCGGATCGAGCGCTCACCGGGACGCGGTGCCGTCGGGTGCCGCGGTCAGGGAAACCCATCGCTCCGCCCGCAACACCAAGGCATACAGGCCCAGAGCCAAGGCCACCGGGTACCCCAGCGCCACCCAGGCTGCCCCGAGTCCACCGATGTACCACCACCAGGCCGCAACCCCGCCCATCGCCGTCATAGCCCCGTACACCAAGGCCACGCGGCGGTGGCTGTGTCCCGCCAGGACCATGCGCTGATAGAGATGGGACCGATGTGCCTCCAGCAGGTTCTCGCCTCGACGCATGCGGGCGAAGAGCGTCAGAACCGGGTCCACGACGAAGGGCGCTACCACCAGGCCGCCAGCCCACGCCAGCCGCGCGTCAACGGCCGCCCCCAAGAGCGCAAATCCGCCCAGGCAGAAACCCGCCGAAGCGCTACCGACATCGCCCATGAAGATCCGGGCTGGCGGCCAGTTATGTGCCAGGAACCCCAGGCAACTCCCCGCCAACGCCGCCCCCAAGACCGTTAGCTCGCCGCTGCCGGTCAGCGCGCCCAGGAACAGCCACACAGCGCCGGAGACGGCCCCATGGAGGCCCGCGATACCGTCACTACCATCCATGAAGTTGAAGAAGTTGGTGAAGGCCACCAACCAGGCGACCCAGGCAACCGACGCCAAGGGTCCGGCCGTCAGACGACCGACAACCGGCACTTCGGCCGCAGTGTTCGGCCCAACCGTGGCCACGAGCACCACCGCGGCCAGAGTGTGCGCGGCCAGCCGTAACAGACTGGGGAGCCCGTGGCGATAATCCCACCAACTCACAGCCGCGACCAAAGCCAGCGCAGAGGCGTACACGAGCGCTAACGCCCAGGTGAGGTAACCGCCCCCAACCATCGCAGCCACGGCCAGCAGTTGGCAGACCGGAATGACTACCCCGCCCCCTCGTGGCGTGGCCACCGCGTGCAAGCTGCGATGCCCGGGCAGGTCGAGCATCCGCTGATGAGCGTAGCGATGGAAAGCGCCGACACCGAACAACCCGATAAGCCCGGCCACCAGGACCACCGCCGCCCCCGCAGAGGCGCTCACGGCCCACCACAGGGCGTCACCGCCTCGCGCCTGTCGCCCGGTACCCCTGCTCCCGCCAAGCGCTGGGCGGCGAACTGCGCTATCATGTCGGCCACGCCAGCGGCGAACGGCTGGGGCGAGTAACCGAAATCACTGTGCGCCGCGTCGCAGGGAAAGGCCTTGTCCTCCTGCAGCCGCAGCAGTTGCTCAGCCGTGACGGCACGCCGTAGGCCCAGTGCCGAGCCCAAACGGGCAGCGACCAAGCCGGCGCCAAGGGGCAGGTGAACGCACCACAGGCGACGCCCCAGGACTTGGCCGATGGTGGCGACCAACTCATTGTAGGTCAGCGCGGTACCGCCGCCAATGTTGTAGCAGCGCCCCACCGTCGACGGGCACTCGAACGCGTCGACTACCGCCCGGGCGACATCCGCCACGTGCACGGGCTGCTGCAGCGCATGGCCAGGCCCGACCACCGGCGCCACGCGGAACCGCTGCAGCAGCCGCACCAGACGCGAGATGTTGCGGTCGTCGGGCCCGCCGTAGATCATCGTGGGGCGCAAGATCGTGTAGCGTAACTGGCTCGCCTCGATGGCTTCCTCGGCAGCCAGCCGCACTGGCCGGGTGGACACCGGCAAGCGCGTGAATATCGCCGTGGTGCTCACGAATACGGCGCGCAACGGCCCTATAGCCTCGCAGGCAGACACGATCCCGGGTCCGTGACCAAAGCCTAGGGAGGCAATGTTCAACAACCCGTCGACCCCCCGCAGGCCACGAGTCAACGACGCGGGATCTGCCAAGTCCCCGGTGCACAGCTCAACAGGCTGCGGTAGGCGCGCCGCGTCGCTGGTGGGCCGCACAAAGCAGACAGGCGCCGGGTAACCTCGCCTGTGCAACTCGGCCACCACCCGGCGGCCGAGGAACCCGGTGGCACCTGTTACCAGCAACCGGGCTAGGTCGCTCATCGGACCCGCGCCCGCTCCGCCGACCCGGGCGTCGGGCCGGTCGCCAAGGCCGTCAGAATAGTCTCGTATCGACGGGCCAGTTCGGCTCGCGAGTAATTCTCCGCTACGAACCGGTGGCCGTTTGCCGCCATAGCCGCCAATCTGGCCGGATCGTGACGAAGCCCGATCACCGCTTCCGCCAGCGCGCGAGGGTCTTCAGGCGCGACCAAGACGGCCGCAGCCGACCGCTCCAGAATGCTGCGGGCCTCACCTCGCACCGAGCCGATGATCGGCCGGCCCGCGGCCATCATCTCGAACATCTTCGAGGGGATGAAACCGTCGAACAGAGGGATGTCCCGGAGCGGCACCAGACACACATCACTGGCGGCGTAGATTTCGGGGACGCGATCATGGGGCTGGCCGGGTACGAAGGTGACGTTGTCGAGGGCCTTCGCGGCGGCATACGCCAAGAGGGCGTCCTTCTCAGCCCCCTCGCCCACCATGACCACCTGCACGTCCGGTGCCGTCGTCTTGAGCTCTTCGGCCGCATGGAGCACAGCCAGCAGGCCGTGGGAGATCCCATGGGCACCGATGTACAGCACCACGAAACGGCCGTGCAGACCCCATTCCGCGCGAAGAGCATCGCCGTTGACGGGCCGAGAGAAGAACGCCAAGTCCGCGCCGTTGGTAATGACCGATACCTTGCTGGCCGCGATGCCGCGACTAACGATGTTGGCGCGGAAGTGGTCGGTGACCGTTACCACCGCAGCAGCGTTGCGGTACAGCGCCAGCTCAAGGCGCTCGAGGAGGGCGATGAGTCGCCGGTTGCGCAGAACACCCAAGTCAACGAAGATCGCCGGCCAAAGGTCGCGCACCTCGAACACGTAGGGCACCCGCTTCAACCGACTCAACAGCCATGCCGACAGCACTGAGAAGAGTGTCGGCGAACTGACCACGATGACGTCAAGATCGCCCAGGCGGAACAGCGAGAACAGCACCGACGAGACCATGAACGAGAGGTGCCCGAGGGTCTTGAGAACGAAGCCTTTGTTGGGGGTAGCGTACACGTAGTTGCGCAATACGCGGACGCCCTGCACCTGATCACGGCGCCAGAGGCTGCCGCGGTACTCGCGGGGTACGACACCAGTGGGGTGGTTGGGGTACCCGGTCACGACGGTGACCGCGTGGCCCCGGCGCACCCATTCGCGCGACATGTCGAGGACGCGGGCCGAGGGAGCGCCAATCTCCGGCCAGAAATAGTGGCACAGATACGCGATGCGCAGCGGTTGACTGGTTCGTTCGGGTCGCGTTGGCAGGGGCGCGTTCGTCACGACAGCACCTCCACCCGCACCGCTGGTGCCGCTGCGTCGACGTCTACGGCCCACCGCTTGTCTCCCCGTGCGATTACGTAGCGTTCGACGGGCTCCAATTGGAAAGACAGCGAGACCGGCCCGGTGGGTGACTGCCATAGCGCATAGGCCATGCGATACGGCACGGGGCCTTGCCGGCGCATGGAGATGCTCGGCCTCGGCACCTTGATGCCGAACACCTCGGAGCGCCACCCTTGGGCCGGTTCCTCTTCGCCCTGCGCAACGCCCATGCTGTCCCCCTCCAGCATCTGCAACAGCAGTTGCTCGCTACCACAACTCAGCTGCATGGTACCGGCGCCGCACGGCATCGCGACCGCGCCGGGGGCCAGGTGAAGCCAGCTGTCAGCGCGGTGTACGCCCCGACCAACCAGCAGGTCAACTACGGCCCAGACGACGCCTTTGAGCCACAGCACCCGTCGGACGTGGCGCACCGGTTCGCGGAGTCGCCTATACCCATCGTGGCTTCCCCGGAAGTACGTGAAAGCAGGTCCCGAGACCCACACCACCGGCCCGGGACGGGCCCGCCGAGCGAC
>CAITNQ010000444.1 GCA_903893785.1 uncultured Gemmatimonadota bacterium
GCGTGTCCGTGTCACCCCGTGCTTCTGCTAAGTGCCCCGGTTGTCCCCCCTGCACTGTCCGCCGTCTGCCGCCAGGCGATCCGCCTGCGCCATCTGGTTCCCGCTAAGCTGGTTCGCCCGATCGACCGCCCTCCCCGTCTAGGCTGACCGTAGGCCGGCGGGTTCGCCCCGCGCCACCGTCCTCTCTCGCTCCGCAATCTGTTTCTGTAGTCCTACCCGCACGTACGGGCTCGTGTGCGCCCGAATGACGTGGAGGAATTCTTCATGTCTTGGCGATCCCTCATGGTATTGGTGTGTCTCCTCTGGGGTTGGCTGGCGGCTGCCGGCGAGGCCGAGCCGCCCCCCACGGTGACCTGGGAAGAGGTGGCCGCCCAGGTGGCGACGGGGCCAGCCGCGTTGGCGGCGCAGGCTAGAGTCAGGGCTGCGCAGGCCGCGGTCTCGACCGCGCGGCAGTACCCCAATCCCGAACTCAGCGTCCGCCGGGGTGGTAGTGGCACGGAGGACCGTACCCGCGACAACGCACTGTGGGGGATCGAAGTGGCGTTACCGCTGGAGTCTGTATTCCTGCGGCGGCAGCGCGTGCGCCGGGCCACCGCGGGGGTCGGCACCGCCCGCAGCGAAGCGGACGTGGCGCGCCTGGAGGTGCGGCAACAGCTCCGCCTCCTGTACTTGGCGGTGGCCTACGACCAGGCACTGGCGGCCTCCTACGCGACCGCGATGGAGCAACTGGCCCAGATGGTCGAGTACGTCAGGGTGCGGGTACGACAAGGCGAGTCGCGGGCGGTGGAACTGGCGCGTCTCGAGGGCGAACAGGCCGAAGCCCAAGGCGAAACCGAGGCTGCGGCAGCCGAAGCCCGCGCCAATCGGCAACGACTGGCGCTCTGGCTGAACCGCGAGGGGCCGGCCGATTTCGGGGTGGATATGGATCTGCAAGTCTTGCCGGCGTTGTGGTCTGCCGAGGACCTCCGCCGGCGTTTGATCGAGCATCACCCACGGCTCAAAGCGGCCCGCAATCGCGCCCAAGAGGCCGCCGCGGCGATGGGGGTGGCGGCCTATACCGCCCTTCCTGGCGTGGTGGTCGGCGGCGTGTACGAGCGCGATGCCGGTGTTTCGAACCACGAGGTCGGGGTGAGCCTGACCGTGCCGCTGTGGAACTGGAACCGGAGCGAGGTGGCCGCGGCGAAGGCGGAACTGCAGCGCGCAACGGAAGAGGCGGCGTGGCTGGAACGGCAACTGAACGAGGAGACCCTCCGCTTACACGGCCGCGCCAGTGCTGTGTGGGCCGCGGCCGCCCAGTACACCACGCGCATCCTGCCTAACAGTGTGGCGGTGTTGGCGGTGGTCGAAAGCAGCTACCGGGCCGGGGAGACCAGCCTGCTGGATCTGCTGGACGCGCGACGCCAGGCGGTGCGCACGCGGGCCACCTACCTCGCGCTCGTGGCCGAGTACCACGCCTTGTGGACTGAACTGGACCTCCTGACTGGAGTCTCTGAGAATGGCTAAGCGACCTGTGTACAGCCGGCGGATGATTGGCGGCCTCATCCTGGCCGCCTTGTGGGGGTGTGCCGGTGGCCTGGACCCAGAGGGCACCAGAGCTGTCGAAGTCCGCGTCATCACATCGTCAGCGGCGGGGCCAACGGACGGTAGCGCCCCATCGACGTCAGACCCAGCGGCGGTTGACGGCCCTGCGGGTGGGGAGACGGCCACGGTCTCAGACCTGGATCGTCCCGTAGCCGAACTGATAGGGCGGCGCTGTGAACACGGCATCGCGACCTACCAGTGCAGTGAGTGCCGCTATGAGACCGGCATCGTGAAGGTAACGCCGGACCAACGGGCCGCCGGCTTAGTGCAGACCCTGTCCCTCCGCCCGCAGCGGCTGTCGGTGCCGCTGGAGTTGGTCGGGCAGATCGCGTTTGACGAACGCCGTATGGCCCATGTCAGTCCGGTGGTGCCGGGAATCGTTCGCCGGGTGCTGGTCGATCTGGGCCAACAGGTGGCCGTGGGCCAACCGCTCTTCGAGATCGAGAGTGCGGATCTGGCCACCGCCCAGGGCGAGTGGCTGGAGGCGCAAGCGCTGCTGCGGTTAGCCGAAGCCACGTACCAGCGCCAGCAGAAACTGTGGGGCGAGCGGGTTACCAGCGAGCGGGAGTATCTGGAAGCGCAACAAGCGGCCGCGGCGGCCGCCGTCCGGCAAGGCACGGCCCGGCAGAAGCTGCTGCGGCTGGGCGTGACCACGGCAGAACTGGGTACCCTGGGTGCTGACGGGCTGGTGGACGGCACCGGGCACTTCACCGCGCGGGCCCCCGCGGCCGGGACGGTCATCGCCGTGCAGGCCTCGGTCGGTCAGTTGGTCGAGCCCGGTACCGATGTCGTAACCCTGGGTGACCTGTCACGGCTGTGGGCGTGGGCGGACGTACGCGAAGGCCAGTTAGCCGAAGTCCTCGCGGCTGGGCGCGCCGGATCCGTGGCCGCTACGGTGACCGTGGCCGCCTATCCCGACGAGGTGTTCCGCGGCACGGTAGACGTAGTCGGGGCGACTATGGAGGTGGGGTCCAGTACCGCTCGGGTGCGGGTTAGCCTGGACAACCCGGGCCATCGCCTGCGCCCCGGCCTGCTGGCGCGGGTGCGGTTGTATCCCCAGGGCGAACGATTGGCGTTGGTCGTCCCGGCGGTGGCGGTGCTGTCGGATGAGGCGCGCCGGTTTGTCTTTGTCCATCACGACGGGGACTACTTCATTCGCCGGCCGGTGCAACTTGGCCGCGCGATGGGTGACTGGGTCGAGGTCCAGTCCGGCCTAACCCCCGGCCAGCAGGTCGTGACCACCGGCGCCTTCCTGCTCAAGTCCGACGTCCTGCGCTCGAAAATGGGCGCCGGCTGTGCGGATTGAGAGGCTACCCATGGAGCGACTGACGGTTTGGTTACTGCGCAACCGACTGCTGGTGTTAGCGCTGACGGCGGTAGTCGCGGGCTTGGGTGTTCTGGCCTGGACACGGCTACCCATCGATGCCTTCCCGGATGTGACCAACACGCAGGTGATGGTCTTGACCAAAGCGCCTGGCTTGGCGGCGCTGGATGTGGAGCGCCAGGTCAGCTACCCGATCGAGCAGGCCATGGGGGGCTTGCCGCGGGTAACGCAGGTGCGGTCGCTCTCCCGCGGGGAGCTGTCGCAGGTGATCGTCGTCTTTGAGGACGGGTGCGACACCTACTGGACCCGACAGGTGGTCTTCGAGCGTCTCGCCGAGGTCCGCGAGGGCCTGCCGCGCGGGATGGAGCCTGAACTCGGTCCCATTAGCACCGGGCTGGGTGAGATCTTCCAGTACACCCTGGAGGGCGATAGCCTATCGGCCATGGAACTGCGGACCCTACAGGACTGGATCGTAGCGCCGCTCTTCCGGCCCATCGCCGGGGTGAATGAGGTCAACAGCTTCGGCGGCTTCGTCAAACAGTACCAAGTGCTTCTGCGTCCGGAGAAGCTGCTGCAGTACGGTCTGACGCTGGACCAGGTGGCAACTGCTATCGAGCAGAACAACACCAACGCCGGTGGGGGGGTGCTGGTGCGCGGTTGGGAGCAGAGCTATCTGCGCGGGGTCGGGCTGCTGCGCGACATTCCGGACCTGGAAGCCGTGGTGGTGAAGACCGTCGGCGCGGTGCCCATCTACCTGCGGGATGTGGCGGAGGTGGTGATCGGCGCGTCCCCCCGGCAGGGGGCCGTCACCCGCGACGGCAGGGGCGAGGTGGTGGCCGGCATGGTGATCATGCTCCGAGGGGAGAACTCCCAGGAAGTGGTCGACCGCGTCAAAGAGGCCATCGGCCGGGTGCAGGACGCGTTGCCACCCGGCGCCCGGTTGAACGTGTTCTACGATCGCACCTCACTGATCGAAGCCTGCATTGACACCGTCAAGGGGGCGCTGCTCGAGGGCGGCCTGTTCGTCATCCTGATCCTCTTCCTCTTCCTGGCCGAAGTCCGCACCGCCATGATCGTGGTTCTCTCCCTGCCGCTGACGTTCCTAGTGTCCTTCATCGTGATGGGCCAAGTCGGCCTGTCTTCGAACCTGATGAGCCTTGGGGGACTAGCCTTCTCGGTGGGGATGGTGGTGGACGCGTCGATCGTCGTCGTGGAGAACATCCGGCGGCATTTGTCCCGAGCCCCGAGTGAAGCGCATCGCGGCACCACGGTGATTCAAGCGGTGACCGAAGTCGCCGCGCCGGTGGCGTTTTCGGTGCTGATCATCGCCGTCATCCTGGTCCCCTTGTATTCGTTGCAGGGCGTTGAGGGGCGGATGTTCCGGCCCCTGGTGAGCACCATGCTGATCGCCCTCCTGGTCTCCCTGGTCGTGGCGCTCACCGTGGTGCCGGTACTGGCCGAATGGCTGCTGGCCCGGGCCAAGGAGCGGGAATTCGGCTTCATCCGGCGCTTCCACGCGACCTACTTACGACTGCTTGATGGGGCCGTTTCGCGCCCCCGTACCACGCTCGCCGTCGCCCTCGCGGCGCTGGTGGGGGCCGCCGCACTGACGCCACTCATCGGCACCGAGTTCATGCCGCCGCTCGACGAAGGCAGTATCGCCATCAATGTGGTCCGCCTCCCAAACGCTTCGCTCGACGGCTCGGTCAAGGTGGCCCAGTACATCGAGCAGCGACTGCTGACCTTCCCGGAGGTCCGGACGGTGGTCAGCAAAACCGGACGGGCAGAGATCTCGGAAGACCCGATGGGGCCGGAGCAGACCGACGTCTTCATCATGCTGAAGCCGCGGCAGGAATGGCCGACAGGGCGGAACAAGGCCGCCTTGGTCGAGGCCATCAATCAAGATCTGTCACAGATCCCCGGCCTTCGGTTCTCGTTCTCGCAACCCATCGCGCTCCGCGTCAACGAACTGATCTCGGGCGTCAAGAGCGACCTGGCGGTCAAGGTGTACGGCCCGGACTTGGCCCAACTCAAGGCCTATGCGGACCGCGTGGCCGCGGTCGTTGGCACCGTCGCGGGGGCCAGTGACACCAAGGTCGAGCAGGTCTCGGGCCTACATCAGTGGGACGTGGTCATCCGCCGGGAGGAGGCCGCCCGGTACGGCATCTCCGTCGCTGACATTAACAGCACCATCGAGACCGCAGTCGCGGGCCGACAGATCAGCACGTTGATGGAGGACCAGCGGCGCTTCGCCATCACCCTGCGCTTCCCCGAGGGGGCCCGCCACGACACGGCGGCGGTCAGCCAGTTGCTCATTTCGGCTCCTACCGGTGAGCGGGTGCCCTTGTCCCGCTTGGCCGACATCCAGGGAGTCGAGAGTCCCGCCCAGATCAGTCGCGAGCGCGGGATGCGCCGAGTGGTGGTCGAGGCCAATGTTCGCGGGCGCGACCTGGGTGGCTTTGTCGCTGAGGTCCAGGGCGCCCTCGAGCCGATCCGACAGGCACTACCCACAGGATATTGGCTCGAACTGGGCGGACAGTTTGAGAACCAACAACGGGCCATGCGCCAACTGTCGATCGTCTTACCCGTGGCCCTACTGCTGATCCTGGTGTTGCTCTACCTGGCGCTTGGCTCAGTCAGCCACTCCCTGTTGGTGCTGCTGAACTTGCCGTTTGCTCTGGTGGGCGGGATTGTGGCCGTGGTCGCCTTTGGCCTGGAACTATCGGTCTCCGCCTATATCGCCTTCATCGTGCTACTGGGCGTGGCGGTCCAGAACGGCGTGGTGCTGATGGCCTTTTTTGCGCAGTTGCGCCAGCAGGGCCGCACCGTGGCCGCCACCGTACGGGAGGGATGCGACCTGCGTTTCCGCCCTTTGCTGATGACGGCGCTGACCGCCTTCATCGGGCAGTTACCACTCCTTTATGCCAGTGGCAGCGGTGCCGATGTCCAGCGGCCGCTAGCGGTGGTCGTCATGGGAGGGTTGGTGACCTCCACGCTGCTGACCCTGGTGGTCCTGCCGTCGCTATACGTCTGGGTGAACCCCCGGGTGCGGGCCGCTGGTGGCCAGGCACACCATGGCTGAGAATCGGGCCACGGAGAAAACCATCGCGAGCGCCAGATGGCGGGTGCCCATCGTCGTTGCTCTGGTACTCGCCACCGGCTGCGCGAGCACGGCGCCGCAGGTGTCCAATCGCGTACCAGGCATGGAGCTCCGCACCGCCCACAGCAGCTACCACGCGTTCACCCGCGTGCGCGCCTACGAGTATCGAGGCTCCCTGTGGCTTACGGGGGACGCCAGGCACACCCATGGGCGCAATGGAGTCGATAGCCACGTCGACCTGGCGGTGGCGGACCCCGCCGGCAAGATCGTGCAGGCCGTACGCCTCGCGCTTCGACCAGCCCACCGAAGGGGGGGCAGCTGGAACGCAGCGGTTTTCAGTGCCCGCCTTCCCTGTCCGGTGGCCGGCTCGCGCGTACTATTGGCTTTTCACGATGACAGAGGCGGTAACGAACCATCCACCACGTGTAGCGACAACCAGGCCGCCGCGGCCCTCCGCTGACGTGAGCGCCCCAGTGGGCACTAAGCAGCACGCCAGCAGGGGGCGGCGGCCAAGGCCGAGGTGGAGCTAGGTTCCGCGCCTAGGAACCGTGCTACGCCTGCCGCTGTGCATGGCGCTTGATTTCCGTCGGGGCGGCGACGACCGGCCGGCATCGGCCCGCCAAGCCCACGCAGGCGCGTACAGCGGCAGAACGACCGCCTCGGGCGCGGGTGGCGGTTGTAACCGGATGACGCATTCGCGGCCCATCACCGAGGCGCGGCCGTAGCGAGAGGGTCACGACGGCGACCTGGAACGCCGGCGCTCAAGCCGCAGCACAGCAGGACGTCATCCTTAACGCGCGTAAACAATATATTATCTATCAGGACTTGACGAGCACGCACGTAGAGACGTTATTTGTTATTTAGGGTTATTGCACCTGATTCAGGATCCCTGCGCCCGAGCACCCAGCTCAACGGGTGGAACCGTCGCTCTCGGGAAGTAGTCGGACAGACGCGACCTTCTGCCGACGTGGATTGAACAGGTGAAGTGGGGTGAGCCTCCAGAGTTACGTGAGGGCAGGGCACCCGGTCGCCACTATGGCCGAATCAACTCCGCCACAGTGGTGCCGCGTGACCTGCCCTTTCTGCGTTTAGGCCAGCAGAGGGGTGGACCGCGGTAGGGCTGATGGCGACGATGCAGGTTCGCGTACCGTCGGCCCGCCGCGTCCGTCTGAAGAGCTGCGTCGCGTAGATCTGGAACGCGGTCCGGTCTGACGTGTCGGTCGGGGATTCCGGACGGCGCTAGGGCCGGCGCCCGACGACGAGGCGATGGCCTACGATGGCCGGCGTATGGGGGGGCGCCGATGGGTCGTGAAGGCCGCAGCGTACCGCGCAGCAACAAGGGTGCCCTATAAAGCACAACGCCCTGCTGGACACAGGGCGTTGCGTGAGCGGGCAGCTGGTAGGACAAGTCAAGTCGGCGACAGAGCTCTCCAGCGAGTGTCCGACCGGACTTAGCGTTGAAGTTAATCAAGCTGACCCCGTGGCGCAATAACGAGGCACTATGGCGCAAAAACGAGCCATAGTGGTGCACTATCGCGCCATTGTGGGCGCCGTTCATACGGGACACGCGATTTCCGGTGTGGCTGGGCACGGGAAAGCGCGGATCCTTCCTGAAAGGTGCTTTCAATGGCCCCTACTGCATTGCCTGCCACGACGACCGTTGCACCCGCGCCGTCGGCAGAGATGTCGGATGCCGAGTTTGCCGCCGACCCGGTTCCAGGCAACGGCACGCCGTCCGCCACCCCCGCGGCGGGGGCGCCTTGGTTTAGCGCCGATTTCCCCGCCTCGCTCCCCGCCTACGTCCATTGCTACGCGGCGCGTGGCTTGGCCCTGGTGACGATCCCGCCGGGCAGCAAGGGACCGCGAGCGCGCGGGTGGCAACACACGCAACCTCAGAGCCCCGAGGCCACCGTGGCCCGGTTCGCCAAGCTATCCGGCTGGGGCTGTGGCGCGGTACTGGGGAACAGCCACCCCGCGCTGGCCGTGATCGACATAGACGACCTGCCCGCCGCGGTCGAGTGGTTCCAGATCCACGGCATTGACCTCAACGCCCGGTTGGCCACCGCGGATATCCCCCGCAGCGAGGGCCGGCCAGAGCGAGCCAAGATGTGGTTTGTGGCACCGGCCGGCCTGTCGACCCGCAAGGTGGCGAACGGCGCGGTCGAGCTTCGCGCTGGCGCCGTGCAGGATGTGCTGCCGCCCAGCGTGCACCCAGACACCGGCCACCCGTATCGGTGGCTTCGCCCTCCCCGCGGCGCCGAGGGCTTCCCCCAGCTACCGGCCGCGATCGAGGCGCTCTGGCGCGCCGAGCAGGACCCTCAACGGCAGGCACAACTCCACGCCACCGGCCACCCCGCCGGCCGCACCCCAACCCCCAGGCAAAACACCAACCGGGGGAGAGAGGCCCGGTGGTCGGCGCTGCGGCAGAAGATCTGCGACCGACTCGGCGGCGCCGCCGGGGTGCTGGCGACCTACCACATCCAAGTTGGGCCCGATGGCAGGGCGCTGTCACCCTTCAGACGTGAGCAGCACCCCGGCCTGCAAGTCCACGCCGATGGGCGCTGGACGGACTATGGCGGTCCAGGCCCCGCCGGGACGACCGACCGCCAAGGGAACGCCGCGGGCGATGCGATCGACCTGGAAAGATGGTATCGCAACCTGACCTTGGCGGAGACTACGGTCCAGTTGGCGCACGAGTTGGGGCTGTCCCGGCCGGCCGCGCCGCCCTCCGGCGAGGTACCCGACAGCGAACCGCCGGACTACGGCGACGTGCCACCCCCTACCGACGACGACGCCGGCGAGACGGGCCGGCCGGCGATAACCGCCGGAGCCGCGGATCTGGCCGAGGTCGTCGATGCCGCCCACGCGGCCCTACTGGCGGCGAATACCCCACCGACGATGCTGCGGTATGGCGGGCGGCCGGTAACGGTAGAACAGATCGATAACGAAGCCGCCATCGTGCCGATAGACGAACACCGGATGCGCGGGGCGCTGGCGCGGGCGGCCTACTGGTACACGGCCGGCAAGAACAATGAACGGCGCGATGCCTACACCCCCATGGCGGTGGCCCAGGTGGTGCTGGCCTCCGGCGTCCCTCAACTACCGCCGCTCAGACGGATGGTGTACAGCCCGTTGCTGGCCCCCTCGGGCCGCATCGTAGACCAGCCCGGATACGACGCGGAGACGGCTACGTGGGTAGTGCCCGGAGTGCAGCTGCCGGCGGTGGCCGAGTCCCCTACCGCCACCGCGGTGGCGGCCGCACGCGACCTGCTACTGGAGTGGGTCCGCGACTTCCCGTTTGTCGGTGACCCCGACCGCGCCAACCTGCTGGCCCTGGCCCTCCTGCCCTACGTCCGCGCCCTGATCGACGGGCCGACCCCGCTGCACATGATCGAGAAGCCCACCCCTGGGACGGGCGCCAGCCTGCTACTGACGGTGATTGCGATGGTGGCGACCGGCGCTCCCCCCGCGATGATGTCCGAAGGGCGGGATGAAGACGAGTGGCGCAAGCGCGTCACCTCGCCCCTGGAACGCACGCCCGCATTTGTGGTCATCGACAACCTCAGACGACGGCTGGACTCTGCCGCGCTGTCATCGGTGCTGACCTCGACCCGATGGGAAGACCGGCGGCTAGGACACACCGAGAACGTGCGGCTTGAGGTCAGCTGCGCATGGGTGGCCACCGGGAACAATCCGGCGGTGTCCTCCGAGATTGCCCGGCGCATCGTCTGCATCCGCATGGACGCCAAAACGGAGAAGCCCTGGGAACGGTCCGCCGAGGCCTTCCTGCACCCGGACCTGACCCGCTGGACGATCGCCCACCGGCCCCAGCTGCTGGCCGCCATCTTTACCCTGCTACGGGCGTGGGTGGCGGCAGGACGGCCCCAGGGCCAGGTGTCCATCGGCAGCTACGAGAGCTACTGCACGGTGGTGGGCGGCATCCTGGACACCGCCGGCATTCCCGGCTTCCTGGCCAACCGCAGCGCGTTCTACGACCGGGCCGACCGCGAGACCCGGCATTGGGGCGCGTTCATCGCCGCGTGGTGGACCGCGAAGGGCTCACAGCCGGTCGGCACCCGGGATCTGTGGGAACTGATGAGCGCCGATGGCGCCGATGTCGAGCCGCCGTTTGAGGTGGGCAGCGGTTCGGAGCGGTCACAGCGGACCCGCTTCGGGGAGGGATTGGCCGCGGCCGTGGATCGCCGGTTTACGATCGAGGAGGCCCCCGGGCGGCCCCTCGTGGTCCGCGTGGAGGCGGCACCGCCCAAGAAACGGCTGGCCCAATACGCGCTGGTGCTCGACCAACACCCAGATGGCGAGGCGGATGAAGTGGCCGCAGACGACCCGGTGATGGTCTTCTGAGAGGCGGTGTACCTGGTGTACGTGGTGTACCTTCCGCGCTCACCCCTATACAGACTATGACATAGTATGGATGTAGTAGAGCAAAAAAAACGAAAACGTTTTCTCATACGCGTAAGACAAAGGTATACCAGGTACACCATCAAGAGCCCTTTCCCGCCATCACCCAAAGCCCCCCCTGATGGCGGGTAGGTCTGTCTGCGCGTTGTCGCGGGACCTCGACGGGTCCTTCCTATCCCGCTCTGCATACGGGTCCGCTCAGGTCGCGGGTCAGCCAGCGTCTGGTTTTCAGGGGGGGCGCGCCCGTCCTGTGCGTCGCCGGCGCACCGGCTCGGGGGGGTGCGATAGCGGACTTCATGGCGAGGTGAGACGATGGACCATCTTTCCCGGCGGGCCTATGCCCGTCACCGCGGCTGTTCCGAGATGTCGGTGCGCAGAGCCCTGCAGGAGGGCCGCATATCGCTGGCAGAGGACGGCCTGATCGACCCGGAGCGGGCGGACCGTCAGTGGCGGGCGAACACGTGCCCGCCGCGGGTGCCGAAAGCCTCCCCCGAGGGGTCGGTGATCGAGGGGCTGGAGCTGGCGGTCCAGATCCTCCCGGAGCTGGCGCTGTGGAAAGCCTTCATCGTCGCCGCGGCGCCCGAGCTGGTGTGCCTGGCGCGCGACGTGGCGGCGCGACGGACGACCGTCCAGACGCCTGAGGAGGGGACCGTCGGCACGTTCCTGTTGGTGGCGGCGGCGCTGGAAGACGCCGGTTGCCTGAGCGCGGCGGAGACGGAGCTGGGGGCCTGGCTGCTGACCCAGCCCGCCCCGACGGCGTGGCTGGCGTCGGCTGAGGGTCAGGCCGCGCTGGCCCGGGCGCGCCAGGCCACGCGCCAGCGGGCAGCACGGCAGGAGGTGTAGGAGAGACGAGCGGTCGTGGACCGCGCTCACGCGGGGCGGATACGCCAGGGTCCACTCTGACGCGGCGCCAAGAGGAGGAAGTCAGCGGATGTCGAACCCACCGCGTCGCCGATGGCCTGAGCGGGTGTATGAGCCCGTGACCGCGCACCCTCTGTTGCCGGCGGCGATCGCGCGTTTGCATCCGGGGTTGGACGCCGAGGAGTTGA
>CAITNQ010000445.1 GCA_903893785.1 uncultured Gemmatimonadota bacterium
ACCCGAGGCCGTGCTGTCCCCGAGCCGCCAACTGCAGTTCCTGGTCCTGCTGGACAGGTATGTGCGGCGGGGCGCGCAGTTCGTCATCGCGACGCACTCGCCGCTGATCATGGCCTATCCGGACGCGTCCATCTTGCTGGTGGGGCCAGAGGGCCCCCGTCAGGTGCCATACAAAGACACCGAACACCACCAGGTGGCCCGGCACTTCTTGACCTATCCCGACCGATCCCTGCGCGACCTGCTCGCCGACGACGATCCGGTTCCGGCAGAGCCCAGGGCAGGGGGGCCCAGGGGAGCACCCGCCGCAGATGCGGCGTAGTTGCCACTCTGGTGCAGATCTGCACCAGACGTTGGCCTTGCGCGGGGTCTCTTGGTCCACAAATGCACCATCGCTGGTGCGTTTATGGACCAGCATGCGCAGATCGCTGAGAACACCTTGACATGCCCCGTCGTGGCAGCGAGAGTTACCGCCGCGTTGAGCGCCACGGCGGGCGATTCGCGAGTCGGTGCCGTCGGCTGCCGACGCGGCTCGATGGACCTGGCGCGCCGGGGAACGGCCGACGCATGTTGGCACCGGTTGACTGCGACGGCTGCTGGCATCGGGGCTCTGGGCATGGATCGCCCGGCATCCATCTGCGGGCCCGGCGACCACGGAACGCTAGTTTTCTGATCGGAGGTCCATGGTGGAGCGCGTACTGGTTTCGACACTCGGTCGGGCTGCCGTGGCACAGGGGGCACGGTACCAGGCGGCGCAGTACCAGTTCCCGGACGGCTGGCGCGTGTCGTCGTCGCTGTTCGGCATGTCCCTGTTCCAGTGGCTGTCGTCCCAGGGGGGGCCGCCGACGCGGGTACTTCTGTTGGGAACGGGCACGTCCATGTGGGACGTCCTTCTGGAGACGTGCCCGGGCGGCCGGGTCCTCAGCGACGACGATCTTGAGCTCTACGACGTTCTGAGCCCCGCCTTGCGTGCGCACGTCGCCGCAACCGCGGAGCAGCTGGCCGCCCTGTCCAGTGCCTGCAGCCGTCTCTGGGCCTGCCCGGTCCGGTGCCTGGACATCGGGTTCTGCCTGAGCGAGCAGGAGCAATCAGGCGCCCTGCAGCTGTTGGCCCGGCATGTCCCGGAGGGCAGTCGCGTGTCCTTCGACGTGACCCATGGGTTGCGCCACCTGCCCCTGCTGGGCCTGCTCAGCGTCTTCCATCTCCAGCAGGCCTGCGGAGTGACGGTAGACGGTGTGTACTACGGCGCCTTAGAGGCCCGCAAAGACGATACTGCACCGGTCCTGCGGCTCGATTTCGTGCGCGATGCCGTCGCCTGGATCAAGGGCGTGGCTGCCCACCAGTACGGCGGCAGCCTGGCCGCCATCGGCGATATACCGGATGTGGAACCGGCGTTGGCCGAGGCCCTGCGGAACACGGCTTTCTACGAGGACACTAACCAAGTGGGCGCGGCGCGCGACGCCGCACGAACGGCCAGGGACCTGCTGCAGAGGAGCTCTGGCCCCGTCCTGGACCTGTACCGGCCTCTGCTTGACCAGGCGCTGTCGTGGGTAGAGGGTGGCAGCCTGGGCCAACGGCAGCTGCGTCTGGCGACCCGGGCCCTGGCCGGGCGGGACTATCTTCGCTGCTCGATACTGCTGAGCGAAGCCGCCATCACCAGCTGCGTGCCACGCGGCGGCGACCCCTTTGATCACACCGTCCGCAAGGGAGCCAGCGCGGTGGCCAACGACACGCTGGGTGATGAATACAGGACCCTGAGCCACATCCGCAATGCCTTGGCCCATGGCAGCCGACCACGACAGGGGCAGCCCCAGAGGGCGTTGGGCTCTGCGTCTGCCCTGCAAGAGGAGCTCGGGCGACTGGCGGACTGGGTCAAGCAGCGGTTGGTGGCGGGACAGGTGTCGCGTTAAGGGCCGGGTCGGGGGCTTGGTCCGCGCGCCGAGGGCAGCCGGCCCGTGTCGCGATGCGGCGACTGCGGCGCCGACACGTCGGTGTGCCCGGCCTCGCGCGCTTCGGGAACACACCGTACACGGGCGGGCCGCCACCGGCAACAGGGGAGAGGGCATGCGGCACCTTCTGGTCGCGGTCAGCGGGTTCACCCCGCAGGTAGTCACGGAAACCGCCTGGGCCCTGCTTACAGAGCACCGGGTGCCGTTGGACGAGGCTGTGGTGATCACCACGCGTGCCGGCCGCGCGCGCCTGGAGGCCGAGCTGCTGGGCACGGACGGTCAGTGGCAGCGCCTGTGCGCCGAATACGCGCCCGAGGGGCGACCGGTCCCGCTAAGCGTCCAAGTGGTGTCCGGACCCGAAGGCGAGTTGGACGATATTCGCACGCGCGGCGAGCACGAAGCCGTGCGTGACACGGTGTTTGGCCTGCTGCGCGAGCTGACCATGGCACCGGACACAGCCCTCCATTGCTCCCTGGCCGGCGGCAGGAAATCCATGGGGTACCTGCTCGGTGCCGGGCTGCAGTTCTTCGGTCGGCCGACCGACCGCCTGTACCACGTGCTGGTGACGCCCTTGGAGGTAGAGCGTCCGGGTGTGGCCTTCTACTTCCCGCCCCGAACGGCTGGACCGGTTCTGGTTTCGGCTGCGGGCAGCGCGCCGCAACCGCTGCGGGTGAACCGCGACGGCCGATCCGTCCTGCTCACCGCCGATCAGGTGGGGATCGAGCTCTCCGAGGTACCGGTGTGTCGGGTGGGCAAGCTGGTCGAGTTCGTGGCGCCCGCGTC
>CAITNQ010000446.1 GCA_903893785.1 uncultured Gemmatimonadota bacterium
GGCCCACCGGTTAGCCGACAATCCAGACACCACCAGGCGCGCACCGGCCACGTCGCTGAAGTCCGCACCGCCGCTGAACGTCAGGGGCAGGCGCAGACCATCGAGGCGCAGGGGCGCACCGTCCAGCGGATCGACAATCTGAAAATCAAACACGGCCACGGCATTGTCGGCATCAGAGGTCCCTGCGGTCGTGGTGTTCTCGACCGCCGCCGAAGTCAGCGTCTGCGGCTCGGGTACGGTGCTGACATCACGGATCCGCGCTACGGCCACGCTGGCCACGCCGTCGGTGACATTCTGGTCTGTCGCCAGTCCGTCGCTGGACCGGCCGGTCAAGGTCACCCCCACGTTCTGCAGGTCGAAGGTGAACGTGGCACCGTAGGTGATGGCGCTGGTATCCACCCAAGCCGCCAGCGTGAAGGCCACGGGTGCGCCGCCGTCGGGGATGACGATGAGATCAGCCGTGCTGTCGGCCAGCGACACGGCGGTGCGGCCACGGAACGTGAGTCGCGCCTGGGTGGCGTTGACGCTGTCCACACGCGCTAGCGTAGCGTTCGCACTGGAATTCATCGTGGCGGTGTTCAGGCCGGCGAACACAATACCAGCGCCATTGTCCACGCTCAGCTTGACGCCCGCCAGGTCCCGGAACCGGGCGCCGCCGCTGAACGTCACCGGAATGGTCAGAGAGTCGATTTTGGTGGCCTGGCCGCCCATGCCGTCGGTGACGAAGAAGTCGAATACGTTGACCGCCGTGGCCGGCGTAACAGCGCTGGACGACAGGGTAACCGCGTTACCCACCGTGGACCGGTCTGACAGGGTGGTGGTCTGGCTGTTGGCCAGCACCACGGTGGCGACGCCGTCGGCCAGATCCAGATTGGGGTTAAGCACGTCCGTGCCGGTACCGCCAGTGTCCAGCACCAGGTGGGTTGCTTTGAGGTCGAAGGCGGCGGTGCTGTTGGCGGTCAACCCGCTGCTGGCCAACCAGATCCTTACCGTAAGGGTGGCCGTCTGGTCACTGCCGCCAAGGGCATCGGTTAGCGCGAGAAGGTCGGCGGTGGAGTTGTTGGCCGTGCCGACCGCGCCGGCGCTGAGGCCAGCGCGCAGTTCCAGGCCGCCGGCCACTGTTACCAGCTTGATGGCGGCGGGGTCGTCGGCAGTGTTGATCTCGCGGTCGCCGCCGACCGTGGCGGCGAAGGTAGTAGTGTTCAGGGGTTCGCTACTGCTGATGGTCAGCGAGGCGCCGGCGATATCGGCGGCGGCCATGCCGCCCCCAAGAGTGATGGGCAATGTCAGGCCGTCGATAAGGGTAGCGCGGGCCGCAATGGCGTCGTCCTTGTCGGTGAGCTTGAATTCGAAAACAGGGACAGCGACCGCGCGACTGGTAGCTGTGGACGGGATGGCAACGGCCACCGGCACGCCCCCCGGGTTGCCAGCGGTGGAAGCGACGCTCAGGGCGGTCTGTTCGGTTAGGGTAGTCTGCACCGGGGCAAAGGCGCCAACGGCCACGAGATCGGTGGTTCCGCCGCCGTCGACCACGACGTCACCGGATGCCGCAATGTTGGCCCGCAGGGTCTGGCCATCGGTGACCGCGCTGGCGCCCAGCCAGCCGTACACAGTCACTCGCACCGTGTCTCCACTGGCGACCGTGAGCAGATCGGCGCTGCCGCTGGTGGCGGCTGCGCCACCCAAGACCAGAGTCCCGGCCCCGCTGGTCCAGGCGATGGGATCGCCGCCCGCACCACCGCCGGTTACCAGCGTGCTGTCGGTGCCTGTGAAATGAGGGGTAGCGGTACCGCTGACGTGCACGCGCATGCCGGCAAGGTCGCCCAGGACGGCGGTACCAGCGGTGAACGTCACAGTCAACTGGTCAATCAACACCGGCAGGCCCGAGCTGCCGGCCGGGTTGACGATCTGGAAGTCGAACACGGGCACAGCCGTAGCCGCGCTCAGGGCATCGGAGGGAATGACCAAGCTGGCACCCAAGGGTGCCGTCGTCAAGGTCGCCGGTCTGAGCACGGAGCAGATGAAGTTCGAGGGCACGGCACGAGTCTTCGACGGCGAGGACGGCGCCATGGATGCGATCCTCTCGGGCTCGATCGATCCCGGTACCGTGCTGGTGATCCGCTACGAGGGCCCCAAGGGCGGTCCCGGGATGCGCGAGATGCTGGCCATCACCGGAGCAC
>CAITNQ010000447.1 GCA_903893785.1 uncultured Gemmatimonadota bacterium
GTGGTGACCTTTGACGACAATCAGTACCTGCAGGTGAACAGCGGCCGCCTGGTGGCTCGCGGCACCGCGACCGACTCCGTGGTGTTCACGGCGTACGGGGCCGTCACCCAACAGCAAAGCCGGTGGGGGGGACTCAGGTTCTCGGAGGGCAACGCCCTCACGGACACGCTGCAGTTCTGCCGCATCAGCAACGCCACCCATGCGGTGTCGATCACTAACTCCCATGTGGTGATGGAGAACTGCGCCCTGCGCGATTTCGGCTACAGCGGCGTGTACGCGACTGGCGCGAACGCCGCCGTGACGGTGGCGAACTGCGTCCTGACCCAGGGTTTCACCAACGCCGGGACGCGCACCGGGGTAAACTTGCAGGCCGGTGCTCAGGCCACGGTCAGCGGTAATCGCCTGACGCAGCTGCGCACCGGCATCTTCGTCGGCAACGACGCAGATGTGGTCGTCGAGAACAACGTGATCACCCAGAATGGTTTCGGCCTGTACGCGTGCACTGACGGGATATACAGCTACCTCGGGACCGCCAATGCAGCGCCCACGCTGGCGGTGAGCGGCAATACCATCACCGGGAACGCCGTGTTCGGCGTGACCCTAGCGGCTGCCTGGGGGAGCTGGGGTTTCGACGGCAGCGGCGACCCGCCCTTCAGCAGTTCGCAGACCACGATGGGGGCATACGATGTCAGCCTGCCGTGGCCGTCGCTCCATGGCAACGACCTGTCGGCCAACGGCCAATACAGCGTGATGGTGGGCCCCACCTCCCGCAGTGGCGCCACCATGTCCAGCATGATCCCGGCCAGCGGTAACTACTGGGGCACCACCGACGGCACGCAGGTGGCCCGGCTCATCTATGACAATGCCGACAACGAGGCGGCTCCCTTCGTCGATTTCGCTCCCTTCCTGAGCGCCGCGGTCAATGGCGAGCCCATCGAGGGTTACCTCTACGGCCTGATCCAGACCGATCGCACCCTGACGCAGGCCAACAGCCCGTACCAGGTCGTGGGCAATGTGTACGTGCGCCCGACAGCCAAGCTGACCATCGAACCGGGCGTGCGCCTGCTGTTCCAACCCAATCTGTTCGTGCAGGTCGACGGCCAGCTGGTG
This sequence comes from uncultured Gemmatimonadota bacterium, assembly GCA_903893785.1. Classification (GTDB taxonomy): domain Bacteria; phylum Latescibacterota; class UBA2968; order UBA8231; family UBA8231; genus CAITNQ01. Next base: position 1,111 of record CAITNQ010000447.1, read on the forward strand.
GCGGCTGGTACCAGCACGGACTCGATTGTCTTCACCTCGGCTCGGTCCCTGCCCCAGGCGGGCGACTGGGGCGAACTGCGCTTCCGCGACACGTCCGACGGCAACGCCTGCGTGCTGGATTATTGCCGGCTGGAGTACTTCCGCGGCATTTACCTGACCGGCAACAGCAGCCCGGCGCCGCTCAGCCTCACGCGCTCGGTGATTCGGCAGGTCAGCGGGACCGGCGTCTCGGTCGTCAACTCGTCGCCCCTGATCGAGGCCAACGTGATCCAGGACTTCGGCCAGAGCGGCGTCTTTGTCTCCGGGGCCACGTCAGTGGCCACCATCCGCGACAACACGATTCAGCAGGGGCCCATCCTGGCCGGGCAACGCACCGGCATCAACCTGCAGAACCGGGCTCAGGTCACCGTCACCGGCAACACCGTGACCCAGACGCGTACCGGGCTCTTCCTGGCCAACGGCACGCAGGTGACCATCACGGGCAATGATCTGTCGCGCAATGCCTACGGCCTGTATTCGTTCACCGAGCTCTACTATGGGGCGTTCGGCGACGCGAATGTGGCGCCCAGTTTCACGGTTACCGACAACACCATCACCGGCAACAGCACCTATGGCCTGGCCATCGCGGCGAATTACTACAACGGCTCCTTTGACGGCACGGGCGACCCGCCCTCCATCGGCAGCATAACGAGCATGGGCACCGGGTACGACGCCTCGTTGCCCATGCCGGCCGTGCACGGCAACAGCATCGCCTCCAACGGCGCGTACAACATGGTGGTGGGCCCCACCACTCGTTCGGGTTTCGTCATGACCGGCATGCTGCCGGCCAGCGGCAACTACTGGGGCACCGCCGACGGCGTGGCCATCGCCCGGACCATCTACGACAACGCCGACAACGAGAACGCGCCCTTCGTGGACTTCGCGCCGTTCCTTAGTGCGTCCACGGGCGGCCAGCTGATCGAAGGGTACCTGTACGGGCTGATCGGTGTCAGCCGCACGCTGACCAAGGCACAGAGCCCGTACCGAGTCGTCGGCAATGTGTACATACGGCCGACGGTGAACCTGACCATCGAACCGGGCGTGCGGTTGGAGTTCCAGCCCGGCCTGACCATCCAGGTGGACGGCCAGCTGACCGCGGTGGGTACCGCCGCCGATTCCATTCGGTTCACCTCGGCCAGCTCCATGCCACAAGCAGGGGACTGGGGCGGCCTGCGCTTCCGCGAGGCCAGTGACAACGTGGCCTGCCAGCTCGATTACTGCGTGATCGAATACTTCACCAGCAACACCATTACCGACAGCCGTTCGCCCGAGCCGCTCCAGTTGCGGCGATCGCGCCTGCAGCACGCCAGTGGCGCCGCACTGTGGCTATCGAACTCGGCACCCACGATCAGCCAGTCCGAGATCCGCGACTTCGGCACCAGCGGCATTTTCGCCACCGGTTCACTGACCAATCTGCAGGTGTCCGGCTGCACCATTGAACAGGGCGTGGCCAGTGCCGGTCAGCGGACGGGTGTGAACCTGCAGAACGGGGCCCAGGCCATGCTGGTCAACAGCCGCGTGGCGCGGGCCCGAACCGGCGTCTTCGTCGGCAACGATGTGGACGCTACGCTCACGGGTAACACCGTGACACTGAACACCTACGGTGTGTACGCTTTCACCGAA
>CAITNQ010000448.1 GCA_903893785.1 uncultured Gemmatimonadota bacterium
CAGGCGCCGGTGGCGCGGCCGCTCTGCACCGTCGGATTGGTCGGCGCATGCTGGTCGATCTTGTAGGGGCCGTAGTGTAACGTTGGGCCCGCGTTGCCGGCCGGATCGACGGCCCGCACATGGAAGTACCATTGCATGTCGCACAGTGCGGGGCTGGTGACATCACCCGCGGTCACGTCGACCGTGCCGTCGGGGGTGATGTCGGACTGCACGCGCCACTCGTAGGAGTAGCCGGCGATGCCGTTGGCGTCAGAGGCGCTGAAGGTGACGTGGACGGTGTTGTCGGTGCTCCAGGCGTTGATGGGCGGCTGGCTGGCGGTGATCGACACGGCCGAGGGGCCGGTGGTGTCGACCTTGAAAGGACCGTAGTGGACGGCACTGCTCCAGTTGCCGGCATTGTCGCGGGCGCGCAGGTGGAAGTAGTAGACCCCATCGGGGAGCGCCGCGGAGATGACGCTGGCGTTGGTGGTGTCGACGCTGGCGGTGGGCGTGGTGTTCGGATCGGTGGTGAAGTCGTAAGCCCAGCCCTGGATGCCGCTGGCGTCACTGCCGGCGTAGCCGAAGTGGACGTAGATGGTGTTGTCGGTGGTCCACACGTTGGTGATGGGAGACGTGTCGTAGATCACGGGGGTGGGGGCGACAGTATCGAGCAGATAGCGGCCGACATGGGTGGCAGTGGCGGCCCAGTTGCCGGCGGCGTCACGCGTGCGGATGTGGAAGTAGTAGGCCTGGCCCGCGGTGGCGCTGAGATAGGCATCGTCGAAGTCGCTGGTGGTGTCGACGATCGTATCGGGCAGGGTGGTGCCCGACGTGGACCACTGCACCGAGTAGCCGCTGACACCGCTGGAAGCGTCGGTGGCGCCGCTCCAGGTCATAAAGAGCGAAGTGTCGTTGGTCCAGACCTCGAGGGGCGGTGAGACGGTGACCGTCACCGGGTTGGTCGGAGGGGTGGTGTCGATGTCGACATAATACTCCGTGCTGGCGCCGGTATTGCCGGCCATATCCTGGGCCTGGAAGCGCACGCGGTTCTTGTGCGTGGCGCCGGAGTCCTGGCCGTAAGGGATGCTCTTGGTGACGGTCTGCGGCTGCTGGGTCCAGTCGGCGCCGGGGATGGTCAACGCGTACCAGGCGCCCCAACTGGCGCCGCCGTTGGTGCTGATCTGGTAGAGGCCGCTGGAGACATCGAGACCGGCGTTGACATCGACGACCCGTGCGGCGACGGCCAGGGTCTGGCTGGCGGTGTACCAGCCGGCGGGGCTGAAGTTGGACCAGGCCGGGGTGACGTTGTCGTAGATGTCGACATTGTGGCTGTCGGTGAAGGTGCCCCAGTGCCCGCCGCAGTTGGAGACGGTGACACTGATAGTGTGGGTGCCGACGGCCTGCCAGTTGTAGATGACGTCGGCGGTGCCCTGGCCTGAGACGGGCGCGGGGGACCAGGCGTAGGTGATGGGCGGATAGGCGCCGCCGGGCGTGGTGGTGGCGTGCAGGTTGACGGGCTGGCCCGCGAGTGCGACCGTGGTCGTGCCGATCGTGACGCCGGTGAGGGGCGCGGGGCACTGGACGGTGACGAGGTGGTGGTCGGCGACCGCGCCGCCGCAGTTGGCGGCGGTGACGCTGACGTCAACGAACTGGGGAGTGGCCCACTGGTAGTGGGCGTTGGCCGTGCCCTGGCCGGACAGGGGCGCTGGGAGCCAGGTGTACTGCACGGGGGCGGAAGCGTTGAGCGGGGCAATGGTGGCCGCGAGGTCGACGGCGGCTCCCGGATTGACAGTGGTGGGGCCGCTGACAGTGACGGCGGTCAGTGCGATGGGGCAGCTATCGGCCCACGAGGCGGCCCACACATCGAGGTTCTCGCGGCGCATATCATCCCAGCCGGCGTAGATGCGGGCGCCGGCCGCGATAGCAGCATGGCGGTGCGCGGCGCTGAGGGAGTCGTCGTTGACGCGGCCGGGTGCGGACCAGGTGGCGCCGCCATCGGAGGAGCGGCTGGCGAAGATATCCTGCTGGGGTGCGTCGGGCAGTGCGAGGCGTTCGTCGGTCCACACGGCGTAGAGGAGGTCCTTGCTCTTGATCGCCAGGGCGGGCGCGTACGCGGGCCCGCCGGCGGAGACGTTAGCCTTGACCAGCCAGGAGACGCCGCCATCGTCGGAGGTGGCGCCGACAATGCGCGGCTGGGCTGCGCCGTGGTCCTCGAAGAGCAGGTGCAGGCGGCTGCTCGCGGGGTCATAGGCCAGGGCGGGATGGCTTTGTTCGATGGGGTCGGTGCCGTCATCGAGGCACTGTTGATACGTCCAGGTGGCGCCGCCGTCGGTGGAGCGGACGGTGCAGACGTCGAGATCGCCGCCCGTCGCCGTCTCGGTCCAGGCGAGGTAGACCGCGCCGCCGGCGGCGGCCACGACCGCATCGGCGACGCTGGTGCTGGCGGTGACGACCTTCGTTTTGGCGCCCCAATCCGCGCCGCCGTTGACCGACTTGATGAGATAGATGCCGTCACCCTGGGCCCAGGCCGCGTAAAGCGAAGAACCGTCGAGCGCGAGGGCGGGGGGACCATAGGTCATGCCGGTGGAGAGGGTGAACTCAGCGGTCCAGGTGAGGCCGCCGTTGGTCGAACGGGCGTAGTAGACGGCCCAGTTGTAGAGCTCGTGGTTGTACCAGGCCACATGGACGACCTGGGTGCCGGAGGCGGCGATGGCGGGGCGTTCGGTGGCGGCGTGGGCGCCGATGGCCTGGTTGGCGGACCAGGTGGCGCCGCTGTCGGTGGAGCGGGCGGTGTAGGGGCGGTTGGCGCCGTCGCGGTTGTCGAGCCAGACGGCATAGACAGTGCCGCCGCTGGAGAGCGCAAGACTGGGTGCGGTCTGGTTGGCCTCGCCCTCATCGCTGGCATACGCGGGGTGGCTCCAGGTGCTGCCATTGAAGGCTGAGACCAGGAGGTCGATCTCCGCGCTGTTGGCGAGCCAGCCGGTGAAGAGCAGGCTGCTGCCGGCGGCCGCGACCGGCTGGTCGATGTAGCTGCCCGAGGTCACGGTGACGTCGGCGCCGAAGGAGCTGACAGCGTGATCGGCGAGCAGGTTCCAGGTGGCGCCGTCGAGCCAGCGCCAGGCGACCCAGGCGGTGCCGGTGCTGTCGACGGCGAGCGCGGGGCCGTAGGCGCCGGGGTTGTCGCTGACCTTGGGGTCGAGGGCCAACCAGGTGGCGCCGTCATCGGTCGAGTAGTTGGCGTAGATCCGATCGCCGGTGCCGCCATCTTCCCAGGCGACCCACACCTTGTGATCGCGGGTGACGACGACGGGTTGGCCTTGCGGCGCGGCGCGTACCAGCTCGTGGCTGACGCGCAGGTTGGGGTCCCAGGCTGCGCCCTTGCCGTTGGCGATGTAGATGTCATCATTGCCGGTGCGGTTGTCGGTCCACACCACGTGGGCCATGCCGGTGGTGTTGACGGCGATCTTGGGTGCGCCATGGTTGGCGCCGCTATCGTCGTTGACCGGGAACTCAGTGCCCCAGGTGAGGCCGTTGTCGGTGGAGCAGGCCACGTAGATATCGTAGGTGCCGGGGTGCAGGCGGGTATCGAGCCAGGCGGCACAGACCTGGGCGCCGGCTGCGGCGATGGCAGGCTGCAGGCGTGAGCCGGGACCGCTGCCGCCCAGAGCCAGCGGCGCGCTCCAGGTGGCGCCGCCGTCGGTGGAGCGGGCATAGCCCACGGTGCCGGCGGCGTCTTGCCAGACGGCGTGCAGCACCCCGGCGGCCGCGGCGAGGTCGGGGTCGGTCTGGTTGGTGGCGGTGGGATCGCGGTAGATGCGCGCGGCAGCGCTCCAGGTGGCGCCGCCGTCGGTGGAGCGGGCGACAAAGACGTCGGCGTCGCCGTTGCGGCTGTCACTCCAGGCGGCGTAGACGGTATTGCTCTCGGGTGCGGCCGCGAGCGCGGGGGAGTACTGGCTGACCGCGGGGCCGGCTGCGGTGTCATTCATCCGTACGCTGGCGCCCCAGGGTGCGTCGGCCGACGCGGGGGAAAAGAGGCTGATCGTGAGCCACAGGCAGACTACACACGCGAGGAACAACAGGCGACGGGATGACACAGGTTACCCCCTTGTAAGCCATGGAGCGTGAGCCGGGAAGCAGAAGCCGGCTGTCGAGGCGCACAGCGAAGACGGCAGCCGACCGGCGGCGGATCATGTGAATGCCACGAGCGCCTGAGGGATAGGATACTCCAATATGGCGGTTTGTCAAGCTGCCACAGGCGCTGCTTGTGTATGAGTACCCCGAGCCGCTCAGCCCTGTGCTGGCCGCGCGTGGACGTCATCGAGGCTCTCAACGAAATGGATTGGGCTGGACCTCGTAACCTCCATATCCGCGCCAGGGTTGCGCCAATTCCGCAAGTCTGCGGGCTGTCTCTGTCGGGCCAAATGGAGTGAACCGGTAGTACAGTGGGCACCAGGCAGCCATATG
>CAITNQ010000449.1 GCA_903893785.1 uncultured Gemmatimonadota bacterium
GCAGGAACGCGCCCGGCGGAATCTCCGGACGATCGCCGTCCAGATTGGCCAACCACGAACGCTTGGCCGACTGCGGCACCGTGAAGGTCCGCGGCGTGCCCAGCGAATCCCGCACCGAGCACCACACCGTGACGTTGTTCACCTCGCCCACCGACGGATGCAGGCGGTACTTCCAGGTCACCTTCCAGGAGTACCCCGACGGCGTGACCGGGCCGTTGGCCACGATCATGGTGTCCGCATCGCCGACGATGTTGCTGGCGGCTTTATACAGCGGACGGCCGGCTGCCACAAAGGCGATGTCCGCGGTGCGCACACTGTCGGCGATGCCCACGGTGGCGCTGCGGATCGAGTCGATCAGCGCCGCGTTGTTCTTGGTGGTATCAGCTACCACCCTGTGAGTGCTAGTGCTGTTGAGCCAGAACAGGACGCGGACGTTGCTGTCCGGCCCCGTCGTGCGGAAAAACGCCTCGGCCGTCATCACGGAGTCGATACCGATGACCTTGCCGGTTTCCGGCGTAACTACCCGCACGCTGTCCAAGATCGCCGCCGGCGACTCGGTGGCCAGCAGGCCAACCAGAGCCAGCGCCACAGCGACCAAAGAAACTGTGCGCAGGAACCTCATTATTTCCTCCTCAGGGAATGGTCCCCCTGCTGAAATGGCATAGCACTAAAAAAACCTGAAGGCCCGCCCGCAGACGACGGCCTCAACCAAGGTTCCGCCAGTCCTGATATGCGCCCGCCAGAACCCTCCTTTCCTCGGATCTCCTGCTATAGGGGACGGTTTGAAAACACAGTTGTCCAATGCGTTGCGCGCTCGACGATGATGGTCAGCGCGGGGCAAGACACACACTTGTCGGCACGGATTGGTCCCGTGGGTACTAGGCGGAAGCTAATAATACCGTGCCCTCCGAGGGGTGTCAAGCACTTTCTGACCGGACGCGACTGCCGCCCCCCCGGGCCAGAAGCCCCGGACCGGCGCGCCCTTAATATAGGGTACGCGTGGGCCCGCCTTCCCGAGGTGATGCCGGTCACCGCCGCGCGTGGCTGGCCGCTCCTGGCCGCAGCCGGCCCGCGACGGCCAGGAGTCCTGACGGCCGCCGGCGAAAGCCGCTGGCTAGCTGCATGGGTCGCGCATGGCTGGCCACCGGCGCAGGATGCAGAGCGCTTGACCACTAAACGGGGTCCTGGTTCTGGCTGCCCACGGGCGCGTTACCGGGGGCCAGGCCCCGGCGTCGGTAACCCGCCCAGCCCAAAATGCCCGCTACGGTCACCAGACTGGCAAGGCTCAGCCAGCGCGATCGGCTGACCACCGGAGAGGAGTAGGTCCACACGACGTGGTGCTCGCCGGCCGGGAGGCTGACCGCCTGCCAGACGTAGTCGCAGCGAAGAGGTTCCACGACCTTCCCGTCTACGGCTATATTCCAGTAAGGGTGGAAATTCTCCGACAGGACCAGCAGGCGTGGCCCTGCGCTGACAGTGCGCACCTCGATGCGCCCGGCTTTGGGCTCGTAGGTCAGCCGTTCCACGCTATCATTGCCCCGGTCCGCGCCTGGCTCCGAAGGGAAGGCGGGCACCGGTTCACGCTCCAGGACGGCGGTCACCCGCGGATCGACCTCACCGTCGCGGACGAGGGATAGCGCGGTCTCCTCGCTGGAGGCTACCTGCCATCCGGGAACCAGGCGGAACCACGGAAGCGCGGACGGGTTGGCATACACCCGGTAGCGCTCCCCGACAAAGGCTTCCGGGAAATCGGGCGAGTGGACCTGGACCGGGCCCGGTGCCACCAGGTAGCGGGCATTGGTCAGGTTGAGCAATGGCTTCACGGCGCTCAGCAGCTGCTCATTGGTGTAGGGTATTTCCTCACCCTGCAGGTATTTGGCGCACAAGGGCACGATCGCGGCATCGAACTCTTTCAGCAGCCGATCATACCGCCGCATGGTGAAATCATGGCGCCCGGTTACCGGCACCATGCCCTCCAGGTGCCAGCCGGGACGGTCGAGGATGCCCCAATCGGGCAAGGGGAAGATCCGGAAAAGGTCCTTGTCGCGGCCCAGGAACTGCAGGGTCCGCGCGTTCTCCTGGCTGCGCACCACATGGGTGTCGGGATCTTCGTAGCGAAGGAAGACCTTGTCGATCCGCCAGGTATCAACCAGGGTCAGTAGGCACAGGCCGCCGATGGCCACCCCGGCGTGCAGCTGCCCCCGGAGCAACCCGTAGAGCAGCCCGGTTCCGGCGGCGGTCACCATGGCGACGATCAGCGCGCCGCGGCTGAGCCAACCGTACCCGGCGGCCAGCACGTCGCGCTTCGCCGGGGCGATATCACTGTAGAAGACGGCTGTCCAGGCGTCTGTGAACCCCTTGGGCGCCAGAGCCATGAGGAGGCACAGGCCGCTCATCACGCCTCCGGCCACCAGGACCCGCCGGGCCAGCAACGGGCGCTCATCGGCAGACGCCTCGAGCAGGCGCGTCAGGCCGAAGCCGGCCATGACGCAGGCCGCCAAGGCGAACAGGTACGCCGCCATGCCCACGGTGCGCAGGACCTTAGCTCCCGGGAGCAGGTAGAAGATCAGCATGTGCACGGGCGTGTGCCCGCCCAGAGTGAATGCAAGACTGAGCACGAACCAACCTGCCATGAACCACACCAGCCGCGATCGGCGCGGATCGACAAGAGACACCACCGCCAGCAAGACTACCAGCGCTCCGAAGTACTCGGAGTTCGTCTTCATGGCGTTCCTGCCCCAATACCGCGTCTCCTCACCGTGCACGTCGAAGCCCCCGAACTCGGGCACCAGAAGAGAGCCGATCTCCTCCGGGTGCAGGGACCAGCTCTGCGCGAACGCAAGCTGTTCGGCCACTGACCGGCCCCCTTCGCCCCCGGCGCGCTTGGATTCGGTCCGGGCGTGGAAATAGGAGGGGAACAGGCCCTCGGCTCCCAGGCCCACGCCCAGGGCCACCGCCAGCACGAAGACGGGCAACTGCCGCAGGGCCCGGGTACGATCGAGCCGGACGCCGGGCACCCAGCGGAACAGGAACCACAGGCCGAGCCCGAGCAGGGCGTAGTACAGCATCTGCGGATGGGGCGCGTACGCTGCCGCGCCAATGCCCAGGGCAAGGCCGGCCGCATACCCGAGTTGGCGACGCGTCAACAACCGCTCGAGGCAGACCAGCATGAAGGGGAACAGGGCAATGACGCCCATTTTGGCATAGTGTGCGGCATAGGTGAAGCTGAGGAAGGTCGGGGCCGACATGTACGCCACCCCGGCCCACAGAGCGGCGCCCCGATGTACGCGCAACTCGCTGAGAAACAGGAACATACCATAGCCGGCGGCGGCCATGGTGAGAAGGTAGCGCCAGCCGAGGTAGCGGAAGAAGCTGGTGAACAGGTAGATCGGGTAGGCCGGGAAGTACTGAAACCGGATCTCCTCGGACTGCGGGTAACCGCCCTGCTGCGGGTTCCACAGGGGCTGCGCCATGCCGTCCAGCTTCTCGCCGAAACTCATGCTCTCGCCCAGATGGTAGTCATTGCCAGCGTCATACCCGAAGATGACGTTGTTCGAGAACACGAAGCCCGAGAAGTAAACCACCGCCAGCAGCGCCATGATGGCCACTGGGAACCACGGGCGTTCCCACAGCCGGGCAGCGGCCGAAGCCGAACCCGGGACGACCGCCGGGGTCTGGGCCTGGGGGCGGGGGAGGTGCTTCTTGGCCATGGCGCTCTCTCCTGAATAGGGCCGACGGGTTAAGCCGGGATGCCAACGCCGGCGGCCAACTGCAGAACCTGCTCCTGGTCGACGGCCAGCCGGCCCCAATCGAAGCGGCGAGCCCAGGCGCGACCGGCGTGTCCCAGCAGCCGCCGTTGCTCACGGTCCGACAATAGGGTGGACATGGCGGCCGCCAGGGCGCCCACATCGCCGGGAGGCACCAGCACCCCTGTCTCGCCGCCGCGAACGGCATCGCTTAACCCGGGTATGCAGGTGCCCAGGACGGGCTTGGCGGCGGCCGCTGCCTCCACCGCCACAATGCCCCACCCCTCGTACCGCGACGGCATGCAGACCGCCAGACAGTGCCGCAGAAGCTCCCGCTTCTGGCCTTCGTTCACCGGGCCAAGGATCTGGAGCCGGTCACCCAGACCGGCGCTCGACGCCAGGCGGGCGATGGCCCCGGCAGCCCGCGGCGTACCGCGTCCGGCGATCTTGAGGGATACCTCAGGGTGATCCCCGGCGACCCGGGCAAAAGCCGTTATCAGCAGGTCGATCCCCTTGGTGTGCAGGTCCAGACGCCCCAGGTACAGCAGGAACGGAAGCTCCGCCGGTACCAGATCGAAGTACGCCGCGTCAACCCCAGTGAAGACGCAGTCGACGCGCACGGCCCGTCCGCGCAGGCGGCGCTGTACCTCCCGCTGCACACTGGGAGCAATAGTCAATATGTGCGCATAGGCTCGCAGCGTCAGGGCCTCGGCCACCCAGGACACCAGGCCCACCGCCGGATGCTTGGCCAGCGCGTGGGCGCCCACGAAGTGGTACAGGAACAGGACGCCGCGGCGACGCAGGGCGGCTGGCGCCCACAACGGCGCGAAAGCCGAGAACTCGTGCACCCACACGTCCCACCGCAACTGGTTCAGGCTGGCCAGGGCTTGGCGGCAGTAACGTAGACGCGAACCAGCATAGCTGGCGGCCCGGCCGACGTGAAGACGCCGCACGCCATCGCGCACCTCGTCGGGCGCACTGCCCGGGAAAGCCCCGGAAACCAGCGTAACCTGGTGCCGCGCGGCCAGCCGCCGGTAGATCTCCTCGGCGCGCACCGCACCGCCTCCCGCCAGCCAGGGGTTCTGGAGGTCATCGTAAATGAGGTGGACGATGCGCATAGCCGCCCGACCGACAGGGAATGGGCGTCCCCGCCGCGGGGTCGCCAGTTGACGCAGGCACGATGGCAGATTCCGCACACTTCTCGCCGAGGCCGCCGGACCGTCGTCGCCTCGCCGTCCCCGATCCGCAGAGCCGCCGTTCGGGGAGCCCGGAAGCAGAACCCGCCCGTGATCGGGCACCGCATCGGTCTGCCGCCGGCGGGAGTGCCGATCCGGGAGCAGGCAATCGCGCCGCCCACGCCAGCGGACGGCCTGAGCACCGGCTGGCCCCACAGCGCGCCGCGGGACCCTGTCAGAGCGCCCCTTTGGTCGACGGCACCCCGTGCTCCCGCGGCGAAAAACGCGTTGCCTGGGCCAGGGACCGCCCGAAAGCTTTGAACAGGGCCTCGATCCCATGGTGGTCGTTGGTGCCCCGCAGCAGGTCCAGGTGCAGGGTTAGCCGGCCATTGTCCGCGACGGCCCGGAAGAATTCGCGGGCCATGGACACCGGAAAGGCCCCGACCTGCGCTTCATGGAACGCCGCCTCCAGAACCAGGTAGGGACGGCCCGAAAGGTCGACGACGGCGCGCGCCAAGGCCTCGTCCATGGGGACGAAGCTGCTGCCAAAGCGTTCCAGGCCCGCCTTGTTGCCGACGGCTTCGACGATGGCCTGCCCCAGACAGATGCCCACATCTTCAATTGAATGGTGCGGATCAACATGCAGGTCGCCCTGGCAACGCACCGAAAGGTCAAACAGGCCGTGCCGCGCCCAGGCGGTAAGCATGTGGTCGAAGAACCCCACACCGGTGGCAATGGC
>CAITNQ010000450.1 GCA_903893785.1 uncultured Gemmatimonadota bacterium
GCGGGCGCCGATCCGCTCGGCCAACTCCAGGCTGCGCTTACAGCGCGCCACTGCGGCCTTGCGGGCCACGATATCCGGCCCCAGAGGGTTGCACCACGCGCCCACCTCGGCGATGACAATGTCGGACTCGATGGCGGCCCGTTGGTACAGGCGCGCCAACTCGGGTGGGTCTTCGATGGAAACCGGGCAATAGGCCGCGCGGTACCCCTTGGCCCGCACGGCGGCAACCCAGGCCGAAGGGCTTCCCGGTTTGCCGAAGATTGGTCCTCCCAGACGCATGTGGATCTCCTTGTGTGGCGAGCCCTGCCGGGCATTGCCCGGTCGCGGTGAGGCGTTGTGCCCGGGCTTGGCCGCGCCAGGTTTCAGGGCGGTTGACCGACCGCACCCGGCGCGCGGCCGGCTTGGTGATCGGGTGGCCGGCCGGCCAGGGCGAGTTCGTTCGCGAGCAGCTCCCAGTAGGCCGTGGCGGTTCGGTGCCAGGTAAAACGGGCGGCATTGATCCTGCCGGCCGCCACTCGCGCCTCGCGCTCGGCGGCTGAATTCAGCAGGCGCAGGGCGGCCCTGGCCAAGTCGTCGGCACTGTCGGCGATGAAGTAGGCGGCGCCCTCGCCGGCCACCTCGCGCATCACCGGCAGGTCAGAGCATACTAGCGGGGTGCCAGCCGACTGGGCCTCAAGGATCGGTAACCCGAACCCTTCGTACAGGCTCGGGAAGACGAACAGGTCCGCTTCCTGCATCAACGCCGGCAGGTCGTCGTCGGCGAACCACCCTGTCTCGATCACCTGACTGCCCAGTCGGCAGCGGGCGATCTGGGCCCGGATGTCTTCGTACCCGGCGCCGGGGTTGCCGGCCAGCACTAGTGACCGCGGAACCGAATCCAGCTGCCGCAGGCGCGCGTAAGCCTCCACGAGCAGGCGTACGTTCTTCTTGCGCTCCAGACGGCCGACGAAGAGTACGTAGCGGCCCTCGATGCCGTACCGACGGCGGGCGGCGGCGCGGGCTTCGGGTGGACATGGAGCGACGAAACGGTCCGCGGCGATCGTCCAGGGGATTACCTCAATGGGCAGCCGGTTGTTCGGGTACGCGGCGCGAATTTCCTCGCGGCTGAACTCCGAACAGGTGACCAACCGCGAGGCGCGTCCCATGGCCTGCGCCAGCGACCAGCGGTGGTAGTCCTGCTCGCAGGCACGGTACCGGCCGCCACTGAACAGGCGCACTACCCCGTCCGCGCCGCGGGCCGCCAGGCCGTTGGGGCCGATGGCCAGCTGGTCGGTTCCGTACAGAGCATCGACGCGCTGGAAGCCGATGTCGTGAAGAATGGCCACCATGCGCGGGCGCCCTGACCAGGGCAGCAGGTGACTGGGCGACAGCAGCACGGCCGGCGCCTGGCGCCGCAGCGCCAGCGCCAGACGGATCTGCGGCCAGAGGCGGTTCGATGGCCACCGCAGCACCGCGCTGGACCAGTTGGGCGGCAGTTCCGCCAGCGGGCCCGACAGCGGGTGGCGCGAATACAGACGCACGGCGACGGTCGATGGGACCAGGTCCTTCAGCGCCTGGATGAGCCCCATGGCCATCTGCCCGACGCCGGTGCGGCGTACCTGGCTGGCCTGGCTGGCGTCGATGCCCAGCGCCGGGCTCGTGGCACGGGCCGGGTGGCTCACCCGAGGTTCCCGGGGTTCAGCCCGGCCAACTCCGGCAGCACGAACTGGCCGTCCTGGCGCACCAGAACGCCGTCGAAGAAGACCTGGCCCCCGCCGTGGGCGGCGTCCTGAAGCAGCACCATGTCCCAGTGGATGGCCGACCGGTTGCCGTTGTCGGCTTCTTCGTAGGCCTGGCCAGGGGTAAGGTGCAGGGAGCCCGCAATCTTCTCGTCAAACAGCGTGTCGAGCATGGGCCGCCGGATACGGGGGTTGAAGCCCAGGGCGAACTCACCGAGGTAACGGGCGCCGGGGTCGCTGTCCAGGATCTCCAGCAACTCCTCCGGGCGGTCAGCGTCGGCGGCCGCAATGCGGCCGGCCGTGAAGGTCAGCCGGATGTTGCGGAACACGCGGCCCCGGTACAAGGTCGGCGTGTTGAAGCTCACGGTTCCCTCGACGGATTCGCGCACCGGTGCGGTGAAGCACTCGCCATCAGGTATGTTGCATTCACCGGTGCAGCTGATGGCCGGGATCCCCTCGATGCTGAAGTGGAGATCGGTTCCCGGCCCGTTCAGGCGCACCTGACGGGTCCGGGTCATCAGCTCGCGCAGCGGTTGGACGGCGCTGGCCATGCGCCCGTAGTCCAGCGTGCAGACGTCGAAGTAAAAGTCCTCAAAGGCCTCGCTGCTCAGTTGCGCCTGTTGGGCCATCGACGGTGATGGCCACCGCAGCACGACCCAGCGCGTGTGCGGTACGCGGACCTCGAAGTGCACCGGTTTGAGCCACAGTTCCTCGTAGAGATGCATGGCGGCGCCGGGCACGTCGGACATCTCGGCCACGTTGCGTCCGCCGCGAATGCCCACATAGGCTTGGACCTGCTCCATCTGGAATCGCTCGACCTGCCCGGCTAGTTCCATGGCTTCGCGCTGCCCGGCGCGCAGCAACTCGCGCTGCACGAACGAGCTCTTCAGCGACACCACGGGCACCGCCCCAACGTCCCGGACGCTGCGGATCACCGCCAACACCATCTCTTCGGGCGTGTCCACCGCCTCGATGAGCACCCGCTCGCCGGCGGCTAGACGAGTGGAGTGATGTGTCAGTGTACGCGCCAGCTGGTCGAGTCGGGGATCGTGCATGGTGGCCTCAGATGGGGGCCAGGCGCCGCCGACCCGGCCCGTGGGTGGTGCCGGCGGTAGGTGCTCAGCTGAGCTGCCGCACGGCGACGAAGCGGCCGGTCTCCGCGGCCGATTTGGCGGCCAGGCAGGCATAGACGCTCTGGATGCCGGTTTCGATCGGGGTGCGCGAACGGGTGGCGCCGCGGATCAGCGCCAGGAAATCGCGGGCCAGTTCCAGGTCGCCGCCAAAGTGACTGGCCCCTTCGCCGGCGCGCTCGGTGGCCGAGAAAGGGGCGTGGTGGCGGACGCGATGCAGCTCGTTGGTGTACCAGTCGAAACTCACTGTCCCTTGGTAGCCGCTTACCGTGGCCCCGCGCGAGGCCGCGTCGCGACGCGAGTAGAATACCTGCGTGTACACGCCGTGCGCACCGCCGGCGAACTCGATCAGGGCCGACGAGCAGTCTTCATTGAGGGTCCCTGCCGCCGCCGAACCGCAGTCGGTGCTGAACACGCAGCGGTGGTCGCCGTGGTCCCCCGAGGTGCCGTGGCGGCGGCGGTTGGCCGGGCTTTCCAGGCAGGCGTCCTGCTCGCGGCACTGGCTGCAGACCAAGCCGGCCTTCTTGCGGCCACCGAACACCTTGCCCACTGTGCGCATGGCGGCCACGCGCACAATGGGTGCATCCATCAGGTACATGAGGTAGTCGAAGTCGTGGGTGGCCTTCTGCAGGAAGAGGCCCTGGGTGATTCCCCAGTTGCGGTACTCGGCTTCCCAGTAGATGGTGCCGTACGGGACGTAGTTCACCGCCGTGACATGAATGGGGTCACCGACCGCGCCGCCAGCCAGGTAATCCCTGGCCAGAGCGCAGAGCGGTGAGACACGCAGAGGGAAGCTGACGACCACGCGGCACCGGCTCCGGGCGAAGGCCTTCTCCAGCGCCGCGGCCTGGCGCATGTCGGTCGCTACCGGTTTCTCCAGGAACAGCGGCAGGTCGTAGCCGGCGGCCTGGATCGCGTAGGGTGTGTGCAGGTTGCAGCGCGTACCGATGGCCAGCGCATCGATCCGACCCTGCTTGACCAACGCGGCCAGATCGGGGTAAAAACGGGCCCCATCGCGGTCGCACGCCGCCAGACGGTTCCGGACTCCGGCTTCGTCCGGGTCGACGACGCCGACGACGCGAATGTCGGGGTCCAACTGCCGCAGGTTGTGTTCGATCACCCCGTGGATTCGACCGCCGTACCCGATGACGCCCAGACGGACCATGGCACCCCTCCTGCAGCCAGCTGCGCCCTGCGGCCGCGGCTGCGGCCTGATCGGGCTCATAGTGCCTGAAAATAGCGCGCCGCGAGGCGGCTGTCCATGCGGTCTGCCGGGGGTGGCTGGCAGGCGGTTCCGGCCGGTTCGGCCAGCCGGCAGGGCCTCCCTCAGTCGCAGATCACGCCGCTCCCCAGGCAGTAAGGACCGTCGTAGAAGACCGCGTGCTGACCGGCCGCGATGCCGGCGTCGGGCTGGCTCAGAACCACTTCCCATACATCGCCCGCGGCTGGTGTCAGGCCGCAGGACCACAGCTCGGGCGTATGCCGGAGGCGCACCTGTACCGCCGGCCCCGCGGGCGGACTGTCGATCCAGTGCACGTCATTGACATGGAAATCGCGCCGGGCCACCGGGCCGGCCTCGCGCTGGTGGCTGACCCAGAGGACGTTGGCCTCCGGGTCCTTGCGCACGATGAACCAGGGCCCACCGCCCAGTCCCAGGCCGAAGCGCTGGCCGATGGTGTGGAACCAGTGGCCCCGGTGTTGACCCAGCAGGCGGTCCGAACCGGCCTGGCGAATGGGCCCGCAGCGCTCGCCGAGGTGGAAGCGGACGAACTCGCGGTAAGGGACCTTGCCCAGGAAGCAGATCCCCTGGCTGTCGGGGCGGTCGTGGTTGCTCAGCCCCAGGCGGGTCGCCAACTCCCGCACCTCTTCCTTGAGCAGGTGGCCCACCGGGAACTGGGCCTGCCGCAGCTGCTCCTGCGTCAGCCGGGACAGGAAGTAGGTCTGGTCCTTGACCGGGTCCAGGCCGCGGCCCAGACGTACCCGACCCGCCCAGGGCTCGACGCGAGCGTAGTGCCCGGTAGCGATGGCGGTTGGCGCGCCCCCCAGATACCGGGTCAGAGCGCCGAACTTGATCCGCCGGTTGCACCACACGTCCGGAGTGGGCGTGCGCCCGCGCCGCAGTTCGCTCAGGGCGGCCTCGACCACCTGCTCGCGGTACTCGGTCTGCAGCGGCACCACCTCGAGGGGGACCGCCAGCTGTCGGCACACCGCGCGTGCGTGGCCCAGGTCGGTCTCCCATGGGCAGTCACCCAGGTAGGCGACCTCGTCCTCAAGCCAAATTTTCAGGTAGATCGCCGCCCGCGGTCGCGGATCCAACCGGCAGAGCAGCGCCAGCGCCACGGCGCTGTCGACGCCGCCTGACAGCAGAACCACGGTATCCACGAGGCGGTTCCCTCCGTCTGGTTCCGGCCGGCTCGCGCCAGGTTCACCGGTCACGCGGGCGGCAAGTGGGCCTGTTTGCGGGGACCCGCTTCCCCAAAAGCCCTGCGTTTGCCTAATATAGTCGTGTATTGCCCTGCACCGCAGTCGTGCTCCGCGCGGCTGCGGCCGCCCGGGCGGGTGTCGCCCGTGGTTCGTTTCGTCATCTTCCCAAGGGGGCGCCGTGGAACCCAGATTCGAGCACTTTGCCATCAATGTCAGCGATCCGCCGGCGGTGGCGGCGTGGTATGTGCAGCACCTGGCGATGCAGGTGGTACGTCGGGGCGAAGCCCCGACCCATATGCATTTTCTGGCCGACCGCACGGGCCGAGTCGTGGTCGAGATTTACTGCAGCGCCGCCGAGCCAGTGCCCGATTACGCCCGCCAGCACCCCCAGACGCTGCACTTCGCGTTTGCCAGCGATGAGCTGGATGCCGACCGCCAGCGACTGCTGGCGGCGGGTGCCAGCAGCACCGGTGATGTCACGGTCACTGACGCGGGCGATCGCCTGGCGATGCTGCGCGACCCCTGGGGACTGGCCTTGCAGCTGTGCCAACGCGTGACGCCGATGGCCTGAACCGCCCTGTCCCCGGTCGTCCGCCGCACCGGTGGCCAACGGCCTGCCGGGCCCGGCCGGCCGTCGCGCCGGCGTGCGCTGTTGGCGCCGCGCCCGCTGGCGAACCCGACCCGTGACTGCCTGACACCGGCTATCGAAGCCGGTCGCTGGTTGGCGCGGAAGTGACTCAGGAGGAGTGGCCATGCCCCGGGGTTCCGGATTCGACGTGCGACTGCTCAGCTCGCTCAGCAAGGTGTTCGCCGATCAGGATTTGGCGGATCGGTCCGTGCCGCGCGCCTCGTGCCTGCTGGGCGAAGTGTTCTCCTTCCAGGTGGCCTATCGATCGGCGACGCACCGTCGCGGCCTGACGGTACAGGTGGAAAGCGACCTGCCCCACCCGCCGCTGGTGCGCAGTGTCGGCCTGGCGCCCGCCGAGTTCCTCGGCAGCGCTTTTGACGACAACGTCCTGCGTACCACGCCGGGGCTGTATCCCGATCCGCTGTTCCCGATCGTCGACGGCGTGGTGGCGCCCCCGGGGCAGTGGCGCAGCCTCTGGTTCACCCTGAACGTGCCGCGCCGGGCCACGCCAGGTACGCGCCGCTTGGCGGTGCGTCTGCTCGAGGGCGGCGCCGTGCTCGGCGAGGTCGCCCTGGAGCTGGAGATTGTCGGCGTCGTGCTGCCGCCCCAGAGCCTGATCCACACCAGCTGGTTCCACGTCGACTGCCTGGCGACCCAATACCAAGTCCCGGTCTGGAGCGCGGCCCACTGGGAGTGGGTGGAGAAGTACCTGGCCCACGCCGTCGACCACGGCATCAACATGGTGTTGACCCCGGTTTTCACCCCGCCGTTGGACACCCGGGTTGGCGGCGAGCGACCCACTGCACAGCTGGTGGGGATCACCCGCCGCGGCCGTGGCTTCCAGTTCGACTTCAGTCTGCTCGGCAGGTGGGTCGACATGGCCACACGCTGCGGCGTCCAGTTCTTCGAGATCAGTCATCTCTTCACCCAGTGGGGCGCCGCCCACTGCCCGAAGATCGTTGTCCGCACGGGGCGTGGCGAAGAGCGCCTCTTCGGTTGGGAGGACGATGCCGCAGGAACTCAGTACCAGGCCTTCCTGGCGCAGTTCCTGCCCGCGCTGGTCGCCTTCATCCACGAGCGGGGGCTCCGGCGCAAGGTCTACTTCCACGTCTCCGATGAACCCAGTCTGGAGCACCTGGAGTCGTTCGCCCGCGCGGCCGGCATCGTTCGCGAGCACCTGACCGAGTTCCCGTTCATCGACGCCCTGTCCAGCATCCGTTTCTACGACGAGGGGTTGGTGCCCAATCCCATTCCGGCCCTCGACCATCTGCAGCCCTTCCTCGACCGCGGCATCGAGAACCTGTGGACATACTACTGTTGTGGTCAGTGGAGCCAAGTGGCCAACCGTTTCTTCCACTTCCCCTCGGCCCGTAACCGCATTCTGGGGGCGCAACTCTACCGCCTTGGCCTGGCCGGCTTCCTCCAATGGGGCTACAACTTCTGGTACACGCAGGGCTCCACGCGCGCCATCGATCCGTACCGAGTCACCGATGCAGACCGGGCTTTCCCGGCCGGGGACGCCTTCCTGGTGTACCCGGGGCCCGACGGCCCGGTCGACTCAATCCGCGGCGAAGTCTTCCGCGAGGCCATTCAAGACCAACGGGCTCTCAAGCTGCTCGAGTCACTGCAGGGCCGTGACGCCACGGTCGCCCTGGTGGAAAATGGACTGCCGGGTCCGTTGACCGCGACCGAGTACCCCCGTGATCCGGAGTGGCTGTTGACCCTGCGGCGACGCGTCAACCGTCGCATCCGCACGCTGACCGACCCGCGCCGGGGGCGCTAGCGGTCGCCGCTGATCGCGTGACCGGTGCCCCCGTGACCTGGCTTCGAGCGTCGTGGTTGATCACTGCCGGGCCGACGTACCCTTGGGAAGTTGGCCGCCGTGGTGTATGCTATGGTGCAGTGGTACCAACTCGGCTGCGGCGCTCGCGGGCCCCGAGACACCGAACCGGACGGAGGCACGGATGACGCGGGTACTGGTAGCTGACGACGATCGCCGCGACTGCGAGGCGATGGTCAGGGCGATCCGCCACGGCGTGCCGGGGGCTGAGGTGGTCACGGCTGCCGATGGCTCGCAGGCTCTCGAGGCCCTCCTCGGCCGCACCTACGCACTGGCCCTGCTGGATCATTGCATGCCCGGGTTGACCGGACTGCAGGCGGTGCGGGCGGCGCGACGGTACGGTGTGGCAACGCCGGTGGTCCTGGTCAGCGCCTGGGCCACCGCGGCCATGGCACGCGAGGCGACGCGTGCAGGGGTTGCCGACCTGATCGAGAAGCCCTTCGTCCCGCTCGCGCTGGCGGCCATCGCCCGCGACCTGCTGGCTCGCCCGACGGCCGCTCCAACGGTGCCGGACACCACGGCCCGACGGCGCGTCGCGCGGCCAAGCCGGCCGGTGAGCCGCAGCCGCGGCTGACCGGCTGACGGGGCTGAGCACCGGGGGGCCGTACACCTTGCCCGTGACCCGTGGTGGACGGCGTCCATGGGCCGATCTTCGTCCATGCCGCTGCCTCAGGCGATCAGCTGGACTCGTGCGCCGGTACCCCGGCGCCGGGGTTCGCCATCCGGGGCCGACGTGTCGGTCCGCAGCCCAACGCGGGTCTGCGGCGTGTCCCGGGCCGGCCGACAAGGGCACTGGGGCGAGCGCTGCCGACGGCCCGGAGCAGACCGGCCGCAGTCGGAGGCCATATGGCCCCGAGCCACTGCCGCCGTGCCCCGCGCGATCCGCGATCCATGTCGTCGGCAGCACGCCGTTGGTTCCCGCCTTTGCCGGAGTCCCAGGAGCCCGGGCCCCATGTCTGAGTCGCGACGACGTGATCCCAGTTGGCCGCAGCTGCTGCTGCACCTGCAGGAGCGCGTCGCCTCGTTGACTTCGCCTGCCGAGGGCGCCGTCCTCCTGGAGCGGCTCGCCGAGGTGGTTGGTGCGGTGCAGTTGCCGTGCCGCGTCGTGCTTTACCGGATCGATCCGACGCTCGGCGAGGAAGTCAGCTGGCGGGAGCTGGTTCGCGGTGGTTCTTGGGCGCCGTTGCTTACCGGTCCAGGGCGCGACCACATTGTCGACCTGTGGCGGCGCCGGGTACCGCTCATGGTTCCCGCCGGGGTCGCTGCAGCCCCGTTAACCGGTGGGGCTGACACCGCGTCAGGCGCCCTGTTGGAACTGCCCTTCAGCCTTGGCGTGGTCGGCTTGTACGGCACCGACCAGGGCCGCGATCTGACGCCCCACCTGGGGCTGGCCGCCCAGGTAGCTGCCTTGGTATCCGCGCTGCAGCACCGCTACGCCGGGCTGGAGGAGCAGCAGTCGCGCGACCGCCAGCTTCGCCACCTGCAACGGCGCCAACTGGCGGGCCAGTTGCTCGCCGACGTGGCCGACGCGCTGGCTGCCCCGATCACCCGCGTCGCGGGCGAGGCCGAGCTGCTTGGCGGCCTGCAGTTGGAGGAGTCGGCGCGCAGTCATCTGGCCGCGATCAGCGCCGCTGCTGACGACCTGAACGAGCAGCGCGAGCGTCTGCTCAGCTTCCTGCGCGATCGGACGGCCGAGAAGACGATGCTGAACCTCAACCGTCTGGTTGAGGAACTGGCCGCGGTGCTGCGGCGTCCCCTGCGCCTCGATCACATTGGGCTGCAGTTGGACCTGGGCCCGAATCTCCCCTGGGCCTTCGGCAACGCCGGGCAGTTGCGGCAGATCCTGTTGAACCTGGTGCAGAACAGCCGCGACGCGTTGCGGGCCGGGCCGCGACATGGAGTCATTGCCATTCGCACCCGCGTCCGGCAGCACCGGTTGCGGATCGAAGTGGAGGACAACGGTCCGGGCATCCCCGAAGCCATCCGCGTCCGTGTTTTCGAGCCCTTCTTCACCACCCACGAGGCCGGCCAGGCGGCCGGCCTGGGACTGAGCGTCGCGGCCGACATTGCCCGCGAGCACGGCGGCGAACTCCGCTGCGAGCCGCGGACGCTGGGCGCCTGCCTGGCGCTCGATCTGCCGGTGCCGACCGCCGGCGCGGCCGCCCCCAACTGATCACGTGGACAGCCCGGCCACCCGGGCGTACATTGCCGCCCGACCGGCAGCCCACCGTCGCCTGGGCGGGTGGACTGGTTCGTCGGCACCGACCGGAAGGCCGCCTGCGTCGGTGCGCGGCGGCTGGCGGGCAGGACCGGCGCGCTGGGGGGCGTGGCCCAAAGGGGGGGCGATGGTAGAGAGTTGGGAGCACCTGGGCAGCCAGCCCGCGATCGATTACGGCATCCTGCGCCTTCGCCGCGATCGCCGCCGTTCGCCGCGAACCGCGCGGGCTCACGAAGTCATAGTGCTGGAAATGCCCGACTGGACCAATGTCGTCGCGGTCACGCCGGCTCAGGAGGTAGTGCTCATCCGCCAGTTCCGCCACGGTATGGGTGTGGTGGAACTCGAGATCCCCGGCGGCGTCGTTGACGCCGCCGACCCGGGACCCCTGGCCGCGGCCCGTCGCGAACTGGCCGAGGAGACGGGTTACGGCGCGACCACCTGGGTCGCGGTCGGCAGTGTCGCCCCGAATCCTGCTATCCAGAACAACCGCTGCCACACCTTCCTGGCGCTGGGCGCCGCCCCGCTGACGGGCCAGAGCCTGGACACGGGCGAAGACATCGTGGTTGAGAAGGTTCCCCTCGCTGACATACCGGCCCTGATCGGCTCCGGCGCCATCGACCACGGCCTCGTCGTGGCGGCTTTCCACTTCGTTGACCTGTACCGGCAGCGCTGCTCCGGCCCCCTGTTGCCGTGACCGTGCCGGGGCTGCCGTGGGGGCAGACCGCGGGCCTTCGGCGGCGCCGGTCGATGGCGCGCCGACGGGCGCGCCCGGAACGCTGCCGGTGCCGGGTCAGCGACGATCGTGGCCGACGCTGAACGCAGTCCGCGTGCGGGGTTGCCTGCCATGGAGCCGCTCTGCCGCGACGAGCCCGGGCGGGAGGCCTGCTGGGCCGCGCTCCTGGACCGCGTGGATCAGCTGGAGCCGTCGCTGCGGGCGCTGCTGTCGGAAACCGATCGGCGCGGGCGGCTGGCGACGGCAGCCGGCCATCTGTGCCGTGCCTGGCCCGACGCCGCGACGCGCCCCCCGCTGTACGGCTGTCTGGTCGCGGTAAAGGACATCATTCGCGTCGATGGCCTGCTGACGCGGGCCGGGTCAACGCTGCCGCCCGAGCTGTTTGCCGGGCCTGAAGCCTCCTGTGTCACCGCCCTGCGCCGCGCCGGCGCCGTGGTGCTGGCCAAGTCAGTGACTACTGAGTTCGCGCACGCGGAACCAGGCCCGACCCGCAACCCGCGGGCCCTAGGCCGTACGCCGGGCGGTTCGAGCAGCGGCTCGGCGGCGGCCGTGGCGGCCGGCTACTGCCCGCTGGCGCTGGGCACGCAGACCATTGGCTCGGTGATCCGCCCGGCGGCTTTCTGCGGCGTCGTTGGCTTCAAACCGACGCGCGGTCGGGTGGCCGGCGACGGCGTGATCCCTTTCTCGCCGAGTGTCGATACCGTCGGATGGCTGGGGCCGGACGTGGCCAGCGTGGTGCTGGCGGCCGCCTGCCTGTGCCAGGAATGGCGGCCGCCCGGGGCCGGCGACAAGCCGGTGCTGGTCATCCCGCGAGGCCCTTACCTGGCCCAGGCTGAGCCAGCGGCCCGGGCCGTCTTGGGTTGCCAGTTGGCCGCGTTGACGAGCGCCGGGTACCGCGTGTGCGAGACCGACGCCCTGCTGGACATCGAGGCGGTCAACGAGCGTCACCGGCTGCTGGTGGCGGGCGAGATGGCCCGCGTTCACGCGGCGTGGTTCACCACCCATGCGGCGCGCTACCGGCCGCGAACGGCGGCCCTCGTACGGCAAGGCCAGTCCGTGTCAACCGCCGCCCTGGCCGCGGCGCGCCGCGGTAGCGAGGCGCTGGACCTCGAACTGCGCGCCGCGCTGGCGGCAGTGGGCGGCAACGCCTGGGTGTGCCCGGCTGCCTGCGGCCCGGCGCCGGCGGGTCTGGAGGGCACCGGCGACCCGGTGATGAACCTGCCCTGGTCCCACGCCGGCTGGCCGGTGGTGACGGTGCCCGGCGGCCTGGTGGACGGCCTGCCGGTCGGCCTCCAGTTGGCGGCCCCACCGGGAACCGATGAGGCGCTGCTGGGCTGGGCCGCCGGTATCGAAACCTGGTTGGGACAGCTGGCGGGCGCCGGCCCGCAGGAAAGGTCCATATGATCGTCTGGGTACGGGTGGAAACGCTGGCCAAGTACGAAGCCGGCAACGGGGATTTCGGGCTCAAGCGGCGCTTCGAGGAGCTGTCGGGAGTGCCGTGCCTGGTCGTTCACCTGTCGCAGGCCACGCTTGAGGTGATCGCTCCGCTGCGGCCCCGGGCCCTGCTGCTGAGCGGCTGCGGCACCTGGTTCCGCGACTTCGACGTCCGGGACTTCTACGGGTTCGAAGACCTGGTGCGCGGCCTGCCGGATGTGCCTACCATAGGGTTCTGCGGCAGCCATCAACTCCTTGGCTTCATGTACAACCACGGCTTTCGCCAGTTGGCCCGGGTGGAAGACCAGCCCATGCGCCGGCTTGGCCCGGGTGAACCCCAGGTGGGCAGTGTCTCAGCTCAGGGCGCCGGATGGTTCAGCGAGCAAGGCTTCTATCCGGTGCGACCGTTGATTGCCGACCCGCTGTTCGCGGGTTTGCCCGATCCGTTCATGGTGCGCCAATCCCACACCTGCGAGGTCAAACAGGTGCCGGCCGAATTCGACCTGATTGCCACTGGCGACACCTGCCGCGTGCAGGCCATGAAGCACCGCCAGCGGCCGCTCTACGGCACCCAATTCCATCCCGAGGCCTGGCAGGATGAGTACCCTCATGGACGCGCGTTGCTGGTCAACTTCATGCGCCTGGCGGGGCTGTCAGGCTGAGCGCCACGGGCCCAGGGGGGATACCATGACCAGTGGCAGGATGCTCCAGCGGCAGGTGCTCGAAGCCTGCCGCCAGGCTCTGACTGCGGGGGCGGCGCGTCGCCGGGCTATAGTGGGGGTGGCGGCATGGGAGGCCTGGCAGCAACAGGTCCTGGCGACGGTGCGCCGGCCCTTCCCCGAGTGGTTGTGGGACAACCCGGCGCCGTTGGCTCCGCGCACCGTGGCCGTGCAGCAGCACCGTGGCTTCCGCCTTGAAAATGTCGTGTTCACCTCCCTCCCCGGTTGGGAGGTGAACGCCAGCGTGTACCTGCCCAGCGATCCGGGCACGTACCCCGCTGTCGTCTGTCCCACAGGTCACAGCGACAAGACCGGGCCCAGTTACCAGGAACCGGCGCAGATCCTGGCGCGCTCCGGGTACATCGCCGTTTCCTTCGACCCGCCCGGGTGTTCGGGCGAGTTGGCGTCGCTGAATGACCACTTTGTCAACGGGGTCATCGGTTACCTCACCGGGGTCTGGTCGCAGACGCACTTCGTGCTCGATGCGCGGCGCTGCCTCGACTACCTCCAGACGCGACCCGACGTGGACACCGGCGCTGGTTTCGCTGCCACGGGCGTGTCCGGGGGCGGCATCACCAGCCTGTTTCTGGCCCTGGTCGACGAGCGTGTCCGTTGCCTGGCCCCATGCTGCTGTCTGGCCCGCCATGAGGACCTGCACCTGCGGGACCTTTACACCAGTTGCCCGGAGCAGTTCGGTCCCGGGTACCTGGCCGCCGGACTGGACTATGTCGATTACGTCGCCGCCTTGGCGCCGCGGCCGTGCCTGCTGCTGGCCGGGGCTGGCGACGAGGTATTCGCGCTGCGCTCGACTCGGGCCATTGCACGCGAAGCCGCTCGTCTGTACACGGTTGCCGGCGCCCCGGGCGCCTGCCGGCTGTATGTGGACCCGCGCAGCGGACACGCCTACAGCGCTGACATGGCTCAGGCCGCGGTCAGTTGGTTGGACCGGCACCTGCGGCGGCCACCCCGGCAGTCGCGAAACGGTGTCGGCACTGACCTGGTGTCCCTGACGCGCGAGCAACTGGCCTGCCGGCCGTGCACGGACGCCAACATGCACACCATCAACCGCGCGCAGGCCGAACGCCTGGCGGCCCTGCGGGCCCGATGCCCGCGACGCGAGACCGAACTCCGTGCCGCTGCGCTGGCCCGGTTGGGCTTGGGTTCGGCGGCGCCGGCGGCGGCGTTGCGGGCCGCCGGCCGCGCCCAGCGCGTCTGGCATGCCCGTGTGGGCGAGGTTCAGGTGGTCCTGGAGACGCCGCGGCTGGCGCTTCCGGGCCTGCTGCTGCGCCGTTACGAGAACCCCGGACCGCGGCCGGGCTTGCTGTGGCTCGACGAAGTCGGCCGTTGGGCGGCTTTCCGGCAGCACGGACCGTTGGTACCGTTGTTGCGGGTTTTCGACACCGACTGCTTGCCCGATCAGCCGGTGGTGCTCAGCCTGGAGGTGTCCGGCTTGGGCGGCCTGGCGCCGGCCCCGGTGGCTTACGACCTGGCGGGTTGGAATGACAGCGAGCGGATCCTGAGCTATCTGTCGTTCGCCGTCGGCGCTCCGATCATGGGGCTGCGGGTGCGCGATGCCCTGGCGGGTCTGCGAGTCCTGGCCAACCACCCGTCCGTGGATCGCCGTCGGCTGGCCGTGGGCGGTCGGGGCGTGGGAGCCCTGGTGGCCCTCCACGTGGCCCTGATCGCGCCTGAGGTGGGCCGAGCGGTGTGCTGGAACATGCTCTCCGGATACGGACACCTGGCGGCGCAGTTCCCCTACGCGTGGCCGCCGTCGTGTTTCGTACCTGGCGTGCTGTTGGACTATGACCTGCCGGAACTGGCGGCAGCGCTGGCGCCGCGATGCCCGGTGGTGGCTGTGGACTTGGTCGATGGGGCGCGGCAGCCGGTGTCGGGAATTGGCGGTTGGGGAGGCGCCGGCAGTGCTGCTGCCGTCGTCGGCGGCGGCGCCGCGGCGGTGGTGTCGCACCTGGGTGCCCCCTGGCCAGGCGTGCCGACGCCGTGAACCGGGTGCGGCCATGAACCTGCATCACCTCCGCTATTTCCTCGCGGTGGCCCGCACCGCCAGCTTCACGCAGGCCGCCAAGGGGCTGCACGTAACCCAGCCCACGGTCAGCAACGGCATCGCCGAACTCGAGCGGAGCCTGGGCACCCGGTTGTTCCACCGCGACGGGCGGCAGGTGGAACTGACCATGGAGGGACGCCTGCTGGTCAACTACGCGGTCCAGGTCGAGGACCTGCTGGAAGAAGTCGAGGAGCGGCTCAGCCGACGTGACTGGCTGCCTGGCGAGGGCTTTCGCTTCGGTGCCATCGACGCGGCGGTGATCTATCTGCTGCCCGAGGTCCTGCGGCAGTACCGGCGCGACTGCCCGCAGGTGGAGGTGACCACGCAGGTGGCGCCGTCCCGGTACCTGGTCGACGAGTTGCTGGCCGGTCGTTCGGAGTTCGCCGTCATCTCGCTGCCCTACAACCACCCCAAACTCGCCGAGATCACCCTCTGCCGCGAAGCCATGCCCCTGGTGCTCAGTCCGGCGCACGCGCTGGCCGAGCGTCGCGAGGTCGACCTGGTCGATGTGGCGCAGGAACCGCTGATTCTGTTCCACGAGGACTCGGTGTCGCGGCGGTTGGTGGACGAGCGCTTTGCCGAAGCCGGCGTCTCGCCGCGCGTGGTGATGGAAATGCGCAGCCCGGAGGCCATGCGCCAGCTAGTCGAAGCCGGGCTGGGCATTTCCTTTCTGCCGGCGATGACCGCAGCGGCCGCGGTGGCCGCCGGACGGCTGCGGATCGTGCCTGTGCGCGGGGTCGATTTCTCGCGCGAGATCGGCCTGGCCTGGCGTCGCGGTCGACACCTCGGACCCGCGGTTCGACGCCTCATGGGGGCCATCTGCGCGGCCCACGGGCAGGCGGCGGCCTGGGACGCTGCCGCGCCGCCGCCGCGCGCCTGAGGCGGCCGCTCGCGCCTGCGGTTGCCGGCGTCGGCGCCGACCCCTTACCTTTTGCCCTCCTGGCCGCGGCAGGTCCGCGTCGCCCCAACCCACGAGGTGCTGGTATGATCGACGTGCGCGCGCTCCGCGCCGACCCCGAAAGCATGCGTCAGGCCATCCGCGAACGGCGGGTAGACCCTGGTCGGGCCGACCTCGACCGCTGGTTGGAACTCGACGATCAGCGTCGACGCCTGCAGGGCGAACTGGACGGATTGAACGGCGAAAAAAAAGAACTGGCCCGGCTGGGCAAGACCGATCCGCAGGCGGCCCGTCAGCGTGGCCAGGAACTGCGCGAGCGGGGACGCCAGCTTGAGCAGGAGCTGGCGGCGCTGACGACGGCTTGGCAGACGGTGCTAGATTGGTTCCCCAACTGGCCGCACCCGGCGATGCCCCGCGGCGCGGGCGAGGACGACAACGTCGAGGAGAAGGCCTGGGCGCCGGGGGTGGGGTACCTGCCAGCCGGTTCGCTGGGGACGGGTCACGGCAGCGCCGCCCTGATGCCGTCTTTTCCGCCCCACGCCCGCACCCGCGACTTCAGCCCCCGAGCCCATGCCGACCTGGGTGGTGGCCTCGGTGTCGATACCCTGCAGGGCGCCAAGGTCTCCGGGTCGCGTTTCGCCTACGTGCACGGGGCTATCGCCCTGGTTCAGTATGCCCTGACGCGCCTGCTCAGCGACGAACTGCTTCGCCGCGGGTACGAGCTGATGGTGCCGCCGTTGCTGGTGCGCGAGCGTACCCTTTACGGCACCTCGCACTTCCCCGAAGGTCGCGATCAGGTGTACCGCATCACCTCTGAGAACGTGGAAGAGGGAGCCGAGTTGTACCTGGTCGGATCGTCGGAGCCAGCCAACTTCAGTTACTTCATGGACCGGACCCTAGGCGAAGCCGAATTGCCTTACCGGCTGTTCGCCTGCACCACCTGTTTCCGCTCCGAGGCGGGTTCCTGGGGCCGCGATGTCCGCGGCATCAAGCGGGTCCACCAGTTCGACAAGATCGAGATGAACGCCGTCTGCCGCCCCGATCAGTCGGAGGCCATGTACGAGGAGTTCGGCGGCATCAACGAATGGCTGCTGCAGACCCTTGAGCTGCCCTACCGCATGGTCGACAAGTGCACCGGCGATGCCGGCTATCTGGCGACCCATCGGCAGCGGGACATGGAGGTGTGGCTGCCCGGTTCAGGCGAGTACATGGAGGTGATGACCGACACCAACACCACGGACTACCAGGCGCGCCGGCTCAATATCCGCTATCGCAGCGAAGCCGCCGGCCTGCAGTTCTGTCACACCGTGAACGACACCGGATGCGCCATGGGGCGGATGCTGATTGCCATCATGGAGAACTACCAGCAGGCCGACGGCGCGGTGGTCGTGCCGGCCGCTCTGCGCCCCGTGGTGGGACGCGAGGTACTCGCGCCGCCAGCCTGAGAGCCGACGCCGGCTCGGCCGGGTTCCCGGGGCGGCACGGACAGGTTCCGGCCGCCCCGGGACGCGATGCCTCAGGAACTGTGGGCGCAGCGGAAGCCGACGCTGTTGACCGTGTGTTTGGGGGCGTTGTGGTAGTGGTTGGCGCAGCGCAGGCTGGCCGCGTCCCGATGCCAGCAACCGCCGCGGAGCACCCGCTCCGAGCCCTTGGCCGGCCCGGCGGGATCAACCGCCGGGCTGACGGCGTAGTAACCCTCGTCGAACCAGTCGGCGCACCACTCCCAGACATTTCCGGCCATGTCGACCAACCCGAAGCCGTTGGGTGGGTACTGCCCTACCGGGGTGGTCTGTCCCTGATCATCTTCGTAGTTGGCCACCTCCATGGGCAGGTCATTACCCCAGGGATAACGCTGCCCCTCGACCCCGCCGCGGGCAGCTTTCTCCCATTCCGCCTCAGTGGGCAGGCGTTTGCCGCTCCACTCGCAGTAGACCTGCGCGTCCGACCACGAGACCAGCACCACTGGGTGATCCTCATGGCCTGAGGGGGGCACGTTGCCGTGCCAGCGCGTCCACGGATGGCCGCCCTTCGGCGGCTGATGGCCCGTCTCGGCCACGAACCGTGCATATTGGGCGTTGGTGATCGGGTGGCGGTCCAGGTAGAACCCGGCTACGGTGACCCGATGGACCGGTTTCTCGGACGGCCGCGCCTCCTCGTCGTCGGCGCCCATGAGAAAGGAGCCGGGCGGGATCCACAGCGCAATACCACCGTCCCGTTCGTTACGGATGGCGGCGCGCAGTCCTGCCGGCAGGTCCAGGCCCAGACGCTGCAGGCGCTGTGCGTGGGCGGCTTCTTCCCGGTCGAGGACTTCGTCGGCGCTCATGGTTCACCTCCTGGCTGAACGTTCGCGGGCAGGGGCCCGGCTGGGCATGCCAGGCCGGACGCGGCAGTCTCGCAAGAACCTTGCCCCGTGGTCGGGTGGCTGTCAAGGTCAACCCCGAGGGGGCACCTCTCCGGGGGGCAGCCCGGCCACGGCCTGACTGACCGGCAAGGCGGCTGGCCGGGTCGGCGCCGGCCCGGCTTGGACGCCAGGCACCAGCGGTGCCCGCGGCGCGGGTCCGCCTGCCGATCCCGCTTTACCCGGGTCGGCTCCGTAGCGATATTCCCCACCCCCTGCTTCGGGAGCGTGGCTGATGGTCGATGAACCCCTGCTGGACAGCGATCAGGCGCTGTTGGCGCGCATGACCGCGCCTGCGCCGTCGGTGCGTGAAGCGGTCAGCCGCCTTGACGGCGACGTGCTCATCCTCGGTGCTGGCGGCAAAATGGGACCGAGCCTGGCCGAACTGCTGGTGCGGGCCGGGGCCCGGCGCGTGATCGGCGTCTCCCGCTTCAGTGACGACAGTCAACGGCGGCGGTTGGAGTCGGTCGGCGTACGAACCATCGCCGCCGACCTGATGGACGAGTTGGCGCTGATCGACCTGCCCGAAGCCCCGTATGTGTATCTCTTGGCTGGGTTCAAATTCGGCGCCACCGGCAATGAATCCCTCACTTGGGCCATGAACACCTGGCTCCCCGGGCGAGTGCTGCAGCGGTACCCGCAGTCTCGGTTGGTCTATGTCAGTTCAGGCAATGTGTACGCCTTCACGCGGGCCCCTGGTTCCGGCGCGGCCGAAGACGGCGAGTTGGCGCCGGTAGGGGAGTACGCCATGTCCCGCCTTGGCGGCGAGCGCGTGGCGGCTCATTTTGCGCGCACGCAGGGCACGCCGCTGGCCATTGTGCGCCTGTTCTACGCCTCCGAACTGCGTTACGGCATCATCCACGACTTGGCGTGGAAGGTCTTCCACGGTGAACCGATTGATCTCCGCATGGGCTGGGTGAACCAGATCTGGCAGGGCGACGCGAACGCCTGCCTGGCGCGCCTTTTCCCGTGGTGTGATTGTCCGCCGGTGGTCGTCAACCTTACCGGGCCCGCGGCCTTGAGCGTCCGGTGGCTGGCCGAGCGTCTGGGCGAGGCTCTGGGGAAGGAACCGTCGTTCACCGGCAGCGAGGCGGACACGGCCCTGCTGGGCGATGCCTCGCGGTTGCTCAACCGTTTACAGCCGGATCTGGTGTCGGCGGAGCAGCTGGTGGCCTGGGTCGCCCACTGGGTGCGCACGGGCGGCCACAGTCTGGGCAAACCGACCAAGTTCGATTCGCGCACCGGCCGTTTCTGAACTTAGCGGGCGCCGGCCGGCGGGCCGCGTTGCCACCCGGGGGATCTGCCATGCAACCGTACGCGACGTACGCATCGCTGTTGCACCACTTGGATGACTTGGGCCGTCCGGTGCGGGTACTGGCCGCAGCGCCCGACGGGTCGCCGCTGGTGGCGGTGCGCACGGGCGGCGACCGGTTGCCTGCGGTCCTGATCACCGCCGGCAGTCACTCCACCGAGCATGCCGGTGTACGCGCGGCCGTGGAGCTAATCGAGCGGTTGCAGACAGAGCACCAGGTTTACATTGTGCCTAGCCGCGACCCCGTAGGGCTCGGCGGTTTCGGGCATGCCCTGGCTCTCGGCCTGGGCGTGGAGCCGGAGTTTGACGGGTATGAGGAACTCGACGACCTCCTGCGCGGCGCGGGTGACATCGTGTACGAAGAGCCCGGCCTGCTGCTGGCCCTGGCCGGCGAGTTCGGCTATGCCGTGTGTCCCCCCGGCGAGGGTCGCGCCCATGCGCAGTGGGTCGCGTACAACCGTTTGCTGGCCCTGGCGCGCGAAGCGCCAGAGACCCTGGCGGCTCTGCGCGGGCGTCGCGTATTCATGACTCCGGCCCAACCCGAGGTAGAAGGCAGCGGCGATTTCGGTCGTGCCTACACCCTGGTGGTCAGTCCCGATGGTGAGGTGCTGCACCTCAACCGGTTCCACGACACTCCGTGGGCGCCCACCGAACCGCGCGCGATCTGCCGCCTGTTGGCCGAGGTCCGTCCGGGGATCAGTTTCGATCTGCACGAGTCCGAGTTGATGGGCGACCACTACTGGCTGTCGGCGCGGGCCCAGGCGGATCGCGTCTCGCAGGAGTGGGAGGAACGGGCGGCGCGGGCGACCATCCAGGCCATCGCTGACCACGGCGCCACCCTGGCCGACGACGACGATGTCCTGGGCGGGGTACCCTTGGAGCAGACGTGGTTCCGCCGCTCCGAGACGGGGGTGTATTGGCTCGATGCCCAGGTGCGCGGCGAGGGACTCAACCTGATGGACTTCGCGTCCCGCCACTATGGCATGGCATTCGGCACCGAGATGGGCATGCACGGCGCGTTCGCCCACCGCGTGGAGCTGGGTGTGTTGACCGTGCAGAGCGCGGTGGCGGTGTTCGCCGAACGCCATCGCTGAGCCCCGGGTCGGCAGGGAGGGGGAAACGCATGAAGCGGATTGCCATTCTTACCGCGGGTGGCGACACGCCGGCCCTCAACGCCACGGTCTATGGCGCGGTGCTGCGTGCCAGTCAGTTGCAGGTCGAGGTGTACGGCTTGATCAAGGGCTACAACAGCCTGCTCAACCCGCGCCTGCCGCACGTCCGGCTGAACCCGCTCTTTCAACCCATACCTGAACTCGATGCCACGCTTGGCGGGACGATCCTGGGGGCGTCACGCGATCTGATACCGGCTGATGACCCGGAGCTGGTGGAGCAAATCCATGCCCGCGTGCGACGCCTGGGGGTCGAAGGCCTGGTGTGCGTCGGCGGCGACGGCACGCTCAATGGACTCCAACCTCTGTGCGATCGCCTGCCGGTAGTCCTGGCGCCCAAGACCATCGACAATGACCTGGGCCTGAATTACCCGGGCGAGGCCGACGAATTCGAGCGTGAAGCCGCCGCCAATGGCGCGGGCTATGTCTACCATCGTCGCCCGTCAGCCGTGGTTTTCAGCCCGGATCGCATGGTGAACTACGTCACTCCCGGGTACGTCACGGCCGTGTTCGAGTCGGCCACCTCAGTGGGCAAAGTGCGCACGACCGCGGAGAGCCACCGCCGCATCGCCATTGTCGAGGTGATGGGACGGAACTCCGGCTATATCGCTCTCGGGTCGGCCTACGGGCAACCGGACATCGTCTTGGTGCCCGAGTCACCCGTGGATGTGGACCGGCTGGTGGCGCGGGTGGTGGAGCTCTACGAACGGCAGAAGAACGTGGTCATCGTCTGCGGCGAGGGCGTCGTCGATGCCGAAGGCCACGAGCTCGGGGCCGCCAGTCCAACGACTGATCCGGCCGGCAATGTAGTGCTCAGCGGCGCCAGCGAAGCCCTACGACGCATGCTCATCGAACGCCTGGGCGACGAGTATTTCCGCTCCCGCCGACGCAGCGATTCAGCCGCGGCGGCCATTTTCACCCGCAAGGTGGGCCACACTCAGCGTGGCGGGCGACCAGTGCTGTTCGACCGCTTCCACGCCGCGCGTCTGGGCGGCAAGGCCACCGAGATGCTGCTGGAGGGTCACAACAACGCCGTGGCGGTGCTGCAGTGGGAAACCGAGCGTGGGTTCTACCTGGACGCGATCGCCGGCCACCGCCTCCGCGATCGCTGGGGGCATATCCACGCCCGTTTCATCCACCCGAGCTTCTACGATCCGGAGTACCTGCGCGTGTCGCGCCTGGGCATCGACTACCTGCTGCCGATTTTCACCCATGCGGTGGGCAGTGACGACGTGGAACACATGCGTCAGGCGCTGTTTGCCGCCGGCAACCTGATGGTGCCGTACCACTCGCCGAACACGGATCTCCACAAGCGGATTCGCTACCTGAGCGAGAACCGTGACTGAGGCTCGCGCTGGGCTGGGAAGGGAGGAGTGCTTGCGCCGGGTATCTGTCGTTGCCCATCGCGGGGCCTCGGGCGCGTGCCCCGAGAACACCGCTGCGGCTTTCCGTGAGGCGCTGCGCCTGGGCGTTGACGCCATCGAGTTCGACGTGCGCTTGACCGCCGACGGGCACGGCATCCTGCTGCACGATGCCACGGTAGACCGCACCACCAACGGCAAAGGCGTTGCCGCCGACATGACGCTGCCGGAACTCCAGTCCCTCGATGCCGGCTCCTGGTTTGGGCCCGCTTTTGCGGGCGAGCGGCTCCTGTCGCTGTCCGAGGCCCTGGACCTGCTGCCGACCGGGGTGCGCCT
Source organism: uncultured Gemmatimonadota bacterium (assembly GCA_903893785.1). GTDB lineage: Bacteria > Latescibacterota > UBA2968 > UBA8231 > UBA8231 > CAITNQ01. Next base: position 22,381 of record CAITNQ010000450.1, read on the forward strand.
CAACGTGCACGTCAAGGCCTATCCCAGCGACCGCGAACGCATCATCCCGCTAGTCGTCCGCGAACTGATCCGGCGCGATCGACTCCGATCGGCTTTCCTGGCCAGCGACCAGGAGTCGCTGGCCATGGCGCGGCGGGTGGAGTCTGGCCTTGCGGTGTGCAATCTGTCCACGTCGCCGACCGACAGCTATCTGCGTCGCTCCGAAGCCATCGGCTGTTTGATCCTGCAGCCGGGCAATGCCATGACCACCCCGGAACTGGTGGCCCAGGCCCACGCCCGCGGCATGGAGGTGAACCCGTTCTTCGCCGACAACAGCGCCGAGATGCGACGCCTGATCGCCTGCGGCGTGGATGGTATCCTCACCAACGAGCCCGCGCGTCTGCAGCGCCTGCTGCAGACGCTGGCCAGCGGCTGAGTCCCACCGGGAGACGACCGATGTTCGCGACATCGCTGCGCCAATGGTCACTCGGGTTGTCCAGTGGCGCCCTCGACAGTCACCTCGAACTCTACTATGGTGCCGCCGAGGTGCAGGTCTGGCGCCAGCGGTACCAAGATGCCCTGGAGCTGTTCGGCCAGCGCTACGGCGAGGCCGGCGACATCGTGGTGGCGCGCTGCCCCGGGCAGATGAACATCATGGGCGTGCACATCGACTACGGCGGCATGCCTTCGATCCGCCTGGCGGTGCGCGGCCGCGACACCCTGACCGTGGCGCGCGGCACGGCCGACGGCAGCGTCCGTCTGAGCAACGTTCTGCGGTACCCGGGTGAACCGGCCGAGCGCTTCGCGCCCGTGGCTTTTGACCTGGCCCAGATCGTGCCGACCGAGAACGTGGGGACGCGCGAAGCCATCATGTCCTATGCTGGGCGTGTCTGTGCCGAACGGCAAGCCCGCACGGGCCGGGCCCAGGTGGACGACTGGGGGGTTCTAGTGCAGGGGCAGTTGGTTTTCCTTGAAAGCCTGCTGCGGGGCCGCGTCGGGTGCCGCGGGTTCGATGGGTTGGTGTGGAGCAATGTGTCGCCCAGCGGCGGCATGAGTTCGTCGTCCGCGCTGGTGATCGCGACCGCGTGCGCCGCGCTCGGGGTCGTCGGTTTGAACCCTCGGACCGACGTGTCCCTTGCCGATCTGGTGGACGGCGTGGGGACATCGGAATGGATCCGCGGTACGCGCGGCGGCACCGCCGACCACGGGGGTATGGTGATGGGGCGGGCCGGCAAAGTGGTCAGCGTCGGCGTTTTCCCGGCCGCGTCACAGGGCGAAGCCCGCGTGCCGGCCGACTACGTGGCGTTTGTACTCGACAGTGGTGTGCCGCGCGTGTACGACGACGCGATGAAGGAAGAGACGGTCATCGCCTACCCGTTGGGCACGTTCCTGCTGCGCGACGTCGTCCTGCCGCAGCTGCGGCACGATCCCGAATTCGCCGGCCTGCCGGCCGACCTGGGGAACCGCATCCGCTTCATCCGCGATCTCACCGAGGCGAACCTGGGCCTGGGGCTACCGGCACTGTACCGGCTGCTGGAGGCCGTGCCCCGCTGCACCAGCCTGGCCAGATTGCGGCAGCAGGCGCGCGAGGCTGGCGCTGAGGCCGCCTTTGACGCCATGCACGCCCGCGAGGTGGCCGGCAAGTTCCCCCACATCACCGACGACTACCCCATCTGGCTGCGCCGCCGCTTCGTGTTTGGCCTCGCCGAACAGGACCGGGTCCGGTATCTCCTGGAGTACCTCAACGCCGGTCAGGTGGACCGCGCTCTGGAGTTGATGCGGGCATCCCACGACGGCGATCTGGACCAGGAGGTGCCCGACGAGATTCTTGCCGAGGCCGAACGGCGCGCCCGCCGCGGCGACGAGCGCGCCCGCCTCTGCTTCCTGCCTGGGGGTTACGGCCGGATGACGGTGGCGTACGACCGGGTCGTCCGCGTGATCAACGAATTCCTGCTGACCGACGGCGGCCCCACGGCCGGGTCGGTGCAGCGTTTTGGCGCCGGCTGGGGTGGCAATGTTGGCGGGTTGGTCCGCCGCGAATACGCCATCGGCGATCGGCGCGGCAGTCTGGCTCGCCTGCTGGCCGACGATCTTGGGCTGCACGTCGATCCCGCGACGTGCATCGCCGTCCCCGGCGAAGGGGCGTGCCTGGTCCCGCCACCGGCTTGAGCGCGCCGCTGGCCGCCGCCCGTGGGCCGCGGCGGCCAGCCGTCACTAGCAGCAAGGCGTGAAGGCCGGTCTGCGCCCGACGGCTAGCGTCGGTAACGCAGCCAACGGCCGGGCCTCGGGGTCGGCAGGGCGGCTGCTGGCCCGCCCGCTTCCACCACCGGGATCCCGTTAACCAGCACGTGGTCCATGCCGACCGGGAACTGGTGCGGATCGTCGTACGTCGCCCGGTCCGCCACGGTATCCGGATCGAAGACCACCACGTCGGCATAGGCGCCGGGACGCAGGACGCCGCGATCTTGCAGGCCAAAGCGCTCCGCCGGGAAGCCGCTGAGCTTGCGCACCGCCGCCTCGAGGCTGAACAGGCGGTGCTGGCGGACACAGGGACCGAGCAGTCGCGGTGCACTTCCATAGAGGCGCGGATGCACCGCGGCGCCGGGGAAGTAGATGCCGTCGGTGCCCATCATGTAGCGCTCGTGGCTGAGGAACGGGTGCACCAGGGCATCGTCGCCGTGGTGAAAAACCAGCAGGACAGCCAGGTTCTCCTCGATCAACAGGTCGCTCAGCGCTTCCCCCGCCGACCGACCCACCGCGGCCACGTAGTCGCTCAGACGTCTGCCGATGAAGGGTTCGTTTTCGCGCCCGGGCAGCCAGGCAATACGGATCTGGTCCAACGGATAGGACGCCAGGCTGCGGCCGAAACGGGCCCGGACTTCGGGCTCGCGCAAGCGTGCCGGGACCGCCAACGGGCCGTCCTCCCACACATCGTACGGCAGCATGTAGTTGAGCATGGTGCAGCCGGGCAGGTACGGGTACACGTCGAACGAGAAATCCACTTCGTTGACCGCCACCTGGTCGATGTAGTGCAATACGGCGTCGATGTCAGCTGGTTTGCTGGCCTTCAGGTGCGAGATGTGCACGGCCACACCGGCGCGCCGGCCGATATCGACGGCTTCCTGCAGTCCGCCGATGATGGTCTTGCGGTACCGCACGTGGCTGGCGTAAAGCCCGCCCCAGGGGGCCATCGCCTGGCACACCTGCACCAACTCGTCGGTACTGGCGAAGCACTGCGGCAGGTAATCCAGACCGGTTGAGATGCCCACTGCACCCGCCTCCATACCTTGGCGCACCTGGGCCAGCATCTCGTCCAGCTGGAAGTCATCCGGAGCCATCCGCGACCAGCCGCATGCCAGGGCCCGGACGTTGCCGAAGGGGATGTGGGTGATGGCGTTCTGGGCGGTCTGCCCGTCCATACGGGCCATGTAGTCGCTCAGGCTGCACCAGCGGTCGGTCTGCGCGAACAGCAGGGCGTTGAGCCCGCGCACATAGTAAATCCAGTCCGCCCGTGTGCGGTCGTCGGCCGGGGCATAGGAGATGCCGTCGGCCATGATGACTTCGGTGGTGAACCCCTGCCGGGTCTTGGGCGCATAGTCCGGCATCGTCAGCAACCACCCGTCGGAGTGGTTGTGCACGTCGACGAAACCCGGCGCGACGACCCGGCCGCTGGCGTCGATGGTGCGCCCGGCGGGGGCCTCGGCAAGGTCGCCGATCTGGACCACGCGGTCGCCCACCAGTCCCACGTCAGCCCGGTAGCGCGGTTGGCCTGTGCCGTCGATCACCGTACCATGGCGAATCACCGTATCGAACACGTTCATCCTCCTTGCAGGACCTCGACATCCAAGTCGTCGAACCAGGTGGTGCCGGCGCCGTCCTGCCGCAGCACGAGCGTGACGGCGCTGGCATCGGGGGGTGGAGGGCCGTGGATCTCGACCACCAGACGGGTCCAGTCGCGCGACCCCGTCAGGCGGCGCGAGCAGTGGAGGGCATAGGGCTCCGGACGGTTGTACACGGTCCACTGCAGCGCCAGGCAGGCGCCGCGCCCGGTGACCTCGGCCGTTCGTGCCCACACGCTGACGCGGAAGCCGATGGCGGCCGTCCAACGCGCGGTCCAGGCGCCATCGCCTTCGCGTTCCATGCGCCACTCGCTGGCCCCGTCCCGCGTGCGGCAGATCCGCAGCGCGAAGCCGTCGCTGCGGCCGCCCTCGTCGACCCAGGCGGCGCCGTCGCCCGCCGGCAACCACGGCCAGGCGTCGGTATCGCCGTCGCTGGGCCATGCCAGCGGCATGGCAGTAGCGAAGCTTGAGTGGCGCTCGTAGCGCGGCAAGGTGTCGTGGCCGTTGTACACGACCGGCGGCACCGGGGCCGCGGCGGCCGCCAGGCGGGCAACATCGGCGTCAGGGCACAGGCTGAAGCGAAAATGCAGCGCCAGGGGGCGGTACAACTCGTCGCGGTGGAAGCCGGCGCTCAGGTGCACGTCATAGCCCCAGTTGCACACCCCGATGGCGGTGCGCGCCGCGGTCTGGCCGACGAACTGGATGGCCGGGTTGGCCCCCGGTTCGTCGGCGAGTACCAGACGGCCGTCCGGGGCGAATTGGCGCGGGCTGGGAATGCCCGTGGCCATGTGGTTGAGCGGCATCTGCCAAACCGATCCGTCGGCCGGCTCGGCCAGCAGGCGCTGGTAGCGTTTCGGCCAGCGGCCCGCGAACGGCACCGAAGGCGCGGGCACGTCGCTATACCACGGATCGCAGTACTCGAAGCGGTGCTCCTGATCCTCGGTGCCCGGACGATCGAAGACTTCGGGGCTGTGGAGGGTAACGAAGGCGCGGACATCGTACTGGTAACTCCCCTGCACTGCGTCCCAGGACAGCGTCACCCAGCGAACCGAAGTGGCGACGCCGCCGAGGTCGCGGGTGATGACCTCGAGCGTGAACCGATCGTCGCCCTCGATGTGGGTCTCGATGGCCACCAACTGGTCGGTGATCACCGGGCCCATCTTCCAGTACAGCTGTGCGCCCGCAAAACGCGGCGGCCCACCCGGCGTCAGCCGCAGATCGCGCAGTTCCACCGGCTTGAGCACCTGGTTGAAATAGCGTAGGTTCTGCTCTGGCTGCACTACCGTTTCACGCCACAGCCGGGCGACCGGCGCCTCCCCATCGCAGAGCCACTGCTCACCCGCGCAGGCGCCGCCGAGCGTGCGCAGTGCGAAACGACACCGTGGGGCCATTTCGTGGTCCTCCTCCAGTCCGGGGGGCGTTTGCTCCATCGGCGGCCCGCCGGCGACACGGTGCCGGCCGCTGTGGTGCCGGCGGCGGGTGCGCCGAGCGGGTGGGTCCCGGCCCGCGACGCCCACAATTACGCCACACGAGCGGTGAGCGGCAACCGCGTCGGGCGCCCGGTGCGTCCGGGCTTGCCCCCGCGGCCTTGGCCGCCCAGGGCCAACCAGGGGTTGTCCATGGCAGACACGATGCAGGTCGACGGCGTTACCCTCCACCTCAGCCCGGCGGTGCAGGCCGAAGCGGCCTGGATCGGCCAGACCGAGCCGCTGCGCCAGCTGCTGGCCTGCTGGCTGGTCCTCGACGACCGCGACCTGCCGTTAGCGCCGCGCCTGGTGGGACCACCGGGGATAGGCAAAACCTCCCTGGCCATGGCCGCCGCACGCCACCGCGGGCAGGCGCTGTGGATCTACCAGTGTACCAGCGACACGCGGCCGGAGGACCTGTTGGTCACGCCCGTGCTGACCGGTGATCGGCAGATCGCCTACCACGCCTCGCCGCTGGTCTCGGCCATGCTCCTCGGCGGCGTCTGCGTGCTCGACGAGGGGAACCGCATGAACGAGAAGAGCTGGGCTTCGCTGGCCCCGCTGCTCGACCACCGCCGCAGTGCCGAATCCGTGGTCGCCGGCGTGGTGCTGCCGGCCCACCGCAATTTCCGCTGCTGCGTTACCATGAACGAAGACGAGTCCACCTACGAGGTGCCGGACTACATCCTCTCGCGCCTGCAACCCACCTTACCGGTGGGCTTCCCCGATCGCCAGGACGAGTTGGCCATCCTGCGCTACCACCTGCCCTTTGCCCCGGACGACCTGCTGTCGCTGACCGTGGCGTTTCTGCAGCGCGCCCACGACCTCGACCTGGACTACGCCCCGCGCGACGGCATCAACATGGCTCGCTACGCCCTCAAGCGGTTGGCGCAACAGGAAGACCATCCGCTGTCGCAGGATCAGGCGTGGGCCGAGGCGCTGGTCCGCGTGTTGGGCGACGAGGCCCTTGACCTGGATCGTCTGGCGGCGGACCGACGCCATGCCGGTTCGTCGCGGGCTAGCGCCCTGGACCTGGACAACCTGTTTTTCGGTGACGACGACGGTCCCCGGCCCGGCCCGGGCGATCCCCCGTCCAGGTGAACGACGTTCTCGATCTGAGCCCCCAGGTGGCGGTGCTGCCCGTAGTGCATGGCAGCGGCGATTTCGCGCTTGAGGTATGCCGTCGTCTGCGCACGGCGCACTACGACACGTTGGCCGTGGCACTGCCCGCTTCCTATGCTGCGGAGCTGGAACGGGGCGTATCGCTGCTGCCGCGCATCTCGGTGGTGCTCCAGCCGCCGCTGCACCCGCGTGCCGCCGGCAGCTATGTGCCTGTTGATCCCTGCCAGCCGGTGATTGCCGCGATCCGCGCTGCCATGGAAGCCGACATCGACCGCGCCTACGTGGACCTGGAAACCGACGACTACGAACCGTACGCACCGGTCCTGCCAGATGCCTCGGCGCTGGGGGGGCTGTCGCTGGAGCGCTTCCTCACGGCGTTGTTGCCCGCGTTGGCGCCGCCGCTGCCAGGCAGCCAGCGGCTGCAGCGCCTGCGGCGGATGGCTTACGAACTGCACCGCCTGGAACTGGACCAGCGCCGCGTGGTCCTGGTTGCCGCGGCGGCCGACTGGCCGTGGCTGCGTCAGGCGTACCGGCAGCGAGCTCCGGTGACCGGGGCCGGCGTCGTGACCATGCCTCGGTTGTTCGACGTGACCCCGTCTGGGCTCTACTTCCTGCTCGGTGAACTGCCGTGGCTGACGCATCTCTACGAACACCGCCGCGCCGAGCTCATCGGCGACGGTTCGCTGGCTGTCGACGGCATCAGGGCGCTGTTGCTGCAGGCGCGCGAGGCCTGCTCCGGTGCGGACTACCTGCCCGGGTGGTTGACCACCCAGTCGCTGGCCCTGCTGCTGCGTTATGTGCGTAACCTGACGCTCTGCGCCGGCCGGCTGGCTCCTGATCTGCACGACGTAGTCGTGGCGGCCCAACAGGTGGTGGGTGATGACTACGCGTTGGCGGTCATCGAGTCCGCCCGGCAGTACCCGCCTCAGGGGCTGCCCACAGAACTTGAGGCCGCCCGGGTGGGGGCGGGTGTGGTTTTCGATCGGGAGGGGCGGCCGCAGCGCTACCACAGTCGGCTGGAACTGCCGCCCCGCACGTGGCGTCGCCTGCGGCTCCGCCCCACGCCGCCGCCGGCGCGTCAGCAGCAGTGGCGCCGGCAGTGGGATCCCTACGGTCAGTGCTCGCACCTGCCTGAGGACCGCCGCGTCGAGTCGTTTCAGCACCATGTCCGCGATCAAGCCAAGGCCCTGGTCGGCGCCGGGGCAGCCCGCAGCGAACCCTTCACGGCGTCGCTCAAGGACGGGCTTGACCTGCGCGAGACGTTGCGTCACTGGTGGGCAGGCGATATCTACGTCCGCGAGGTGGTGCCCACCCACGGCACGGTCGAAGTAGTCGTCTTCCTGTTCGACCACCCGGCCGATCCCCAGCGGTACCCATGGCGGGCAACCTGGTATGCCGAGCACGACGAGGAGTCGACGCTGTGCTTCTTCGCCACCGACTTCGGCACGCGCATGGTCGGGCCCGGCATTGCCCAGGCGGTGTACGGAGGGTGTTTCTTCTTGTTCCCGCCCCGGCCGATCCCGGATATCTGGGAAGACCCGCGCTTTGACTGGACGCGCTCCCCTGAGGAACGCCTGCTGGCCGGGGCGCTCTACCACTCGCGCGAGCGCCGCGTGGCGCTGGTGGCGCCACGGCCGCCCAGCGCCGCCTGGCGCGCGTTGGCCCGTCAGGCGCGACGGCAGTGGGTCTACCTGCCGCTGCGCCGCTTCTCACCGGCCACCGTGGACCGCCTGCGCCGCTTCCATGTGCTGAACGGTAAGCACGTGCGCTCGTATGCGGCGCGCTTTATCCGCGACCTGCGGTGACGCGCCGACCCGCGGCCGTGTCCCGACCTGCGCCGGTCGGCGGTCGCCGAGGGCGGCGTCCGTGGCCGGTCCCGGTTTCCTTGACAGTCACAGAAGGCGCCCATATCCTACTTCGCGGCTGACCTGCTACCTGTCAGGGGAGGAGTTACCATGCGCCTTGTCGATCCCCATGTGCACGTCTGGAAGAACGATCCGGCGTTCCCTTGGCCGGCCGAGAACGCCTCGCCGCCGGCCGAGGATCGCACGCCGGAGATGCTCCTGCCGCTGATGGACGCGGCGGGGATTGAGAAGACGGTCCTGGTCCAGGTTATCCACTATCGCTGGGACAACTCCTATGTGGCCCACGTACGCGACCAGTACCCGGACCGTTTCATGGCCGTGGGACGGGTCAACCCTGAAGACCCGGCAGCGCCCGATCACCTGAGCTATTGGACCGAGGAGCGCCATCTCCACGGCGTGCGCCTCAGTCCGGCGGTAACGGCGGCGGGCGACTGGTTCGCCGGACCCCTGATGGCCCCGCTGTTTGCCCGCGCGCAGCACTTGCGGGTGCCCATGCTGATCCTCACCGGTCCGGGCCGGTTGCCGGATCTGGCTCGCCTGGTCGAACTCCATCCCGAACTGGACGTAGTTATCGACCATATGGCGGACACGCACCCGGACGACGCGGCGGGCCGCCGGCTGCTGCTGGCCATGGCGCGCTACCCGCGGGTTTTCGTCAAGATCAGTCACACCTGGTCGCTGTCGCGTCAGGAGTATCCCTGGGCTGATACCCACGACCTGGTTGAGGAAGTGTACCAGGCTTTCGGTCCACAGCGCGTCATGTGGGCGACGGACTGGCCTGTGTCGCTGGCGCGGGCTACCTACCCGCAGACACTGCAGGTGGTGCGCGATGAGTTCCGCTTCATTGCCGCCGCCGATCTGGAGTGGGTGCTCGGCCGTACCGCTTTGAGCCTGTGGCCGTTCGCCGGCCCGTAACATCGGCCCGCAGAAGGGGAAGAGCATGGTCAACATCGGCATCGTCGGGGCAGAGAATTCGCACACCGTGGCCATCGCCAAGGTGCTCAACGCCGACCGCAAGGTCCCGGGTTTCCGCGTCACCCATGTCTGGGGCGAAACCCGTGCCCTGGCGCGCAAGGCGGCCGAGGCCGGGCAGATTCCCCACGTGGTGGCCGCGCCCGCCGATCTGGTCGGGCAGGTGGACGCGGTGGTCGTCGATCACCGCCACGGCAAGCTGCACCTTCCCGCCGCGGCGCCGCTGCTGGAAGCCAAGATCCCCCTGTTCATCGACAAGCCGTTCTGCTATCGCCGCGCTGAAGGCGCCCGGTTCCTGGCCCGGGCAGCCGAACTGGGCGTGCCCGTCTGCTCGTTCTCGATCGTCCCGAACCAGGCTTCGTTCCGCGACCTCCAGCGTCAGGTGCGCCAACTCGGTCAGGTCCGCGCCGTGGTCAGCAGCGGCGCTTGTGACATCCGCTCCAAGTGGGGAGGGATCTTCTTCTACGGCATTCACCAGGTCGACATGGTGCTGCGCCTCCTGGGGCAACCGGCCCAGTATGCGCAGGTGGTGCGCGGCACCGGCCGCAACCACGTGGGCAACCTGGTGTTCGCCGACGGCGCCGTGGCCACCATGAACCTCATTGGCGAGGGCTCGGCCGCCTTCCACCTGAGCGTCATCGGCGACAAAGGTCGCCTCGACCAGGCGATCGCCTTCGACGAGAGTCCGTACCTTACCGGGATCCGCGAATTCTGCCGCATGTTCAAGACCGGGAAGACCAGCGAAACGCCGGCGACCATGCTCGGGCCGGTGGCCGTGCTTGAGGCGCTGGAGAAATCCGTGGCCCGCGGTGCGCGGGTAAAGGTCAAGCTCTAGTTCTCCATCGCTAACCCTTTGGGAAGGTGAGCTATGCAGCCCAGGAAAATCGTCCTCGACGACCGCGAGACTCCGCAGCACTGGTACAACATCCAGGCTGACCTGCCGGTCCCCATGCCGCCGCCCCTGCACCCGGGGACGCGGCAGCCCATTGGCCCCGACGCCCTGGCGCCGCTATTCCCAATGGCCCTGATCATGCAGGAGGTTTCGCGCGAGCGCTGGATCGAGATCCCGGACGAAGTGCGCGACATCTACACCATGTGGCGGCCGTCGCCCCTGTACCGAGCCCGCGGCCTGGAGAAGGCGTTGGACACGCCAGCGCGCATCTACTACAAGTGGGAGGGTGTCAGCCCGGCCGGCAGTCACAAACCGAACACTGCCGTTCCGCAGGCCTACTACAACAAGATCGAGGGCATCAAGCGCATTACCACCGAGACCGGAGCCGGGCAATGGGGCACGGCGCTGTCCTTTGCCTGCCAGCTCTTCGGGCTTGAGTGCATGGTTTACATGGTAAAGATCAGCTTCAACCAGAAGCCGTACCGCAAAGCCGTAATGGAGACCTACGGTGCGACCTGCATTGCCAGCCCCAGCGATCGGACCGAGGCCGGGCGTGGCATTCTTGCCGCGGATCCCGATTGCCCCGGCTCGCTGGGCATCGCCATTTCCGAGGCGGTGGAGGACGCCGTCAAACGGGAAGATACGCACTACTCACTGGGATCAGTGCTGAACCATGTCCTGCTGCATCAGACAGTGGTGGGACTGGAAGCCGAGAAGCAGCTGCAGAAAGCCGGTGAAGCCCTGCCGGACGTGGTGTTGGGCTGCTTCGGCGGCGGGTCCAACTTCGCTGGTATCGCCTTCCCGTTCCTGCGCCATAAGCTGCTGGGCGAGAAAGACGATATGCGGATCGTGGCGTGCGAACCGGCTTCCTGTCCGACGCTGACCAAGGGCCCCTACCTGTACGATTTCGGGGACAGCGTCGGCATGACGCCGCTGCTGCCCATGCACACCCTGGGCCACAACTTCGTGCCGGCCAAGATCCATGCCGGCGGCCTGCGCTATCACGGGGCGGCGCCGTTGGCCAGCCATACGCTCAAGCTGGGCCTGATCGAAGCCGCCGCCTTCAATCAGGTCGAGTGCTTCGAGGCCGGGGTGATGTTCGCCCGAGCCGAAGGCATCATCCCGGCGCCCGAGACCACCCATGTGATCCGTGGGGCCGTCAACGAAGCGCTTCGGTGCAAGGAGTCCGGCGAGGAGAAGGTTATCTGCTTCAACGCCACCGGCCACGGTCACTTTGACATGGCTTCGTACCAGGCGTACTTCTCCGGGCAGTTGGAGGAGAATTACCTTACCGACGACATGGTCCAGGCCAACATTCGCAAGATGGGCGACATGCCCAAGCCGTAAGGCCACAGAGGAGGGATGCAGGACATGGGCGCCTTGATGTTGAAGTCTGCCGACGAGACGCGTTACGACTCCATCGCCTTGGGCGAGGTGATGCTGCGCATCGATCCGGGCCAGGTGCCGACCGCGCGCGCCCGCACGGCGCGCATCTGGCATGGGGGCGGTGAGACCAACGTCGCCGAGGGTCTGAGCTATTGCTTCGGGTTGCGCACGGCGGTGGTCACCGCGCTGGTCGACGACGGTATCGGCCGGAATATCGAGAACCAGTTCCGCGAGGCGGGGGTAGACACCAGCCACATCATCTGGTTCAGCCCGTCCGGCAAGGGGACGTTCAGCACTGACGGCAAAGGCACGTTGCACAACGGGATCAATTTCACCTACGCCGGTAAGGGCGTGCTGCCGTCGGTGACCGAGTATTACCGGGCGCACACACCGGTGCGCGAGGTGGGGCCCGGCGACGTCGACTGGGACGGCCTGTTCGGTCGGCTGGGTACCCGGTGGTTCAGTACGGGCGGTATCTACACCTTGTTGTCGCCCAAGACCGCGGCGTTGGCGCTGGAGGCCATGCAGAAGGCCGGCGAGTACGGTATCGGCCGCTCGTTTGACCTGAACTACCGGTCCAAGGTCGAACCGAGCAAGGACCGCGCGCGCCAGATCAACCGGCAGATCGTGCCGCACGTGGAGTTCCTGGTGGGTAACCAGGATGACTTTGGCGACGCGCTCGGTTACGAGACCCGCAAGGTGGCCAAAGACGCGCCCTTCGCCGAGTGGTTGGAGGTGTACACGGCCATGTTGCGCGCCGTCGCCGCCGATTACCCCAACCTGAAGTACATCGGCACGCAGCTGCGCGGGGCCCTCACCGCCGACCGCATCACATGGGGTGCGGTGCTCTACGATGTCGAGGCAGACCAGATCCATCAGGCGGCAGTGCGCGAGGGGATTGAGATCGCCGATCGGACCGGCGGCGGTGATTCCTTCGCGTCCGGCGTCGTGGCCGCCCTGTTGAAGGGCAAAGGGCCGGCTGACGCGGTCCAGTGGGGTGCCGCGCACGGCATCCTGGTGCAGGAAACACCAGGCGATACCAGCATGGTCACCCAGGGCGATGTCGAGAAGGAAGTGGCCCGGGCCCTCAAAGGCGGCGGGGTCTCGGCACTCCGTTGACCGCCTGTGCGTACGGGGTAGGGGTGGGTCCGTTCGCGGGCCCACCCCTGCCTGTTGGGTTACCGTCCTGCCCCTCTGCCCGGGGCGGCCCCCCGCCGGGCGCCTCCCTCTGACCGAAGGCCCATGCAGCGGTCCTGGAAAGCCAACTTCTATATCCTCTGGACCACGCAGCTGGTGGCCATCATCGGCTTCCAGGCCATCCAGCCCTTCTTGCCGTACTACATCCAGGAGTTCGGCGTTCGCGACCTGTCGGAGGCCGTCGTCTGGGCCGGTCACATGGGTACCGCGGCCGGTCTTGCCATGGCCTTCTCAGCCCCCATCTGGGGGCTGCTGGCCGATCGCTTCGGGCGCAAGTCCATGGTCGTGCGTTCGATGTTGGGTGGGGGCATCACCGTGGTCATGATGGCCTATGTGGCCAGCCTGAACCAGCTCCTCATTGCCAGGTTCTTCCAGGGCGTGCTCGCCGGGACGGTGGCGGCCTGTATCACGCTGGTGTCCACCACCACCCCCCGGCAGCACCTGGGCTATGCTCTGGGCCTGATGCAGGGGGCCGTGATGCTGGGGACGTCGCTGGGGCCGCTGGTGGGTGCCCCGTTCATCGAGCGGTACGGCTACGAGAGCTGCTTCGTCGTCTCGGGGGCCCTGGTCACGCTGGCCGGCGCCGGCGTGCAGTTGTGGGTGCGCGAGGACTTCCGGCGTGCCGCCGAGACCGGGCCCCCCATCTCGGTACGTGCTGGCTTCTTGGCCGATTCGGCGCGGCTGCTGCGTTCCCGCGCGTTCCTGCTCATGGTCGTCAGTCTGACACTGATCCAGTTCGCCTTTGGCGTCACGCAACCGGTGGTGCCGCTGTTCCTGCAGGACCTGGCCCACACGGACAACATCGTCGGCCTGGCCGGCAAAGTGTTTTCAGTTGCCGGTCTGGTCGGCGCCCTGTCTTCGGCGGTCATGGGGCGCTGGAGCGACCGCCTGGGCGCGCGCCAGACCCTGCTTGCCGGGTTGCTGTGCAACACGCTGTTCATTGTCTTCCAGGGCATGGCCGGGTCGGTGTGGGTGTTCGCCGGGCTCATGGTCCTGGCTGCCGTGGCCGGCGGCGCCATCCGGCCGGTGGCCAATGCCATGATCGCCCGCATCATCCCGGACGAGGACCGCGGCAAGGCATTCGGGCTCCTCACCAGCGCCAACGCCTTCGGTTGGGCTCTGGGGCCGGCGGTGGGCGGGTATCTGGCCGCTCTGCTGGGTTTCCGCATGGTCTTCTATGTGACGGCGGTCCTGTTCCTGGCCGTTACCCTGTGGGTCTGGCGTGCCCTCGGCCAGGTGCCACTGGACGAACCTGCGGTCGGGCGTGTGCGCGCGGCGCTGTGGCGCTGGCGTGCGGAGCGGGGGGCTGAAGAGCATTGAGCGTCCGCCGGTTACGATGCTGGCGAGCGCGCTGGACGGCGTGCGGCGGAAGGGCTCGGCGCCAGGCGCAAGGGGCACCGCCGCGTGCGTTCAGTGCTCGCCGCCGGCGCCCATGGACCCGGTGGCCGTGCCGTCGCGGCGCTAGGCACGGGGGCAATCGATTACAGGGAGCTGCCGATGAAACCGCGCGTCTTGGTTGACCCGGGGCCATGGGTGGAGGAAACGGACCGCCTGCGCCTGGGCCACGTCGTCGAGTGGGTGGACCCGCCGCCGGCCGGCTTGCCCGACGAAGACGACCTGATCCGGCAGCTGGCCGGGTGCGCCGGTCTGATACGCCTGGGCAGCCGGATCCCGGTTTTGAGCGCCCGCGTGTTGGCCGCCAGCCCCGGTCTGCGCCTGGTGGGGATACGCGGCGACCGCTTCGGCGCTGGTGTCGACCTAGCAGCGGCCGCGGCCCGCGGCGTGCGCGTCGTGGACACTGACAACCAGGCTTCGTCGCAGCCTGTGGCCGAGTGGGTCCTGGCCCTGGTGCTGGCCTGTCTGCGCAATGCCGGGGTCGTTTTCCGCCACATGCTTGCCGGCAGCGAGACGTGGGCCCACACGCACAACGAGCACCTGGTGTGCGGTGAATTGACCGGACGACGCGTGAGCCTGGTCGGCTGCGGTCTGGTCGGGCAGCGGCTGGTGGAGCTGCTGGCGCCGTTCCGTGTCGATCTCCGCGTCTGCGACCCGTACCTGGAGCCGCAGGTCGCGGCTCGCCTGGGACTGCAGATGGCCGGACTGAAAGAGGCCCTGGCCCACGCTGAGGTGTTGATCGTGCAGACGCCGCTGACGCCCCGCACGCGGGGCCTGATCGGCAGGGCTGAGCTGGACCAGCTGCGCTCCGGCGCGGTGCTGGTTAACTGCTCGCGCGGGCCCGTGCTCGACCAGGAAGCCCTGATCGAGCGGCTGCAGCGCGGTGACCTGGTTGCCGGGCTGGACGTCTTCGACCCCGAACCACTTCCCGGCGACAGCCCGCTGCGGCGACTACCCAACGCGATCTTGACGCCGCACATCGCCTGGTACGCGCCCAATGCGCTGGGCCGGTACTTTGGCAGCATGGCGGACGAGTTCGTGCGCTTCTTCACCGGCCAACCCCTGCAGCACGAACTCACGCCGCGGCTGGCCGACATCCGTCACGGCAGGATCTGACCCCGCCGCGGCCGTCTGCCGCCAGGCCGATCAGGCCCGACAGCGGCGGCCCCGGCCCTCGAGGGAGGTGCCTAAGCCCATGCGCATCACCGATTACCATACTCGGGTCCTGGGGACCCCCTGGCGGAACATCACCTACCTGGTCGTGGAGACGGACAGCGGCCTCGTCGGCTACGGCGAATCACGGGTGGTGGGCAAGACCCACACCGTGCTTCAATACCTCCAGGACGTGCGGCGACACATCGTGGGTTTCGATCCCTTCGATACCGAGGCCCTGTACCGACGGCTGACGCTGCTCGATTTCGGCAAGCCGGGCGAGGTGGTGATGACCGGCCTGGCCATGGTGGAGATGGCCTGCTGGGACTTGGTCGGCAAGGCCTGCGGCCAGCCGGTGTACCGCTTGGTCGGCGGCAAGGTACGCGACCGCGTGCCGGCCTACGCCAACGGCTGGTACACGGGCGAGCGCACGCCCGCCGCCTTTGCCGATGCGGCCCGGACCGTGGTGGCCCGGGGGTACCGGGCAATGAAGTTCGACCCCTTCGGCAACGGGGATCTCGAGTTGTCGCGGGCCGAGTTCAAGCAATCGCTGGCCATCGTTGCCGCCGTCCGGGAGGCTGTGGGCCCGGACATTGACCTTTACATCGAGATGCACGGCCGCTTCGCGCCGCACCAAGCCATCGCCGTGGCACGCGAGTTGGAGCCGCTGCACCCTGGCTGGATTGAGGAGCCCACCCGCCCGCACGACCTGCCGGCCCTGCAGCAGGTGGCCGCGCACACCGCCATCCCCATTGCCACCGGCGAGCGTCTGTATGGCGCCGCCGAATACCGCGAGTTGTGGCCTCTGCGAGCCGCCCACATCGTCCAGCCGGACATGACGCAGGGCGGCGGCTTCCTGGAGACGAAGAAGATTGCCGCCATGGCTGAGGTGCACTCGATCATGGTCGCGGTGCACAATGTGGGCGGCGTGATCTCGACGGCCGCGGCGGTGCAGCTGATGGCCACCCTGCGCAATGGTAAGGTGCTTGAGCACTTCAACGACTTCGCCGACGCCCACGTCAAGCAAGCGGGTTCGCCTTACCCGGAGGTGGTCGACGGCGCTTTTGCCGTTACCGATCTTCCGGGGTGGGGCGTGACCCTCGACGAAACTTATATCGCCGCCCATCCACCCACGTACGTGGCCGGGGTGGTTCAGGATCCGGGGCTGAACATGTTCGAGAACGCGGCGTGGAACCGGCGCGGGCAGGCCGCGCGGGGAGAGGCGCGATGAGGATCGGCATCACCCAACTTGTCCTCGGCGACATGTCGCTTGCCGATACCCTGGACCTGTGCCGCCAAGCCCGTTACGACGCCGTGGAACTGGTGTTCAGCGAGAGCAGGGACCTGCACACGCGGATGGGCGAGCGCGACCTGGCGCGGGTCCGTGAGCAGTGCGCGGCTGCGGGCGTGGAGATCAGCAGCGTGATGACCACGGCGGCAGACCGCGGCAATCTCCTCAGTCGCGATCCGGCGGAGCGCGAGACCTTGCGCCGGGGCCTGCTGCGCGCCCTGGAGATCGCCGGCACTCTGGGTGCTGGCGCGGTGCTCCTCAACCCGGGCGGCCTGACCGGCGAAGGCACGTACGAGGAAGCATGGGCCGACCTGCTGCAGGCACTGCGCGACCTGGCTCCGGTCGCCGCCGGGCGCCGGGCAGTCATCGGCCTGGAGAACGTGTGGAATCGCTTCCTGCTCAGCCCGGCCGAGGCCCGGGCCTTCCTCGACGAGGTCGGCAGCCCGTGGGTCAAGCTGTACCTGGACACCGCCAACATGATGGCGTACGGCTACCCTCAGCATTGGATCCGCAGTCTGGGACCCCGCATCACGCGCGTGCACCTGAAGGACTTCCGGCGGCGCGAGCACCGTTTCGTCAGCCTGGGGGAGGGCGACACCGACTGGCCGCTGGTGCTGGGCGAGCTGCGTCGGGTCGGGTACAGCGCGCCTCTTATTCACGAGGTCGACGGCGACCGGCAGGCTTGCGTTGACCTGGCCGACCGCCTGCGCCAGCTGCTGGCTGACTGACGGTGCCCACACGTCGGGGCCGATCAGGAGGTGCCAGGGGGCGCCCTGGGAACCCGGGGCCCGACCGCGGCCGGCCCGTCCCTCTGCTGCGACAGGCTGTCTATTGGTGGGTGGCGCGTATTCCCCATGGCCAGGTGGCCACCTACGGCCAGATCGCGGCCCTGGCCGGGTTCCCGGGCCGGGCCCGGCAGGTCGGCTACGCGCTGGCCGGCATGCCCGATGGCCTCGACCTGCCCTGGCACCGCGTCGTCAATGCTCAGGGCAAGGTGTCACCGCGCAGCGGTTCGTGCCTGCACCAGATGCAGTACGAACTCCTTGAGCAGGAGGGCGTGGCGTTCGTTGACAACCGCATCGACCTGAACTTGTTCCGTTGGCAGCCGCCGGCCGGCAGCCGTTCCCGGTGGCTCGGGTCCGGCACCGAGAACGGCCAAGGAGAGCCTGAAGATGACTGACACCAGCCCGGTTCGGGTAGGCCTGGTGGGGGTGGGGGGCATCTGTGCCCGCGTGCACTATCCGGGGCTGAAGCGGATTCCGGGGGTCGCCTTGGTCGGCCTGTGTGACCCTGATCCCCAGCTGCTGGCGCAGCGCTCGCATGACTGGCAGATCCCGGCCACGTACGATCGGATCGACGCGCTGCTGCGGACCACGGCCCCGGACGCCGTAGTCGTGGCAACGCCGAACGCCGCCCACCGCGAGGCGGTCCTCGGCAGCCTGGAGTCCGGGTGCCACGTGCTGTGCGAGAAGCCCATCGGCATGGATGCCGCCGAAGCTATCGACCTTTGGAGGGTCGCCCGGCAGGCCGGGCGGCGGCACATGACCGCGTTCACGTACCGCTTCATTCCGGCCATGCGCTTTCTGCGGCACCTGGTACACACCGGGGCCCTGGGCCAGATCCGCCACGCCCGTTTCCAGCGCCTTCAGGACTGGGGCGAAAACGCCATTGGCTGGCGCCAATACCGCTCGTTGGCCGGCTATGGCGAACTGGGCGACATGGGCATCCATCGCATCGATCTGGCGGAGAGCCTGTTAGGCCCGGCTGTGGCGGTGTGCGGCGCGCAGCGTCAGGTCGTCGAGCGTGACCGCGACGGCGACGGCCGACCGTGCCCACGCCAGGATGTGGAGGACTGGGTGGCGTGGTTGGCTGAGTACCCGGGCGGGGTCACCGCCGTGTTCGAGATGGGCAAGCTGACCAAGGGGCGGAGCCCTGACAGTGGCCACGACGTGGCCGAAGTCAATGGCAGCGAAGCTTCTGCAGTGTACGAGCTGCACCATCCGCATCAGGTGCTGTTTGCCCGTCGCGGCGAGCCCTACCGGCCGCTGGCAGTGCCCGAAGCGCTGCTCAAAGCGCCGGGGTCGCCGCGGGACCCGGGCGAGGGTGATCCCGTGTGGACCTGCCGCTATGACCAGGCGTGGGAATTCGTCAGCGCTGTCCGCGCGGGGCGCGAGTGCGAACCGTCGTTCGCCGCCGGGGCGCGGGCCCAACAGGTGGCTGACGCCATCATGGCGGCGTGCGGCGAACGACGTTGGGTGGATGTCCCAGGTCTTGAGGCGTGAGGGCCCAGCGGCCCGGCGGGATCGTGCGCTGGGCGTGCTCAGCTCATGCGGGCGTGGTCGCGCGGCGGCTGCGCCAGCGGTCGAGGGCGGCCACCGCCAGCAGCAGGCCGGACAGCGGCACTATAGCGTTGCCCCAACGGGTGTAGAACGTCGGTTCAGTGCGCGGCCGCACCCGGACGGTGAAGGCCTCACGGGTGAACAACGGCGTGGCGTGGACGATTCGGCCCGTGGGCGCCACCAGACCGGAGATGCCCGTGTTGGCGGCGCGGACCACCGGGCGGCCGGTCTCGATGGCGCGCAGCACCACCATGGCGAAGTGCTGGTAAGGCGCTGCCGTCTGCCCGAACCAGGCGTCGTTGGTGGTGTTGATCAGGACCTCGGCGCCGCCGTCGGCCAGTTCGCGGCTGATCTCGGGGAAGATGGACTCGTAGCAGATGAACACGCCGAAGGGCGTCTGCGGGCCCGGCAGGCGCAGCACCGGGTGACTATGGCCCGGCGCGAAGGCGCCGCTCTCGGCGGTCAGTCCGCTCAGGTACCGGAACACCTCGATCAGGGGGATGTACTCCCCGAACGGCACCAGGTGGACTTTGTCGGCGCTACCGGCCACCTCGCCCTGGGCGTCAATCAGCCAAGCCCGGTTGTAGATGCCTTCTTCCCAAGACCCGCCCAGGCTGCCCACCAGCAGCGGGGCGCCTAGCTCTCGCGCCAGGTCGCGGACCACGGCGCGGTGTTCGGCGTTGATTGAGTCAGTGAAGAAGAAGGGCATGGCGGTTTCCGGGTAGACCACCAGGTCGGGGCGGTGGGGCGCCAGCTGGCGGGCCAGCGAGGCATACAACAGCGTCGAGCCCGCCTTGCGGCCGGCCTTCCATTTCTCGTCCTGCGAGACGTTCCCCTGCAGCACGCCCACGGTCAGCTCCGGCCCCGCCTCGGCCTCCAGCCGGGTCAGACGCGTCTGACCGGTCGCGTACGTGGCCGCCAGCACGATCAGCGGCACGCCGGCGGCCGTGGCGAGGCGTCGGCGGTCATGGCGCCAGAGAAGCGCCTGAGCCGCGCCGCCGTTGATCAGGGCGATCAGGAAACTCAGGGCGAAGATGCCCCCGGCGGCAGCCACCTGAGCCACCGGCAGCACGCGGTACTGCGAATAGCCCAGCAACTGCCAGGGGAACCCCGAAATCATCCAGCTCTGCACCCACTCGAGCAGCACCCAGGCACTGGCCACCGCCCACGGGAAGAGCGGCCGGCGCGAGTCGAAGCGCGTCAGCAGCCAGAAGAAGGCCCCCCAGTACGTGGCCAGGTAGACGATCAGCAGCGCCGTGGTGACCACGGCTGTCGGCTTGGCTAGGTCGCCGTAGCGCTCCAGCGTGTACGCGATCCAGTAGGTCCGGCCTATGCCGGCCAGCACACCGCCGGCCAGACCTGCCCACCACGCCTGGCGCCCGGTGCAACCCCGCAATCCCACCAGCCCCGGAACGAGGCAGACCCACGCGGCCAGGTACCATTCGCAGGCAGGGATACTGAGCCAGAACAGCGCCCCGGAGACCAGGCCCGACCACAGCCACCCGGGCACCGGTAGGCGCTGCCAGGCGTGGACACCGATCGCGCCGAGACGCGGCCGGTGTCCGCCGGTTCGTGCCCGGTGTGTCACGGCACCTGGGGGCGCGGCCAGTTGACCCCGGGCCGGCTCGGGAGCATGGGCCATCGGTGGGCTCGGTGCGCGGTTCAGCGCCAGTCGCTCAGGCGCTGACGCAGCTTGGCCAGGGCTTGGCGCTCCAGGGACAGCAGTTCGCTGCGCTCCAACCGCAGTTGCGCTGCGACCTGGCCTGGCGATTTCTTGTGCTGGTAACGCAACTCCACGACCCGCAACTCAGCCGGGGTCAGCGATTGCACCGCCTGGTGAACCCGCTGGCGCAGTTCCTGGGCTTCGACCCGGTCATGAGCCGTTTCCGGCAGCAGGGCGGCGAAGAAGCGCTCATCAAAGGTGACACGCCGCATGGCGGGTTCGCTCTCGGGCGCCAGGTCAGGGGCCGTCATCGCGCCTCCATGGCACAACCGTTGGGAGGTGGACCGCAGAAGGTAGCGGCTGCGGTCCAGCCTGGCAAACCGCCCGTCGCCGACGCCAGGCTAGCCTCCGTGGCGCCGGCTCGCTCGGGCCGGGCCGGCGTTGCGGGGACGGGGTAGGGCGGGCCGGCGGTGTCGCCAGGCCCGCCCCGGTCGCGGGCCTGGCCCGAGTCGCCGAAGCCGGGTTGGGTGGGCGCCCCGGCACCGCCAGTTCACGGTCCTGCCGCCGTCCCCGTTTGGGCCGCGCGCGTCGAACACGCGGGACCCTCTGGGATCAGCGGGTTGGTGCCGGCGCCGCTGTGCCGGCCATGGCAGGGCGTGAATACACCACCTCGAGCCGGGCGCTGGCCAAGATGGTGCCTTCCATGGCATGGAGCAGTACCTCTCGCGTGACCTGGGTGGCTTCGACCGGCGGTGCCGCTGGCGCCGACAGGGCGTAGACCGTGTATACGTAGGTCTTCGGCCCCGGCCCTTTGGAGTGGGGGGGCGCGTATTCGCACCGTCCGTTGACGCTGTTATTGCCCAGAACACCTATTCCCTGGACGCCGGCGGCAAGGTCAGTGGTATGGACGGGGATCCCGTAGAGCAGCCAGTACCACTTGGTCTCGCCGTCGGGCGCCACGTGGTGCATGATCACCGCGTACCCTTTGGTCCCTGCGGGTGCACCCGACCACGTCAGCGGCAGGGTGAGGCCAGCGCCATCGCCGGTGTATTCCACCGGCAGCTTGCCGCCGGCGGACACGGCCGGGCTGGTGAGAACGAAACCTGCGCTGCCGGAGGGGTTGGCGGCGCGGGGTTCCGCGTGGGCGGTCGCCTCAGTGGGCGGTGCCGTTCGCCGGCGGCCCCCTGTCGTCACGTCAGAGTCGGCTTCGGCGAAGAAGCAATCGGTGCTGCCAATAGCGGGCATATCGATCGCCCGCGAGTACAGGTAGGCACCCCGACACACGAACCTGGCATCGAGGTGGCGCAGTGCCAGCAGCGTCCGACGCTGATCGGCGGTGAGTGTGCGCGCAACGTCGGCGAAGGTTGTGGCGTACATCCACGAGATGTCGCCGTCCAGCTCGCCGTACCGTCGCGCCAGGGCCTGCACCGCCACGGTGTCGACCTCGCCTTCGCGCATGAAACGCCGCAACTGGGTGGCAATGTCACGCCGCACGCGAACGATTTCCTGCAGGTCCTCGCGCTGCCGGTCCACCAGGGCCTCGACTTGCTGCCGCTGCGCGGTGTCGAGGGCCGCCAGGAAAGCCTCGCCGCTGTCGCCGGTAAGGGAGGTGCTGATGGAGTAGTTGGCGTTGCCCATCGCCGGGATGTCTTTCATGTAGAACGACCCGAAGTAGGTCGCGTGTCGTTCGGGGCAGAAATACACGTCGGCTTCGATGCTGCCGGCATACCAGCTGAGCATCTCGCTGGCGTAGGTCATCACCGCCACGTGGACTGTCTGGCTCAGGCTCTTCCTGTCCACCTGGTCAGTGACCTCGGGCCAGGTAGAGGAGTCGTCGAAGCGCAGCGCATCCAGTTGCGACTTCTGCTGCGGGCTCAACGAGCGGATGATACCGCCCAGGACTTGTGCCCGCCGGTAACTGAGGCGGCCATCGATCTCGTACAAACGGGCGGCGTACTGCTTGACCGCGGCCCGTGACAGGCCTTGGCGGCCGGTCGGCAGTTGGCCCTCAAGGTTGCGGCTGAACGCGGCGACCAAAGGGAAGCGGGTGTAGGCGAACTCGGTCAGTAGCGGCTCCTGTTCCTTGGCCAGCGCCACCAACTGATCGCGTTGCGCCTGGGTGAGCACGCGGAGGACGCTGTTGGCGGCCCGGGGCACGAAGGAGGTGTTGTGACCCAGGCCGCGCGTGTCAACGTCGCGCATGTACTGGAAGCCGCAGAAATCCGCCACCTTGCCCGGTGGCAGGAACGTGTTGCAGCCCATGTCTCCGGTGAGGAAAGCCAAGCCGTCGAAGGCGATGGTGTTGAGCTGCGCCCGGTCAGAGATGGCCTGCTCGATCGAATACCCGCGGTCTGCGGCTCGGTCCATGCCAGGCGCGGCGTTCGTTGTCGGCGTTGACGTGCCAGCGGCATCGTCACGCCGCGGTGAAGCCGCGCCAGAGGCGTCGGCGTTGGGTCGGTTCGGCGGTGGGTCGAGGGCGCCGATGCGTTCGGGGCTGAACCCGGCGGCGCGAATCGCTGCCTGCAGGCCGGGCCCTTGGCGCAATCCGGCCGCTCGGAAGGCCTCGTTGATCGCCTTGGCATCGGCGGCCGTCAGCGTGGTGCTGTCATAGGCGGCCAGGATCGTCTTCACCCGCGTCAACTGCTCGGTTGTGACCGCGGTCTGGTTGGACGGCAGCGGAGCCTGGGTGGCTGCCGGTGCAGTCTGCGACTAGGCCGCGGCGATCAGGCCAAGGGCGAGCAGCGGGGCTAGAAGGGGACGAGTCGCGCGGTTCATGGGCGCCTCCGTGGTTTCAGGGTCAGCGTCGCGGCACTGACATTGAGACGCCCTCAGGCGGCGGGTCCTGCGGGTCATTTCCGTGGTTACGGCAAATAGCCTCCGCGGCGCCCAAAAGGAGGCGCTGGCGTGGGTTGCCCTCGCGCCAGCGCCTTCCCGCCCCTGCCGGCCGTAAAGCCGGCGCCCGGGGCCGCGTTCGGTTGTTCGCCCGCTTGGTTACCGCGCCTCGGCGTTGCGTGGCGGCGGCGCCTGGCCGTCGCGCGGTGGCGGGGGTGCCTGGCCTTCCCGCGGTGGCGGGGGGGCCTGACCGTCCCGCGCTGGTTTCTGGCCGTCGGACGGTGGCGGGGGTTCCTGGCCTTCCCGCGGCGGCGGTGGCTGGCCGTCCTGTGGCGGCGACGGTTTGCCATCTCGGGGCGGCGGGACCTGGCCTTGCTGTACTGGGGGGGCTCCGCCGTCTTGCGCCGACGGCGCCTGACGGTCGTCGGGCGACACCACGAGCCCGCCGGACGCCGTGGGCGACACCGGGCCCCCGGGTGCCGGCGGCACGCCACCCGGGGTCGGCACCTGCACCTGCGTCGGCGGCGCATTGCCTTCTGGGCTTCTGCGTCCGGGCCCCATGAAGAGCTCCAGGAGCAGCGAGCGAAGCTTGTCCACCTGTTCGCGTCCGCACAGCGTCTGCAGTTCCGCAAAGTGGTGGAAGGTCAACAGCTCAAGCTCGAACTGGCGCTGGGCAATCGCTCGGGCCGCCTCCTGGGCCCTTGCCGTGTCAGGTGCTGCCTCGAGCAGTTGCCGCGATAACTGCTCCTGCTTTAGATCGTTGATTTCCTGGCGGAGGCGCCGAATCTGCTCAGCATGCCGTTGCCGGAGTTGCCTGAACTGGTGCACCTGCTCGTCGCTGAGGGCCAGCTCAGACTGCAGGAAACGGCCGATAGCCTGCTCGTCGGGGCGGGTGGACGCACTGACCGCGCTGGACCCCGCCCAAGGGTGGAGCCACATGACCGCCAGAGAAATCAGGTTGAGCGTCACCAACAGGCCGATGACCCAGAGCAACAGCCTCCGATTGCCCGCCATGGAACCCTCCCTGTACCGGTCAGAACGCGTTATCGCTGGCGTACAGCGCGTATTCCTGGGCCCAAGCCACCAGGAGTTCCTGGCGGGTGGCCGTAGATTGATCCGGCGGCCGCAGATAGGTGGCCACGGTGAGCAGATTCACCACCAGCAGGCAGCCGAGGGCTACCGGCCGGACCAGCGGCCCGAACCCGAACCGGGCCGTCCGCCCCGATGACGCCCGAATGCGCGCCTGCACCCGCGTGGCGAAGAACGGGCTTGCGGTCAACCGTTCGGCCTGGTCCCAGCACTGCAGCGTCTGCTCGACTTCGTGCCCAACGCGTTTCTGATCCATGGTTGCCTCGTCTCGGTGCGCGAACCTGATCCGGCGCCGCGGCGCCCGGCCGCGGTTGGTTCCGTCAATCCAGGTCGGCGTAGTGCCGCCGCAGCTTCTTCTCCAGATTGGCCAGGGCACGGTGGATGAGCGACTCCACGGCCGGTATGGTCGTCTCCATCGCCGCCGCGACCTCGGCGTAGCTCAATCCCTCGTACTTGGTCAGTGTGATGGCCACCCGTTGCGTTTCCTTGAGCGATGCCACGGCTTCCTCAAGTAGCCGAACCCGTTCTGCGTCGACCAGTCCGGTCAGCGGGTCGCTGCCATGGGCGGCGGGCAGTTCGGGTTCGGCCTCCTCGAGGCGGAGCAGGCGGCGAACCTGCCCCAACCTGCGCTTGCGTTTCGTCCGCCGCACCGCATCGAGCGACTTCCGTACGGCGATGCTGTAGATCCAAGTGCTCAACTGGGCTTCGCCGCGGAACCCGGGGAGCGACCGGTGGACCTCGACAAAAACCTCCTGCGCCACGTCCTCCGCATCCTGGCGATCACGAACAAACCGGTACGCGATGTTCAGGACGCGGTCTTGCAGCTGCGTCACCAGGGCACCGAAGGCCGCAGCATCGCCTTGCCTGAGCGGTTCCAGCAGCTCGTCTGCTGCCGGGCAGGGCCGCGTCGGTTCGTGGCTGGCGGATCCGTCGGTGTCGTTCACGGCGAAAGGCACCCTGGGTTTGGCTGGATGCGGTTCAGGTGGCTCTACTCGAACAGCCCGTCGGAACTGGGGATTGCCGGCATTGGGATGGCTTGGGAGTACAGGTAGGCCCCGGATGGATGCGCCAGTTCGCCCAACAGCTCCAGGCGCATGGCCGCCAACTGCGTCTTCTGGCTGTCGCTCAGGCTGCTGCGCACGGCCGCGAAGTGAGTCGCCAACTGGTAGATGATCTCGCCATCGAGCGAGCCGTATTGCTGCATCAGCCCGGCGACAGTGCCCGGGTCTGCCGTACCACCACTGAGGAACTGGCGCAACTGGGTAGCGACCTGCCGGCGCGTGGCCACGATGTTGAGCAGCGAGGGCCGCTGGATGTCCACCAGGCCGCTGATCAGCTGTGCCTGCGCCGGTTCCAGGCTGGCCAGCATTGCGTCGCCCAAGTTGCCCGTCATGTCGGTGGGAATGGCATACGTGGGGTCACTCATGGCGCGGATATCTTTCAGGTAGAAGGACCCGAAGTAGGTGCCATGGCGTTCCGGGCAGAAGTACACGTCTGCCTCCACCGAGCCGGCATACCAACTGAACATGTCGGCCGCATACGTCATTACGGCTACCTTCGCCGTGCGGTCAAGATGGGCTATGTCCGCGGGTTCGTCGGCCGTCGGCCATTCAAGCATGCCCTTGCCGACCATGGCGTCCAGCGCCGCGCGCTGGGTGGTGTCCAGCGAGCTGATCAGGGCGCCCATCAGTTCCGCCCGTTCGTAACTGATCTGACCGTCCAAGGCATACAGCTGGGCGGAGTAGTCGATCACCGCCGCTCGACTCAAGCCCGTGGTTCCCGCGGGCAGGTCGCCCTCGAGCAGTCGGCGGAAGGCGTCCATCAACACGAAACGCCGGTACCCATACGCGTCGATCGACTGCACCTGGGACTCGGCCAGGGCCACCAGACGGGCGCGCTGGGCCGCGGTCAGGGTGTTGAGCACGTTCATGGCCGCGCTGGTAAGGAAGGCCCCGGCGTGGCCCATCTGACTGGGGTCGTTGTCACGCAGGTACTGGAACCCCCAGAAGTCAGCCACCTTGCCGGGGGGGAAGAACGAGTCAGCCCCCAAGTCTCCGGTGAGGAACGCCAGGGCGTCAAACGCGATCGTCATCCCCTGGGCCTTGTAGGAGACGGCCTGTTCCACGTTGTAGGCCTCGGCCGCGGCGCTTGGCGACGTGGGGCCGGATGGGTTCTGGCTGTGCTGAGGTGAGCAGGCCAGGGCGCCCTCGACGGTTTCGCAGACCCCGGTTTCCGGGCCGCTCGCCAAGGTGAACTCGCACGCGGCTGCTTTGTCCTTGCCCACGCAGGCAGCGTATGCCTCCGCCGGTGGCGTGCCGCCGCCGGTCCCCAGCGAATCAGGTCGCGTGCTGGTGGTATCGACCTTCGTCGTGTCGGGACGGACGCTGGCGGAACTGTCAGTTGAGGCTGTGGGAGACGTCACGGAGTCACTGGTCAGCGGGTTGTCCGAGGAGCAGGCCGTCAGCCATGCTCCGGTCAGCAGTGCGAGGGGGATCCACTTCGTCTTCATTGCTCCACCCCTTTCCTCAAGGCGGCTTGGCGGTTACCAGCCGCGGTCGAGCGTCGTCGTCGCGATGCGGGTTCAGGGCCGCGCGTAGGTCACGTGCAAAGCAGCGCTGTCGAGCGTGGTTTGGCTGATGGCGGCGAGCAACACCGCACGGGTTACCTGCGAACTGGGCACCGTCAGGTGCACGGGACCTGAGACGGCATAGACCGTGTACGTGTAGCTCTTGTCTCCCGGCCCCTGCGAGCAGGGCGGGGAGTACCCGGTCCGGTCGTTGACGCTGTTGGTGCCCAAGGTGCCGACCCCGGCGACATTCCTGGCCAAGGTGGTCACGGTGGCAGGGATGTCGTAGAGCACCCAGTACCAATGGATGTCCGTCGGACTGGCCACGTGGTGCATGACCACCGCGTACCCCTCGGTCCCTGCGGGGGCGCCACTCCAAGCCAGCGGCAGGGTAGCGCTGCTGCCATCGCAGGTGTAGTCGGCGGGCAGGGCGCCCCCCTCGGCCACTGCGGGGCTCGTAAGCACGAAGGGCGCGGGTGATGCGGTGGAATCGACGCTGCCCCCGGCCGCGACGGCCGCCGTCGGACCCCGATCGCAGGCCGACAACAAGACGGTGCAGAGCAGGGCCAGGCAGGTTGTGGGTTGAGTCCGCAGTTGCATGTCGGCACTCCGGTAAGGGCCGTGTGGGTCCGCGTTGGCCGGCCCGGTTGCGCGTGCCGGGGCCGCCGCTCGGCGTTGGCGGCCGCTGACGCGGCCGTCCGCAGGGCCTGCTGGCGGCGGTCCGGACCGCGCCCCCTGCTGTTTATTTGGACGCCGGTACCGATGCTGACCAGCGGCCCGGCCGGCGGAAGGCCTGCCGTTTTTGTTGGTCAGCCCGCAGCGGGGGGTGCCGCCAAGCCAAGCCGGCTGGCGAGGCGGCGCCGGCCTGCCGGCGCGGTGGCGGGCAGCGGCGGCGGCTGGGCGGAAAATCACCCCCGTCCGGAGTTGCCTGATGCCCCTGGCCCGGAACGAATGACGGTCCGTCCGCGCGTCCCGGCCTCCGTCGCCTGCCGATGGGAACGGCGGCGGGTTCATCGTCCGCCGGGAGGGCGCCGCTGCTGCGGCGGCGCTTCAGGCGGCGCTGTCAGCTACGATGGCCCGAGGCCATGGAAGTGTGGCGCGTGTCTCGGGGCACTTCCACGGCGCGGCGGCGAGGGAACCGGCAAGGGCACGCTATGGATGCAGGGGACCGGGGTGAGCGGCGGGACCCGGCCGGCGCAGGGCGCCGGGTCGCGTGGTTTTGGTCTGGCGCGCAGGTCCTGGATCGGGTCGGCACGGCACCGACCGGCTGGCGCGCCCCAAACGCCCGAAGTGGCTGCGCCGCGTGCACGTGGGGTGCGCACGAGCCCCCTGCCGCCCAGGCAAAAAGAAAGCGCAACCTCTTGTCTGGCAAGAGGTTGCGCTTTCACATGATTGGTAGCGGGGGTAGGATTTGAACCTACGACCTTTGGGTTATGAGCCC